>NZ_JBNBZD010000007.1:0-186615 GCF_049804075.1 Brevibacterium sp. FAM 24630
CACCAGACAGATCCCGACGAGGACATCGTTGGAGTCAGTAGCAATTAGAGTCATGATGATCGATGGAACGGTCAGTCCCTACTCTGCCAGCCAGTCCCAGACCAGCCACTATCAATACTCACAGTAGCAATTAGGTGGGGGTTTCTAGGGTGAGCAGGTGTCGCTTCTTCACCTCGCCCCAGGCGTAGCCGGTGAGTGAACCGTCGGCACCGATCACCCGGTGACACGGCACGATGATGCTGATGGGGTTCTTCCCGTTCGCCGCACCGACCGCCCGGGCCGCGCTCGGTCTGCCCAGCATCGCTGCCAGCTGCCCGTACCCGACGGTCCGGCCGTAGGGGATCTCGGTCAGTGCCTGCCACACCGAGCGTTGGAATTCGGTGCCTCGAGCGGCCAGCATCAGGTCGAACTGTGTCCGCTCGCCGGCGAAGTACTCCCCCAGCTGGGTGCCCGTGCGGGTGAAGATCTCGAGTTCATCGTTCGGAGTCGGCTCGGCCCCGAAGGCCTTGTGCAGGCGCTGGATGGTCGCTTCGGAGACATCGAGGTAGACGCCCGTGAGGTGGATGCCGTCCGAGGTGGCCAGCATCGGTCCGAGCTCCGTGTCGAGCACCGTCGAATACACCGGCGCCGAGGCGATCGGCAGCTCGAGTGGACCGCCGATCGAGGCCGTCTGGTCCGGCTCGGTGGTCGTCGTCGACCTGGTCGTGGTCTGCTGGCGAATCGTGTGTTGAGAAGTCATGATTTCTCGTCCCTTCTTCAAGGATGGCGGGCGAGTCGAGTCGGTCTCGTCGGCTGTCATTTCAGTCCGGTCGTCTGCCATGTCAGTGTTCCGCCTGGGCGTGTTCTGCCCACAGGAGATGAGTGAGATAGGAGCGCCATGGGCTGCAGGCCGCGACGACGTCTGCCCAATCGCCTGCCGGAGCCGATTCGGCGAGCTCGGCCACGGACTTCTTCACTCCGAGGTCGGAGCCGAGGAAGACATCGGGATCTCCGAGTGCGCGCATCCGGATGTACCCATTGCTCCACGGTCCGATCCCCGGCAGGGCGAGCAGATCCCGGCTCGCCGCCTCACGATCGCTGCCGGCGCCGAGGTCGAGGCGCCCCTCGGCCAGGGCTGTCGCGAGGGCGTGGATCGTGCGGATGCGCGAGGCCGGCAGCGCCCAGTCGTCGGCGGGGACCGCGGCAATCGCCTCGGCAGTGGGGAAGAGTCGATCGACACAGTCGGTCCGCAGCTCCTCGGGAAGGGGCTCCCCCGCCCCTGCGACGAGCCGCTGAAGATGAGTGCGTGCCGCGGCCAAAGAGATCTGCTGGCCGAGGACCGTGCGCACGGCCAGTTCGACGGAATCGCAGTGTCCGGGCGAACGCATCCCCGGGTGCCGGTCGATGAGAGTTCCGAGTCCTGCCGCGCGCAGAGTCTGGGCGACCGCCACGGGATCCGCATCGAGATCGAGGATCCGCCTGGCCCTGGCCACGGCACTGCCGAGATCACGGGTGTCCGCCAGTCGCAGTCGACAGTCCACGAAGTCTCCGGCTGCTTGGCTCAGCGTGATGACCGCCGGGCCGTGTGCCAGGCGCATGGATCGGGAGTAGGCGCCGTCGGCAACGGTCTCGATTCCCGGCACGGCACGCACGGAGTGGTAGGCCAGGAGGTACTCGAAGTCGAAGGGCGGACGATAGGCGAGCCTGAGGACCAGCTGGTCGGCGACGGCACGGTCAGATCCTGTGGTGCGCAGCTCTCGCGGGCTGATCGAATACATGTCTCGGAAGGAGTCGTTGAACTGACGGATGCTGGCGAATCCCGCGGCGAACGCGATATCGCTCATCGGCAGCGCCGTGGCTTCGATGAGGGTCCTGGCCGTGCGCACCCGTTCGGTCCGGGCCAGCGCCAGCGGTCCGGCACCGAGCTCCTCGTGCATGAGGCGAGACAGCTGTCGGGAACTGTAGCCGAGTTCCGCGGCCAGGGCCTCGACTCCCCCGCAGTCGATGATGCCTTCGCGGATGAGGCGCACGGCCCGGGCGACGACATCACCGCGGGTGTCCCATTCGGGGGAATTCGGGCTGGCATCGGGTCGACACCGTTTGCAGGCGCGAAAGCCCGCTTCGGCGGCGGCCGCGGCGCTGATGAAGAAGTCGACATTCTCCCGTCTCGGGGTTCTGGCCGGGCACGACGGTCGGCAGAAGATCCCGGTGGTGTGCACCGCAGTGAAGAACATGCCGTCGAAGCGTCTGTCACGGGAGGTGACCGCCTGATAGCACTGATCGGTGGTGAGCATGCTCCCATTCTGGTCGCCGCAGGTGACAAATACTAGCGGATTTCAGACATGGCAGTGTCGGGGATGAGCCTCGGGAGAACGCGGACGAGCAGGAGGAGGATCAGCAGTTCGATGAGCGTCTGCGTGACCACAGTCGCCGGTCCGATGCCGTCGCCGGTGGCCGCTCGCACGATCGGGAGCATGACGAGAGAATTTCTCGTCACGGCCGACAGCACGACCGAACGCGCCTGTCGGGCCCCGAAGCCCAACGCGCGAGTCACCGCCCACGCGAGGGCACCGATGACGAGTGCGAAGACCGCGAAGACGATGGCGACGGTGGTCAGCTGAGCGATCGCGCTGACGATCAGCGGCGTCGATGAGGCGGTGATGACCAGCAGCGTCAGAGTCATCACCGGGGTCATCAGCGACGAGGAGGCCTTCACGAGCCGTTTCACGCGCAGTGCGCGTCGCGAGATCGAACGGACGATGATCGCTGCGGTGAGAGGGACGAGGATGAACAGAAACAGCGCCGAGACCAGTGCGCGCACCGGCAGGTCGGCGCTCAGATCACCGCCGGTGATGGCCCACAGGCTCACGGGCAGAAGGAGAAGCTGAGCGACCGTGAGCACCGGGGTGAGCACGAGGAGGTGCTCGTACGCACCGCCGGCGGCGCGAGTGAAGACGATGACGTAGTCGATGCACGGACACAGCAGGACGACGAGCGTGGCCAGCAGCATGGGCTCGTCGATGTCGAAGACAGCGACTAGCCCGGCCACGAGGACCGGGACGACGAGGAAGTTGAGGACCGCCACGGTTGCCAGGAACCGGACATCCTCGAAGGCTTTCGCCGCCCTTTCGAACGGAAGTTCGAGGAAGGTGAGGAAGAGAAGCACGATGAGACACGGCGTCACCGCCCAACCGGCGGCGTGCCCGAGAGCGGGAAGTCCCGCCCCGAGCAGAACACCGAGGGCGAGTCCGCCCACCCACCAGACGGCCTGGGCCGATGTCGACAAACCGATCTCGGCTCTCAGCCGTTCTCCGGCCAGTAGTGGGAATCGGGAACGGAACGCCTGCCGAAGATCGCCTGGCCGACTCGCACACAGTTCGCGCCCTCTTCGATGGCGACTTCGAAGTCCCCGGACATCCCCATCGACAGATGCCCCGGCCCGATGAGCTCGGGATCGGTGTCCCGCGCGCGGTCACGCAGCTCGCGCAGCATCTGGAAACAGGGGCGGACGCGTTCGACGTCTGAGGAGAATATCGCCAAGGTCATCAGTCCCTGCACCTTGAGAGTGTCGAATTCGCGCAGCTGCCTGAGGAACCCGCTCAGTTCCTCCGGGGGCATCCCGAACTTCGAATCCTCTGCAGAGGTGTTGACCTGGACGTAGACGTCGAGGCTGCGGCCCTCGCTCTGCAGCCGACGATCGAGGGCACGAGCGACCTTGATGCGGTCAAGGGCCTGGAATTCGGCGGCGAACTGGGCGACGAACTTCGCTTTGTTCGACTGCAGGTGCCCGATGACCGCCCAGTCGATGTCGAGATCGGCCATCTCCTCGGACTTCCGGTGGGCTTCCTGAACCTTGTTCTCACCGAGCTTGTGGCAGCCGGCCGCTGCAGCGGCCCGGATGCGCTCCTGCGGTACGGTCTTGCTCACCGGCAGCAGTTCGATCTCGGATCGATCCCGGCCCGCCCGCTTCGCTGCCGCAGCGATCCGCTGCTCGACCTCGGCGATATTGGTCCGGAAGTCCTCGACGCTCACGGCCGTCGAATACTGTTCGTCATGACTGAGTCCGCTGTTGTCTCCCATGTCCTCATGATAGGCAGGCGGCGCAGAAGCCACCGGCGAACGGCGCATGCTGATACTCCTGCGTCCACGATTCCGGTGGACAGACGGTGCACGCACGGAGGATCTCGGCCACAATGGGTCACGAGGGAGACTCTTGAGGAATGAGAAAGCCGCCGAATGACATCGACACCCACGCCGAAACGCCAGCTGGCCAATGTCGGCCCCATCGAACAGCTGCGCGGGGGCCGGCTGTGGCGACGCATCCCGCAGCTGCTCATCGGCCTCTACCTGTTCGGGGCCTCCATGGCGATGATGGTCAATGCGGGTCTGGGCATGATGCCGTGGGACGTTCTCAACGCCGGCATCCTCCGGCATATGCCGGTGACCTTCGGCACCGTCGTCACCCTGCTCTCCTTCGTCGTGCTCCTCATCTGGATCCCGCTGCGACAGCAGCCGGGCATCGGCACGGTCCTCAATGCGCTGCTCATCGGGCCCGCGCTCGACCTGACCCGACTGTTCCTGCCCGAACCCGATCACCTCGGGTGGCAGATTCCGCTCATGCTCGCGGGTGTCGCCCTCAACGGACTCGCCTCGGCGATGTACATCGGCTCCCAGTTCGGCCCCGGTCCGCGTGATGGACTGATGACCGGACTCGCCCGAGTCACCGGCCGGTCGATCCGGCTCGTGCGCACCCTCATCGAAGTCACTGTCGTCGCGATCGGCTGGCCGCTGGGCGGAGTCGTCGGCATCGGCACCGTTCTCTACGCGGTGGGGATCGGCCCGATCACCCAGGCGCTGCTGCCGACCTTCACCGTCGAACTCCGCCCCCGACAGAGGCGCTGAAGCCCAGAAGAGGCGCTGATCCCGGCCTGCGCCGGAGGGGACGAGAGCCGCCCGCCTCGGTTCACTCCATGGTGTCGAGGATGTCGACGAGGTCCTCGAATGTGGTGAGCGGGTTGACGATCGCGAACCGGGCGTTCGGACGCCCCGCATGGGAGCTGGGCACGACGAACGCCCGCTGGTCCTCGAGCAGTCGATCCGACCACGCATCGTAGTCCCCACGCTGCCACCCATCGCATTCGAAGACGACGACGGAGAGTTCGGGTTCGCGCACCAGACGCAGGTTCTCCCGCCGTCGGATCTCCGTAGCGATCTGCCGCGCCAGATCGATCGAGTGCCCGATCGCCTCCCTGTAGGCCTCGACCCCGTAGCTGGCCACGGAATACCACAGCGGCAGTCCGCGAGGTCGTCTGGTCAGTTGGATGGCGAAATCCGACGGGCTCCACTCCTGGGCGTCGGTGAGCGTGTCGAGGTACTCCGCCTTCTGCGTGTGCGCTCGCCTGCCGGAGTTCGGGTCCCGGTAGATCAGCGCGCAGGCATCGAAGGGAGCGAAGAGCCATTTGTGGGGATCGACGATGAGCGAATCGGCCTCCTCGACGCCGGCGAACTTGTGCCGTGCCTGCGGTGAGAGCATCGCGGCCAGTCCGTAGGCGCCGTCGATGTGCAGCCAGAAGTCGAACTCCTCCTTGAGCGCCGCGATGCCGGCGATGTCATCGATGGTGCCGAAATTCGTCGTCCCCGAGGTGGCCACCACCGCGATCACGGCATCACCGTGCTCCTGCAGCGCCTCCTTCACTCCTGCCGGCCGGAGGATCCCGTCCTCATCTGTGAGCACGGGGGCGACATCGACGTCCATGACCTCGGCCGCCGAGGCGATCGACGAGTGGGCTTCGGCACTGCACACGATGACCCAGCGTCCGGGGCGCTTGTCACCCAGCTTCTCCTTCTGGGCATTGCGTGCGGCGACGAGGGCCGAGAGGTTGCCGATGGTCCCTCCTTGGACGA
Organism: Brevibacterium sp. FAM 24630; assembly: GCF_049804075.1. Lineage (NCBI taxonomy): Bacteria > Bacillati > Actinomycetota > Actinomycetes > Micrococcales > Brevibacteriaceae > Brevibacterium > Brevibacterium sp. FAM 24630. Next base: position 5,884 of record NZ_JBNBZD010000007.1, read on the forward strand.
ACACTCCCCCGGCGGTCTCGGGCAGACCGAACTCCCCAGCCAGCCAGCGCAGCACTTCGTTCTCCGCATGGACGACACCGGCACCTTCGAGCCACGATCCGCCGTAGAGGGCGCTGGCGGAGACGACGAGGTCGAACGCGACGGCCGCTTTCGTCGGGGCGCTGGGGATGAAGGACAGGTACTTCGGATGGTCGGTCGAGATGCAGGCGGGAGCGAAGATGTGCTCGAAGATCGCCAGCGCCCGCGCCGACCCGAGCCCCTCCTCGGTGACGGTGGGACCGGCCAGACGACGCAGCTCGGCCTCCGAGGTCGGGTGGTCGAGCGGAGTGTCCTCGGCCAAGGTGCGACGGCGGGAGTATTCGAGAACGAGATTCACGAGGTTGCGGGTCTCGTCGGAGACGACGTGCATGCGGGAATGAAGACTGTCGGTCATGGGTGGCTCCTCGTCGGGCTCGATGATGGTGGGGGTCTCCCACCGTCTATGAGACTAACGTCATGCGCGGGATTTTGGGCAAAACCACGGGTTGATCGCAAGTTTTGATTTTCAGTCATTTTTACTTGCGATCACTGTCGGATCTGCGGTAGGTTCGCCCCATGAGTGGTGATCAGCCTCCCGAAGTGACAGCGGCTCGGGCGAGGGAAGCCATCGGCTGGAGCGGCCTGTCTCAACGACGCGTCGCCGAGGCGATCGGCATCGACGAGACGAAACTGTCCAAAGCCCTGGCGGGGCGCCGCCGATTCACCGCCGAGGAGCTCCTCGGCCTGGCCACCGCCACGGGCGTGACCGTGCGGTGGATCCTCGGCGACGAATCCCAGGTCTCGGCCCTGCCGCCGAACTCGTCGACCGACGCAGCCGCCGCACCCGAAGAAGCGACCCCGAGGCGCACGATCGCCGAGGCGGCGTGGACTCTGTTCGGCCGTCATGGCTTCGATGCCGTGCGCATCGCCGACATCGCCGAGGCGACCGGGGTCTCGACTCCGAGCATCCACTACTACTTCGCGAACAAGGCAGAGCTCTTCGACGCCGCTCTCGACTATTCGGTCAAGCTCGCCTTCGACCGGCAGATCGCCTGGCTCGCCGACATCGACGATCCCTCTCTGCGGCTCGAACGTCTCCTTGCGCTGCAATCGCCGCTGGGCCGCACCGAACGCGGAGAGTGGTCGATCTGGCTGCAGACCTGGGCGCGTCTGGCTCTCGAAGACGCAGCACTGGAGGACTATCCCCTCAGCTACGAACGCTGGTCGCGAACCGTGCAGACCACGCTCGAAGACGGTCAGCGCACCGGGTGCTTCCGACCCGGCGATGCCCGTGCCATGGCCGATGAGCTCACTTCGCTGCTCGACGGGCTCGGCATCAAAGTCCTCACCGGGGTGATGGATGCCGAGACCTTCACCCTGCGCCTGCGGTCTTACCTCGACCGTTCCATCATGCACACCAACGACACCACCGATCACGACAGAAGCACCGATTCGAAGAAGGAGTCATCATGAATCGCAAGGTCATCCTCACCTGTGCCGTCACCGGAGCCGGAGACACCACGGGCAAGAGCGAACACGTTCCCGTCAACCCCGAAGAGATCGCGAACGACGCGATCGCTGCCGCCCGAGCCGGCGCCTCGATCGTCCACATCCACGTCCGCGACCTCGAGACGAAGCAGAGTTCCCGTGAGGTCGCGTACTACCGTGAGGTCGTCCGCCGCATCCGCGCCTCCGACGTCGACCCGGTCATCAACCTCACTGCGGGGATGGGCGGCGACCTCGTCGTCGACCCGCAGGACCCGCTGACCACGATGCCGGGCACGGACCTCATCAACGCCCTCGACCGTCTCCCCCACGTCGAGGAGCTGCTGCCCGAGATCTGCACGATCGACTGCGGAACTCTCAACTTCGGCGAGGGTTCGAACATCTATGTCTCCACTCCGGACATGCTCCGTGAGGGGTCGAAGCGGATCCAGACCCTCGGCGTGCGTCCCGAGCTTGAGATCTTCGACACCGGCAACCTGTGGTTCGCCAATGTGCTCGTCGAAGAGGGCCTCATCGACGCCCCGCCGCTCTACCAGCTGTGCATGGGCATCCCCTACGGCGCCCCCGCGGACCCCGGCCTGCTCGCTGCGATGGTGAATATGCTGCCCAAGGGCGCCCAGTTCACGTCCTTCGCCATCGGCGCGAACCAGCTGCCGTGGGTCGCCCAGTCCGTGCTCGCCGGCGGTCACGCCCGCGTCGGGCTCGAAGACAACCTCTACCTGTCCAAGGGCGTCAAAGCCACGAACGCCGACCTCACTTCCCGCGCCGTCGAGATCATCAGCAGCCTCGGCGCAGCCGTGGCCACGCCGGACGAAGCCCGCGAGATCCTCGACCTGCGCGTCCAGACCCCGACCATCACCGGAGGCGATCTGTGAACGATTCCACCGCACCTGCCTTCCCCGACTTCGCGTCGATCGACACCGTCACCTGCGTCGGGGCCGGAACCATCGGCGGCGGTTGGGCCGCCTACTTCCTTGCCCAGGGATTCCGGGTGAAGATCTGGGACCCCGCCCCCGAGGCCGCACAGAAGTTCACCCGCCTCCTCGACGCCGCCTGGCCGGCGCTGGCCGAACTCGATATGGCCCCCGACGCCGACCGTGATGCATGGTCGGTTCACACCGACCTCGCCGAGGCGGTCGCGGGCACCGGATTCGTCCAGGAGTCTGCGCCGGAGGACCTGTCCCTCAAACGGGGTCTGCTGTCCCGAATCGATGCCGTGTGTGCCCCGGAGATCGTCATCGGATCGTCGACCTCGGGATACAGCATGACCGAAATGGCCACCGAGGCGACCCACCCCGAACGTCTCGTCGTCGGACATCCGTTCAACCCGCCCTACCTCATCCCACTCGTCGAGGTCGTCGGCGGCGAGCAGAGTTCGCCGGCGGCCGTCGACTGGGCCGGCGACTTCTACACTCGCATCGGCAAGTCCGTCATCCGGATGGACCGCGAGGTGCCGGGCTTCATCGCCAACCGCCTCCAGGAGGCCCAGTGGCGCGAGGCACTGCACATGGTCGAGCAGGGAGAGGCCACGGTCGAGCAGATCGACCGCTCGATCACCGACGGACCGGGACTGCGCTGGCCCTTCCAGGGGCCGATGCTCACCTTCCATCTGGCCGGAGGTGAGGGCGGAATGGCGCATATGCTCGATCACTTCGGGCCCTCGCTGAAGTCGCCGTGGACGCGGCTGACCGCCCCGGAGCTCAGCCAGACTCTGCGCGACGATGTCGTGGCCGGGTGCGAAGTCGAGGCCGGCCCGCGCACCATCGCCGATCTCGTCGCACACCGCGATGCCGGGATCATCGCTCTGCGCCGGCTCACCGCCCAACTGTCGACAGCCGGATCCGAGACCGTCGGCACTGACCCCACCTCAGGGACCGGGTCGGCCACCGCAGCAGATACGGCAGAGGCGAACGGTTCGGCAACCGAATCGAGCGCTCGAAGCGCCGAGCCCTCCCCCTGCCTCGCGCGCTACACCACGGAAGTGGCACCGGAGTGGATCGACTACAACGGGCATATGTCTGAGGCGTTCTATGTCCTCGTCTTCGGCTTCGCCACCGATCAGGTGATGGATGAGCTCGGGCTCGACGCGGGCTACCGAAACACGGCGAACGCCTCGCTGTACACCGTCGAATCCCATATCCGATACCTCGACGAGGTGGCTCTCGGCGCCCAGCTGACCGTGACACCCCAGCTGGTCAGTGCCGGTGAGAAGAAGCTGCACCTGGCGTACGAGATGCACGTGGACCAGCGCCTGGTGGCCACCGAGGAGATCGTCGCCCTTCACGTCGACCAACAGGCAGGAGGTGCTGTGGCCTTCCCGGACACGATCCTCGATCGCATCGACGAGGTGAAGCGGTCCCAACCGGACTGGTCAGGGCGCCACATCGGCTGAGACCCCGTGGACCGCAGACATCAGGTGCACAGTCATCAGGATTCGAGAAGTCGCGGCGTCTCGACGGAGTTATCCTGGTGCTCACACCGGTCCCGCACTCACGGGGCCAGGCCCGCAGAGGAGAGACCATGTCCACCACGACAGCCACCACCGAGATCGCATTCACAGCCGTCGCCGAGCTGCTCAACGAGCGCCCGATCCTGCGTCTGCCCGCCGATGCCAGCGGGCAGCTTCCCTCACGCGGTCAGGTCGCGGTGCAGGGATCGCTCAACGCAGTCGAGTTCTCCACCGTCGTCGAGCCCGATGGCCTGCGCGGTCATTGGATCGGCCTCGACGAGGAACTGTGGAACCGGCTCGGCCTCTCCCCCGGTGACGAGGTCGCCGCGGCACTGACTCCGCAGAGCCGGTGGCCCGAGGTCGTCGTCCCCGCTGATATGCAATCGGCGCTCGCCGATGCTCCTGCGCTGGCCGAGGTCTGGCAGGAACTCACCCCGATGGCCCGTTGGGAGTGGGTGCGCTGGGTGAAGTCCACGAAGAACGCAGCCACTCGGGCCCGCCGCGTCGAAGTCACTCTCTCGAAGCTCGAGTCGGGCCTGCGTCGACCCTGCTGCTTCGACAGGTCATCGTGCACGGACCCCGAGGTGTCGAAGAGCGGAAAGCTGCTCGGGCAGTCCTGAACCGGTCTCCGACCTCATTCGGGTGCGGGGTCGCGGAGCACCGACTGCTTCGGGCGGACGGTGAGCGTGAGCAGGGCGCCGACGACTGAGACGACAGCTGCTGAGGCGAACAGCAGCCAGAAGCCCCCGACGAGGGCCACGAGTCCTGCCCCCAGCAGGGGTCCGACCAGCTGTCCGAGGTTCGCTGCGCTGTTGACGAGGCTGAGATCGCGGGCGTGGTCCTCGGGATCGAGCAGCAGATCGGTGGCGAATGCGAGGCTCACGGCCATGTACGCGCCGTAGCCGGTCCCCATGAAGGCGGCCGCGACCGCGGTCACCGGGTAGCTCGGACTGATGAGGATGATGACGCCCGATGAAGCCTGGATCAGGGCGGTCGTCACCGTCCACAGCCGTCGGTTCCCGCTGCGGTCGGAGATCATCCCGACGATGATCGAGGCGATGACGACGAAGACCGTGTAGATGACGATGAGCACCAGCAGCTTGTCCTCGGCCGTCGCCGACGGCACCCCGATGCCGTAGAGCAGGAAGAACAGCAGCAGCGATGTGCCGCAGGCATTGCCCACATTGACGATGAAGCGGCTGACGAGCAGTCTCGTGAAGTTCGGGTCGAGGAGCGAGGACACCCGCGCCCGCGTCAGCGATGTCCGCTCATGCAGCGCCTGCACTGCCGGGTGCAGCGGCGGCGGATCGGGCAGCAGCAGTGCCGTGCCCACCCCGATCACGGCGATGAGGCCGGCGAGCACGACATAGGCTGTGCCGAGACCGAGGCCGAGCAGGACGACAGCGCCGACGCCGACGACTATGCCGATGGCCTGGGCCGAGCTGGCCGCCGCCGAGGCTGCACCCCGTTGAGCGTCGAGCTGATCGGCGATGAGTGCCGTCAGCGCCGCAGACGCAGTCGAAATGCCCACAGAGGTGATCACCCAGGCGCCGCCGACGTTGACCGGGCCCTCGGCGACGCCGGTGAGGACGAGGCCGAGAGCGGCACACAGCGAACCGCCGATCGCCCACGGTCGCCGGCGACCGAGACGAGAACGCGTGCGGTCGGAGAACCGACCGGCGATCGGGGCGATGACGATTCCGGCCAGCCCGCCGGCGGAGAGGACGAGTCCGGACCAGACGACGCCGTCGATCCAGTGACCACTCTGAGTATCGAGCTGCATCGGCAGGAGCAGTTGGACCGGGGTGAGCTGCACAGTCCAGATCGCCAGCCACGCCAGCGTGAACCATGCCATCCACCCGGGTCCGACCCGTTTCGCGGTCCCATCACCGGAGGCGGGACTCGACTCGATCCCGAAGCTCATGATCGAGCGGCAGCGATGAGTTCGCGATACCAGTCGTAGGAGGCTTTCGGACTGCGTCGGGCGGTGTGCATGTCGACATGGACGAGGCCGAAGCGCTGGGTCCACCCGTCGGCCCATTCGAAATTGTCGAGCAGCGACCAGACGGTGTATTGGTCGATCCGGACTCCCGCGGCTCGTGCCTCGGCGACGGCGCCGAGGTGGTCACGCAGATAGGCGATGCGCTCTCGATCCTCGATCTGCCCGGCAGCGGAGTCCGGTTCTGGGAAGGAGGCACCGTTCTCGGCGATGACGATCGGCGGCAGCGCCTGACCGTACCGGTTGCGCAGATCGATGAGGAAGTCGCGCATGGTGTCGGGCCGGATCGGCCACTGCGGGCCGAACCCCGTGGTCGGGGCCCCGGGCGTGGGCACCATGTCGAAGGGCAGCGGACCTGCGGAGGCGGCGCGGACGGTGATCGGATTGTAATAGTTGAATCCGTAGATCTCGTTGTGCGCCGAGATCACATCCATATCCCCGTCCCGGATGGGCATGTCGACGCCGAAGGCGCCGAGATCGGGATACGCGCCCAGCAGCAGCGGTTCGGCGAAGAGCCGGTTCATGATGACATCGAGGATCCCGGCTGCCTCGAGGTCGGCATCGGCGTCAGTCTCCGGGAGGATGAGGCTGTGGTTGATGGTCGGCGCGGCCTGCACTGCACCGCGTTCGCGCAGGATCGCTGCGGCGAGTCCGTGGGCGAGCAGCTGATGGTGGACCGTCGGCAAGGCGTCGAAGAGCATCGTATGCCCGGGAGCGAGTTCGCCGAGGGCATAGCCCTGCAGAGAGGTCGAGGCGGGTTCGTTGATCGTGTACCAATGTCGGACCCGATCATCGAGACGATCGGCGACGGCGGTGACATACTCGCCGAACCGGTCGGCCGTATCCCGGTTGAGCCACCCGCCTGCGGCTTCGAGGGGCGAGGGAAGATCCCAATGGTAGAGGGTCGGCTCCGGGGTGATCCCGGCATCGAGCAGTTCGTCGACGAGTTGATCGTAGTAGTCGAGTCCGGGTCGGTTGACCGCGGTGTGGGGCCCGCCGTCGGGGATGATGCGAGGCCAGGAGATCGAGAATCTGTATCGGTCGACGCCGAGTCCGGCCAGCAGTCCGACGTCCTCTGAACTGCGGTGATAGCTGTCGGGTCCCGGTTCTGCGCTGCTGCCGTCGATCACCGCGCCGGGTTTATCGACGAAGTCATCCCAGATCGATCGTCCGCGACCGTCTTCGCATCTGGCGCCTTCGATCTGGAAGGCGGCAGTGGCCGCCGAGAACCGCAGACCGTGCACAGCCGCACCAGCGACATCCATGTCTTCCATAACCAGAATATGTCACGGACGCATCACTGCCGCAATGCCTTCACCAGGGTGAGCACCGGTCAGCGCCGCCGATATGCGCTGAGACGGAGTGCTCAGGAGCCGGCTGCAATGCCCTTCGACATCCAGACCAACGGGATCTGCAGCGGCAGGCGCGCGAGTGCGATCGCGCGGGCTTTCGGCTCGTCCCGATGTTTGACCACGGTGTAGATGTTGGCGGGGAACACACCGATCATGAGCGCTGCGGACGCGGCACCGCCGAGGCGCCGCGTAGACGGAACGGCCAGGAGTCCGGCACATCCGAGTTCGGCGACACCGCTGGCATAGGTCCAGAATCGCGGATTGCCCAGCCGGGGCGGAACGATGGCGTCGAAAGGCTTCGGCCGGGCGAAATGGATGATTCCCGCCGTGCCGAGGAGCCCTGCCATGATCGCTGTCTGGATCTTCACTGATGGGCCACCTCTGCGGCTGGTGTCGGGACGACGAGTGGAGCTAAGGGGATTCGAACCCCTGACCTCTTCATTGCGAACGAAGCGCTCTACCAACTGAGCTATAGCCCCTTGCGCTCTTCAGCTTACGCCGCCTGCCCGCCGCAGATCAAAACGACGACTGTCTTGTTCGAACACCGCCTCACCTGGGCACGGATCCCTGGAGACTGCTCGGTGAGACGAGTACAGTCGTGAGCAGGTCCCCTCTATGAAAGGACGTGTTATGGCAGAGGAATTCGGAACCGTCGTCATCGGCGCAGGCATCGGCGGAGGAACCGTCGTCGAGTCGCTGCGAGACTCCGGATACGCAGGGTCCGTCGCTCTGGTAGGAGCCGATCCCGCCGCTCCCTACTACCGTCCTGACCTGTCGAAGAAAGTCATGCTCGAAAACTCGGACCCAGCCGAGTCCGCACTGCGCGGCGACGACTGGTACGCAGCACATGATGTGTCGACATTCTTCGGCTCCCCCGTCGCCGCACTCGACCCCACCGGACAGACGGTGACTCTGGACTCCGGTGAAGAACTGAAGTACGGGCAGGCGATCCTCGCCACTGGATCGACACCGCGCACACTCGACGTTCCGGGGACCCAGCTCGGCAATATCCACACACTCCGCGACGCCGGCGATGCCGTGGCCATCCGCTCCCAGTTCGGCGAGGGCAAGAGAGTCGCCGTCATCGGCGGAGGGTGGATCGGCCTCGAGGTCGCGGCCGCGGCGAAGACCCGGGGCTGCGACGTCACCGTCATCCTCCACACCGACGCTCCCCCGCTGTCTTCGGTTCTCGGCCATGAGATCGGTGAGCACTTCGAACAGCTGCACCGGAAGAACGGGGTGAAGTTCATCAAGGAGGCGGAGACGACCGCCTTCACCGGTTCCGATTCCGTCGAAGTCGTCGAGACGAGCGCGGGCAGCGTCCCTGCCGACCTCGTTGTCGTCGGCATCGGTGCGGATCCGGCCACCGGTCCGGCCGCCTCGGCGGGGTTGACGGTCGACGACGGGGTGATCGTCGACGAACACATGCGCACCTCTGACGGCAGCATCCTGGCCATCGGCGACATCGCGAATGCGCACAATGTGCTCCGCGAAGAGCGACTGCGGATCGAGCACTGGGACAACGCGGTGCGGCAGGCCGAGGTCGCAGCCTCGACGGTCACCGGCGGGTCCAAGGCCTATGATTGGCAGCCGTATTTCTACACCGACCAGTTCGACCTCGGCATGGAATACGTGGGTCGGGGCGGCGCCGATGACGAAGTCGTCATCCGCGGTGACCGGGCCGGCGGAGAATTCATCGTGTTCTGGCTCCGCGACGGCCGCGTCTCGGCGGCGATGAATGTCAACATCTGGGACTTCGGTGATGAGCTGCGGGCTCTCATCGGCAAGGAGGTCTCAGCCGAACGGCTGGCCGATGAGCAGGTGCCGGTCGGCCAGCTGTGAACCGCCCCTGCCGGAGGCACGCGCCCTGGAGCTGCCTCTGGCATCCTGGTAGGCATGGAATCGCTCTTCGCTGATGAGGCCTTCGACCGCCGGCCCGAGATCGTCGCCCCCGGAGCGGTCTGGCTGCCGGGTTTCCTCGGTCCCGAGGCGCAGTCATGGATCATCGCCCGCTACGCCGAGTGGCAGGCCGGTCCGGTCCCGCCGCATGCCACGGTGATCGCCGGTCACCCGATGAGTGTGCAGACGATCGGACTGGGCTGGCACTGGCGGCCGGGACGCTACGATCGCCGGGCCGACGATGTCAACAGAGAATTCGTGCTGCCGTTTCCCGACTGGATGAAGCGGCTGGGCCGTCAGGTGCTGCAGGCGGCGACGGAGGTCGTCGACGACAGCGCGGGATTCGGGCCGGATGCGGCCGGGGTCTGGGGGTTCGCTCCCGAGGATTACCACCCGGATGTGGCGCTTGTGAACTACTACGATGCGCACGCGAAGATGGGCATGCACCAGGACAAGGACGAATTCGATCCCGCCCCGGTCGTTTCTCTGTCCCTCGGCGACACCTGCCTGTTCAGGTTCGGCAACTCGGAGACCCGCAACCGCCCGTTCACAGACCTGCGCTTAGCGTCCGGCGATGCGTTCGTCTTCGGCGGGCCGGCCCGCTTCGCCTTCCATGGGGTGCAGTCGATCCGTGCGGCAACCGCGCCGGACCACGGACGGTTGGACCACCTCGGCGGGGGCAGGATCAACATCACCATGCGCACGACCGGTCGAGACTGACGACGACCGGCTTCACGCCTCTTCGGATTCGACGTCGATCACGCCTTCCGGTGGGAAGGCCAACCGGTTCGGAGAGGTCTTGCGGAACACGGGCTGCCCCGACAGCACGGTCGACCGGGCAAGCGTATTGCTGGCCACCGAGGACACGATGATCAGGCACAGCACGGCGACGACGGCCATGAGCAGGGATGACCAGGAGAAGCCTGCGGAATGCAGGTCGAAGACGTAGGCGGCGGCGACGATGAGCGGCATACCCAGCCCTGTAGCCGGTGAGAACACGTTGATCCGGGACAGAGCGTCACGGACGCGGAACATCGCCAGGGCGGAGCCGAGCAGCAGCAGCGACCCGGTGATGCCGAAGATCCCGACGAGGGAGGTAGCCAGAGTTTCGTTCATCAGCGGTGCCCCCTCGTGAGGATGCGCGACAGGGCGATGGTCGCGAGGATGCCGACCATGGAAGCCAGAAAGACCACGTCGAGGACGACCGAGGACGACACGGCGATGCCGAGCATCGTGACGATCGCGATGGCGGAGAAGTAGATGAGGTCGGAGACCACTGCCCGTGAACCCTGATCGCGGGCGGTGAGCACCCGGATCAGGCCGATGATGATGGCGGCGGCCAAGATGACGGCGCAGATGCCGACGACGACGATCACGACAGGTCTCCTTCCGGCTCGGCCCGCGGCGCCCGGCCCCGGGTCATGGCGAGCAGACGTGATTCCATATCGACCAGACCGGCCAGGGCATCCTCTTCGGAATCCTCGAACAGAGCGTGGACGAAGATCGCGGGAGGTGTCGTGCTGGTACCGGCCGCGATCGCGGCGACCAGGGTGCCCGGAGTGATCGTGATCGATGAGGCGAAGAGGGTGACTTCGAGGTCGGTGGCGCAGCGCATCGGCAGTTCGACGATCATCGGTTCCGCATAGTCGGCACGGAAGAGCCGGGCGACGATGGTGACCGAACCGGTGATGATGGCCCAGACGATGAAGCCGAGGTAGGACACTCCGTGGACGAGACGCATCATGGTGTCAGCACCGCCTGGATGTAGTCACTGTGGTCGAGCAGTCCGGTCGCCGCCCGATGCGTGAGGTCGAGCAGAGGCTCCGGATAGGCGAACAGGGCGACGGAGACGCCGATCATCACCGTGGCGGGTGCGAGCAGCCGAGCAGGGATGCGCACGCTGCGCAGGATCGGTTCGGCCGGGGCACGGCCGGTCTCGGCCGAGTCGGGCCGATAGGTCTGCATCGGCGGTCCCCAGAAGGTGTTGCGCCAGGTCCGCTGCAGCGCCAGGAGACTGATCAGAGCACCGATGACGATCGCGGCGACGAGGACCCAGCCGATTCCCCCGCCGAAATCCGTGGCCGCGGTGATGAGTCCGACCTTGCCCCACAGCCCCGATGTCGGAGGCAGACCGACGAGGGAGAACAGGCCGAGGATCATGAGCACGGTGGCCCACCTCTCACGGGACGCCAGGCCGGAGAGCTTCCGGAAGGACCCCGTTCCGTAGGTCTGTTCGACCGCCCCCATGATGAGCAGCAGCCCGGACATCGTGATCATGTGATGGATCATGTAGAAGGCACCGGCCCCCAGTGCCGCTGAGCTCAGCAGAGTGACGCCGAGGAGGATGTGCCCGACGCCCGCGGTCATCTGGAACCCGAGGACGTTGCGCACGCGCGCCTGCCCGAATCCGGAGAGCGCACCGATGAGGATGCTGGCCACGGCGACGACGAGCAGCACGTTCACCCACGGGGCGGGTTCACCGTAGACCGTGGTGTAGATGCGGTAGACGGCGTAGAGTCCGACCTTCGAATGCAGGCCGGAGAAGAGGGACATCATCCCCGCCGAGGTGTTCGGGTAGGTGCGGACGAGCCAACCGTGGAAGGGCGCGCCGCCGGCTTTGATGAGCAGCGACAGCAGCACCACTCCGAGGGCGATTCCCGCCTGCCCGGTCGGTCTGCCCTGGTCGGCGAGGACCGCGAGGTTGACCGTACCGGTGGCACCGTAGACGAAGCCGACTCCGATGAGCAGCATCGTGGAGGTGAGCAGGTTGACCATGACATAGAGCCGTCCGATGCCGAGCCTGCGCCAGGTGCCGGTCACGGCGATGAGGGCGTAGGCCGGCAGCATCATCACTTCGACGAAGACGAAGAAGTTGAACAGGTCCCCGGTCAGCAGGGCCCCATAGACACCGGTGAGCATCATGAGGATGAGCGCGGGAACGAACCGATACTGGTCCTCTCCCGTGGTGATGAGGAACAGACAGCTGATGAACGCGACCAGGGAGGTGAGCGCGAGCATGAGCGCGGTGAAGGTGTCAGAGACGAACACGATCGCCAGGCCGGGCACATAGTCGCCCACCGAATGCGCGAGCACCGGGGTGGACCGGTGGAGGCCGAGCAGCACGATGCCGCTGATGGCCACGAAGGCCGGGACCGCCAGGAGCAGCAGCCGGTCGAAGGTGCGTGAGGTGATGAGCACGCTCAGCGCCGAGGCGAGCAGCGGCACCCCGATGAGGAGGAGAAGCAGGGCGGAGTTCATGAGTCGCGCTCCTCCCCTGTCTCGGGGCTGCGTTTCTGATCGTCGTCATGACCGAGCACGGCCAGGGCGAGCATGAAGATCGTCACCGCCAAGGTGATGACGATGGCGGTGAGGACGAAGGCCTGGGGCAGAGGGTCGGCCGCTTCCGCCAGGCCGCTGCGGCCGGCGAGCGGTTCGCCTCGCCATGCTCCGACTCCGGCCGAGAGCAGAATGAAGTTCGCGGCATGTGAGATGAGGGTGAGCCCGAAGACTCCCCGGACCATCGACCGCTGCATCATGAGGTAGACGCCGCCGGTGGTGAGGACGCCGATCGTCAGTGCCAGAATCATGCTTCCTCCTCTCCGTCGACGGGTGGGTCCCCGTGGAGGATATGCGTCGAGGTGGCGCGCACCTTCTTCTCCTGCGCGGTCTCCACACTGCGGCGGCTGCGGTCGGGCCGCTCTCCGCGGATGGCTTCCATCGGCCCGCTGAGCTCACCGTAGAGCAGCTCGTCGGCGCGTTCACGGGTGCGTTCGACGTCGCGGCGGATGATGCCGTTGGTGAGCACATCGTCGCCGGCCGGCGTCGCAGCGGAGTCCGAGACGCCGAGGAGGTTGAACGACAGCAGCATGAGTCCGAGCACCGCGAGGTAGACGCCGAGGTCGAAGAGCATCGACGTCGTCCAATGCTGTCCGGCGAATTCGATGTGCATGGGCTTGAGGAACGATCCGGCGAAGAGCAGACCGATGATGCCGGTGACCACGGCGACGCCGACGCCGGAACCGATGAGGTAGAGGGGCGCGCGCGGCGGACCGATCGCCCGGTCCTTCGGTGTGGACAGGTAGGCCAAGCCGATGACCGCCGCACCGATGAGCGCGGCGATGAACCCGCCGCCGGGCGAATTGTGTCCGCGCCAGAACACGATCAGCGATGTCACCGCCAGCAGAGGGCCGAGGACCTTGATCGTCAGCTGCAGCGGGATGACGTTCGGCCAGGCCTCGTGCACGGCGCGATAGGCGGTGGTGCCCTTCGGGCGGATCGACACCCAGGGCGGCCGCGGCGGCTCGGGAATGTTCTCGGCCGGCGGGTCGATGAACTTGTCCTTGACTGTCGACATCACGGCGACGATCGCGATGCCGGCCATGCCGAGCACCGTCAGCTCTCCCAGGGTGTCGAGGGCACGGAATTCGACGAGGATGGTGTTGACGATGTTCTTCCCGCCGCTGATGTCGGGGGCATGGTCGAGGTAGTACCGGCCCAGATCGGAGCGTTCCCGGCGCCCGTTGAGGACGAGTGTGAGAGCGGTCATCGCCGCGCCGACGATGATCGCCAGGATCAGACGCGGGGACTGCTTGCGCTTCGGATAGCGCCAGAACGAGCGAGGCAGCTTCTGCAGCACGAGCATGATGACGATGATCGTCATCGCTTCGACGAGGAGCTGGGTCAGCGTGACGTCGGGAGCACCGAGGGCGAGGATCTGCACGGTGGCGAGGATGCCGATCGCCGAGAGCGCGACCACGGTCGTCAGACGGGAATGGGAGGTGCACAGGACGAGCACCGCGACGGTGATGAGGATCAGCAGGATGATGTCCACCGGTCGGCTCAGTCCCTGCTCGAGCGGCGGCAGACTCGGGTACACGAGGGGGATCGCACAGATGGCCAGCAGGCTCAGTCCGCCCAGGGAGATCGCCAGGTAGGGTCCGGAGTTCATCGGGCGGACGAACACACCGAGTCCGTGACCGACACGGCGCAGGCCCGCATTGAGGCCGTCGATGACGTTCGCTCCGTCGAAGGGCGGTGTGGCCCGGTGGAAGAACGCGAACACGCGGGAGCGGCGGAGGATGATGACGACGCCGATGGCGATGATGAGGCCCGAGGCGAGGAGTTCGGCGGTGAAACCGTGCCACAGAGCCAGATGCACCGATCCCGCGGATTCGGGCATCGCCGCCCGCACCACTTGGTCGAGCGGGTTGTCGAAGACGAAGAGGACGAAGCTCAGCGGAATCGAAGCGAGGATCGGCACTGCGGCGGCCGTGAGCATGACCGCCGACCCCCGGTGGATCTGCCGCGGTTCGGGTTCGCTACCGTCGATGAAGCTGCCCCACACTGTCTTCGCACAGTAGGCGAAGGTGAGCACTGAGGCGCCCGCTGCGATGAGCAGAGCCAACCAGCCGGCCCATGGACCGCCCGGCGCCTCGCCGAGGGCGGTGAACAGGGATTCCTTGGAGACGAAGCCGAGCAGCGGCGGAATCCCGGCCATCGAGCCGCAGCCGATGATGAGCACGACGAACGCGGCCGGAGCGCTGCGTCTGAGCTTCGGGATCCGCGCGAGGTCGCGGGTGCCTGCGAGGTGGTCGACGACGCCGACCATCATGAACAGACCGGATTTGAACAGGGCGTGGGCGATGACGTGCAGGGTGGCTGCGGCGATCGCGGCTTCGGTGCCGACGCCGATGACGGCGGTGATGAGGCCGAGCTGCGAGACCGTCGAATAGGCCATGAGCTTCTTCACGTCGTGCTGGTTGAGGGCGAACCACCCGCCCAGGCAGGCGGTGAAGAGACCAGCGGTGATGAGCAGGATGTTCCAGGCCGGGGTGGCGTGGAAGGTCGGCGAGAACCGCAGCATGAGGAAGATTCCGGCCTTGACCACCGCTGCGGCGTGCAGATATGCCGAGACCGGCGTGGCTGCGGCCATGGCATCGGGCAGCCAGGAATGGAAGGGGAACTGTGCGGACTTCGTCATAGCGGCGATGCCGATGAGCACGGCGACAGCGGTCGTCACCTCAGGCTGGCCCGCCCACACCGGGGAACCGATCGCCTCGCTCAGATGCGTCGTGCCGGTCACCGCGATGATGACTCCGGTGGCCACCAGCAGACTGAGTCCGCCGATGAAGGTGAAGAACATCGTCCGCAGCGCCGGTGCCTGTCCGGGGGAGCCGGAGCGAGCGATGAGGAAGAACGAGGCCAGTGACGTCAGTTCCCAGCAGACGAAGAGCACGAGCACATCATTGCTGAGCACGAGCGCGACCATGGAGAAGGTGAAGATCACCATCAGCCAGTAGAAGCTCGTATTCCGTCCGTGCGGGAGGTACTTCGTCGAATAGGCGAAGACGACCGCCCCGATGATGAGCGCGATGTAGGTGAAGACGACGCCGAGCCCGTCGGCTCGCAGGGCGAGGTCCACGCCGAACCGGGGAATCCACGGGTAGGCCGCTTCCGGGGTGTTCCCGGCCATCACCTCGGCGGCGGTGGGTGTGAATAGTGCGGCGACGCCCAGATAGGCGACCGCCAGCGGCCAGCCGCTCGCCCGGCCGGCGAACCGAGTGATGCCCGGGGTGATGACGACGAGCGCGGCGAGTGCGATGAGAGTGAGGATCATGACCGGCCCTCAGCGGCCGCAGACGCAGGTGATGGTTCCTTCACTCACTGATCCTTCATCGCGATGTGCGAATACTGATTATCGTAGACTTACGAAGAATCAGACTATCGACTCGGAGTTCCATGAGCAAAAGCACAATGACCCCTCGGCCCGAGTCGCGGCTGTCGGTGTTCTTCGACGCGCGCTTCACCCGCACAACGCATCATGACGGAATCTCCCGCTACGGCGCGTGCCTCCTCGCGGCTCTCCTCGAAGCCGTCGAGGACACGGATATCGACGTCACCGCCATCATCAGCGATCGGGCGCAGCTGGCCCTGCTGCCGGAATGTCGATGGGTCGAACTCAACGACCCCACCTCCCCCGCCGAGGTCGCCGTCGCCGGCAGGCTCAACGCCCTCGGGGCCGATGTCGTGTTCTCCACAATGCAGACGATGGGCTCCTTCGGACGTCGCTACGGCCTCATCCTCACCATCCACGACCTCATCTACTATTCGCATCCGCAGCCGCCGGGCGATCTCCCGCTGCCGATCCGTCTGCTGTGGCGGGCCTACCACCTCAGCTACACTCCGCAGCGGCTTCTGCTCAACCGAGCCGATGCCGTCGCGGCCGTGTCCGAGACGACGAAGGACCTCATCGCCGCCCACCACCTGACCACCAAGCCGGTGGCTGTGGTTTCAAACGCCGCCGAGGTGGCCGCGGCGAGCACGCGGACCGTGAACCGCAGCGATGCGAAGACGCTCATCTATATGGGCGCCTTCCTGCCGTACAAGAACGTCGAAGCACTCATCCGCGCACTCGAACACCTGCCGGGATGGACCCTGCACATCGCCAGCAGAATCGAGGGACGCCGAGAAGCGCAGCTGCGGTCGCTCATCCCCGACCGGGCGAAGGTCGTGTTCCATCGCGGGATCAGCGAAGAGGACTATGCTCGACTCCTCGACGAGGCGACAGCACTCGTCACGGCATCCCGCGAGGAGGGCTTCGGTCTGCCCGTCATCGAGGCGATGGCGCAGGGGGTTCCGGTCGCGGTCTCGGACATTCCGATCTTCAATGAGATCGCCGGTGCGGCGGCGGTGTACTTCGACCAGGAGGATCCGCGCTCGATTGCGGAGGCGATCACCCGGCTCACCGACGCGGGAACTTGGGAGAAGCAGTCACAGGCGGGCCTGGTCCAGTCGCAGAAATTCGATTGGGCCGACTCGGCTGCGGCTCTCGTCGAGCTCATCCGTTCGGTCGCTGCCGAACGGACAACGGGTGCGACGAAGCGCATCGGCGGTGCCGACGAGCGGGAATCGAGGAGCTGAGGCCGGGATTGCCGACCGGTCCGTCGGACGCAGGGAACGGGCTCAGCGGGTGTTCGTGCCCCAGCTGCGCAGCACCCATCCGCGTTCGGACCAGCCGAACTCTCCGTGCCCGCAGTTGCCGAGCACGCCGATGCGACCGGTGCCGGTCATGTCGAGGAGGATCTCCGCGGCCCCGCGGAGCACGGCACCGTGGGCGACGATGGCGATCGTCTCGGCGGTCGCCGATTCGACGATGTCGGTGATGGCAGCGGCGACACGGTTGCCCGATCGGGACCGGGATTCTCCTCCCGGGGGTGCGCCATCGGCACCGGAGACCCAGTCGGCGAGTTCGGACGGCCAGGTCAGGCCCACCTCGGCGCGGGTCGATCCTTCCCACTCGCCGAAGGCGGCTTCGCGCAGACGAGCGTCACGGGATGATGCGAGGCCGACGAGCGAGGCGAGGATATCAGCGGTCTCCGCGGCCCGGGAGAGGTCTGAGGAGACGATGTGCTCGGGGGCGAACTCGGCGAGCCTACGGGCGGCCTCAGCGGCCTGAGCGCGACCGGTGTCGTTCAGCGGCACATCGGACTGTCCCTGGAATCGCCCCTCGACGTTGAAGTCGGTCTGACCATGGCGCCAGAACAGGACGGTCTTCGTCATTCGTCTGCGTCGGGTTCGGGCAGGTTCAGGTCGATGACCGGCACGTCCTTCCACAGTCGCTCCAGCGCATAGTACTCGCGCTGTTCGGCGGAGAAGACGTGGACGACGATCTCTCCGAAGTCGAGCAGGACCCAGTCGCCCCCGCGTCCCTCACGCCGCAGCGGTGTGCGGTCGTGTTCGCGTTGGACGGCCTCTTCGACGGAGTCGATGATCGCATCGATCTGGCGTTCGTTGTCGGCGGAGATGATGAGGAAGGCATCGGTGATGTAGAGCGTGGAACTCACATCGAGGCCGATGATGTCGGTGCCGAGCTTCTCGTCCGCGGCTTTCGCGGCGGTCTGAAGCAGCTGAGTGGAATCGGCGATCTCGCTCACAAGATCCTTTCGCATGGATGCAGGAATGCAGGTGGTGTCACTGGAACATGATGAAGGCGACGACGATGAGGGCCAGCGCGAAGAAAGCGGCGATCCCGAGGATGATGTAGGGCATCTTCGAGGGCTCTTCCCCCATGAGGATCTGCCCGTCGTGTCCGGTCACCGACCTGGCGGGGATGCGGGTTCCCGGTGGGTTCTCCGTCTCCTCGTCTTCGTAGTCGCTGTTCGGCAGAGCCCAGGCTTCGGGGACGGCGTCCATAGGACGGGTCTCCGGGTTCGCAGCCAGTGCCCGTGCCGCATCATCGGATCCGGGCTCGTGAGCTGGGGTGTTCGCCTCACGGTTCGTCGCATCGTCTGCCGATGCCGTTTCGGTGCCGGCCGACGCTGCGGTCGGTTCCTCAGCGGTGCCGGGTTCGTCGGTCGTGGGGATCTGCGCCGAGGCCGCGGTGACGACACGCACGCCCGAGGTCGACGGCGGCTGGACGATCGGCATCCGGCGCGAACGGGAGGCCGGTTCCGGCCCGTCCTGTTCGGACTGTCCAACCTCGGTCTTCTCAGTGGGTTCGTCCTTCGCGGCAGGTTCTTCACTCCCCAGTGCTTCGGCAGCCGAATCAGCACCGTCCGTCTCGCCCGACGCCGCGGCATCGGTCGAGCCCGGAGCCGGTGTCTCGGTCGAGCCCGCGGCCGGTGCGTCGGTACCCGGCGTCGTCGGGGACTCGTCGACGGCGTCCTCGTCGAGAGCGGAGAACGGCATCGAGAGCGCATCGTAGGGTTCGCTCTCACGGGACGTCGGCCGCGGGGCGGAGTCGGCGGTCACCGGGGCTTCGAAGTCGCGTGCGGCGACTTCCTCGGTGGCTCCGCCGAACCCGGCGGCATCGTAGGATTCGTGTTCGGCCAGGGGCTCGCTCTCCGAGCTTTCGCCGAAGGCGGGGTCGGAGTCCGCGGTCGTCGTCTCGCCGGATGCGTCGTCGTCGACCGCTGCCGCGGCGGACTCTGTCACAGTGGGCGAAGACTTCGCAGGGGTGCTCTCGGCAGGCGCGTCCTCGCCGGCCTCGGCGATCTCGGGCAGCGGACCGGTCAGTCGACCCTCGGAGGCGGCCTGACGTTCGGCCAGTTCCGTCTCATCGGCGACGACGGGCAGGGCACCGGTCGACAGATCGCCATAGTGCGAGAGGCCGTGTTCGCGCAGGTAGCGCTTCTTCTCGGCCCGGGACTGGAAATGCGGCAGCGGGGCCCGTTGCGGATCGAGACGATCCTCGGCATGCACCGGGGGCCGCGACTCCTGCGGGTGGTCCGAAGCCAGGGCTCCGCGTGCGTGGCTGGTTCGCGGCGCAGGGGCGGGATCGATGCGGGAGCTCGCGGCGTGGTCGCCCTCAGCCTCGGGTGCACCCGTGTCGGACGTGCCTGCATCGCCGGCTTCCTCACGGGGTGCCGGCGGGGTCTCGGGCTTCTTCGGCGACGCCGGGGTGAGGAGATCGGCGCGAGAGTTCGGGGCCTCTTGCGGCTGCTCAGGAACCGCTCGTGCCTCGAACGCCTGTTCCGCCGCCTGCCGTTCGGCTTCGCGCCGGGCTCGACGTGACGTGAACTGCTCCTCAGCCATTCTCACTCCTGTACAACTCGTATTTCGCGATGTATTGCACGACGCCGTCCGGTACGAGATACCAGACAGGCGCGCCGTCCATCACCCGTTGTCTGCAATCCGTGGACGATATCGCCAGCGCCGGAATCTGCACGAGACTCAGCCGATCCACCGGGAGTCCCTCACCATGGAGTTCGTGCCCGGGGCGGCTGACCCCGACGAAGTGTGCCAAGGAAAACAGCTCATCCACATTCTTCCACGTCAGGATCTGAGCCAAAGCGTCCGCGCCGGTGATGAAGAACAACTCTGTATCCGAACCGTAGCTGCGGGCCAGATCCCGCAGCGTATCGATGGTGTAGGTCGGACCCGGGCGGTCGACGTCCGCGCGAGAGACGGTGAAGCGTGGATTCGATGCGGTGGCGACGACGGTCATCAGGTACCGGTGTTCGGCGCTGGTGACCTCTTCGACGTCCTTTTGATACGGCCGTCCGGTGGGGACGAAAACCACCTCGTCGAGGTCGAAGGTCGCTTGGACCTCACTTGCCGCGACGAGGTGGCCGTGGTGGACGGGGTCGAAGGTGCCGCCCATGACACCGACTCTGCGTCTGTGCTCTGCCATATCAGTGGCGGTGCGAGATGCCCTTCCACGACCGAGTCACAATGCCGATCGTGAGGAAGATCGCCAGGGTGGTGAGTCCGAACCAGATCGGATCCATCGGCAGCTCGGTGTGGGCTGCATGCTCAGCACCTTCGGCCGCGGCTGCCAAGATGGCTGCGTTCACGTGATTACTCCTTCTCATTTCCTCCGACGCGGAAAGTGCGCGCCGGTTTCACTGTTCTCTCATTTTCTCATGAACGACCCCGTTATTCGGCATCGACATGACTTCGATCGGTTTCGAATCCGCCGATGCGGGGCCGGGGAGGCTCCGATCGTGACGGTTTCGCCCCGGTTGGGAATCAGGAACGGATCTGTCCGTTGCCCATCATCACCCACTTCGTCGTCGTCAGCTGCTCGAGGCCCATCGGACCGCGAGCGTGCAGCTTCTGCGTGGAGATGCCGACCTCGGCTCCGAAGCCGAGCTCTCCCCCATCGGTGAATCGGGTGGAGACGTTGACCCCGACGGCCGCGGCGTCGATCGCGGCGACGAAGGTGTCGGCATTGTCGAGGTCCTTCGTGACGATGACTTCGGTATGCCCGGAGCTGTAGGCGCGGATGTGGTCGATGGCCTCTTCGATCCCGGTGACGAGCTTGATCGCGATCTCCAGACCGAGGTATTCCTTGGCCCAGTCGCGCCGTGAGACCCGGCGGACCTTCATCGTCGAGGGGGCCAGGGCAGAGACATCGGAGTCGGCGTGGACGATGACACCGGCCTGATCGAGGCGTTCGAGGATCTTCGGCAGCACCCGTTTGGCCGCTTTCTCATGGACGAGCAGCGTCTCGAGGGAGTTGCAGACGCTGGGCCGGTGCGTCTTCGAATTCAGCACGAGGTCGACGGCGGTCTTCACCGTGGCCGTGGAGTCGACGAACATGTGGACGTTGCCGACGCCGGTCTCGATGACGGGCACGATCGATTCCTGCACGACCATATTGATGAGTTCGGCGCCGCCTCGGGGAATGAGCAGGTCGACGAAGTCACGGGCGTTCATGAGCACGTTCGCTCCCTCACGGCCGTACTGGTCGATGCCGTTGATCGTGTCGGCGGGCAGCCCTGCCGATTCGACGGCGCCGCGGAGGACGGAGATGATCTCCGCGTTCGAGTTCTGCGCTGCCGAACCTCCGCGCAGCACCGAGGCGTTGCCCGATTTCAGGGCGAGCACGGCGATGTCGACGGTGACGTTCGGCCGGGCTTCGTAGATGGCTCCGATGACGCCCATCGGCACTCGCGTCTGGGTAAGCTTGATGCCGTTGGGCAGGGTTCGGCCGAGGACGACGTCGCCGACGGGGTCGGAGAGGTCGATGACGGCTTCGACCGAATCCGCGATCGCGGCGATGCGATCGGCGTCAAGACGGAGGCGGTCGAGCAGCGCTTCGCTCATTCCGTTCTCGGTGCCGGCGGCGATGTCGGCGTCATTGGCCTTGACGATGCGGTCGGTATGGGTCCGCAGCGCCTCAGCGATGGCGTGCAGGGCGGCATTCTTGTCGGCCGTCGAGGTCGTGGCCAGCAGGCTCGATGCGGTTTTGGCATTGCGCGCGATCCGGGTCACGCCGCGCACAGTCTTGGGGTGGATCTCGGCTGCAGCGCTCATGTGCTATCTCCCCCCGCTCACATGTGTGAGAACGAGATCGTTACGATGGATGACCTCTTTACGGTAATCATTTCCCAGACGGGTGCCAAGTTCCTCGGTCGTGGACCCGAACATCAGCGGCAGCTCCTCGGACGAGAAGTTCGTCATCCCCCGGGCGATGACCTCGCCGTCGATGCTGCGGATCTCGACCGGGTCGCCGGCCTCGAAGTCTCCGTCGGCCGCGGTCACGCCCGCCGCGAGCAGAGAAGTGCCTCGGGAGAGCACCGCCTGCTCGGCCCCCCTGTCGATGGTCACCGACCCGAAGGTCCGCGCAAGGTGCCGCAGCCACAGCAGACGTGTGCCGCGACGTCGGTGGGTGACCGCGAAGTACGTGCCCACTTCGTCCCCGGCCAGCACCGAGGCGACCTGGGGCGCCGATGTCAGCAACGCGGGGATACCGGAATCGGCGACCATGATCGCGGCGTCTACCTTCGTGGCCATCCCGCCGGTGCCCGTCCCGGCGGAGCCGACCCCGCCGATGGCGATGGTCTCGAGATCGCTCGGACCGTGCACATGATCGATGAGGCGCGAGCCGGGCCGGTCCGGGGGCCCCGAGTAGAGGGCGTCGACGTCGGAGAGGAGGACGAGTGCATCCGCGTGGGACAGGTGTGCGACGAGGGCTGCGAGCCGGTCGTTGTCACCGAAGCGGATCTCCTCGGTGGCCACGGCATCGTTCTCGTTGACGATGGGCAGAGTGCCCAGGGCGAGGAGTTTGTCGATGGCCCGCTGGGCGTTCTTGTACTGTGTCCGACGGATGAGGTCGTCGGCGGTGAGCAGCACCTGACCGGGCACGAGATCGTAGCGGCCCAGAGCACGGGTGTAGGCGGCCATGAGGAGCCCCTGGCCGACGCCGGCCGCGGCCTGCTGAGTGGCGAGATCGCGGGGCCGTCTGTTCAGACCCATCGGGTCGAGTCCGGCCGCGATCGCACCGGAGGACACGAGGATCACCTCATGCCCGGCGGCGCGATGAGCACCGATGACATCGGTGAGCGCAATGAGCTTGGCCTCGTCGAGGCCGCCGTCGATGGTGGTCAGAGACGACGAACCGACCTTGACCACGACACGACGCGCGGTCGCGATGTCCTCGCGGACGGCCGGCGCTGCAGTTCTCCCGTGCGAAGAGGCGCTCACTCCTCGTCGGTCCCCGACTCAGTGGCTGCCGACGGCTCGGAGCCGGCGCTGCCCTGACGCCGAGCACGCTCGGAGAGGCGTTCCTGTTCGAACTCGGCGCGCACGGCGGCCTTCGCGTCCATTCTGTCGTGGTAGGCGGCCTTGCGCTCCTTGCGGGTGGCGCGAGCCTCGTCCTCAAGTCGGGCGTCGGAGCCGCGGGAGCCGAGCAGTTCGGCTCCGCCGATGGTCGTGGGGTCCCAGTCGAAGACCACTCCGTCATCGCCGCCGACGACGATCGTGTCCCCGGGTTTGGCACCGGCCTTGAACAAGGCATCTTCGACACCGAGGTGTTCGAGTCGGTCGGCGAGATAGCCGACGGCTTCGTCGTTGCCGAAGTCCGTCTGCTGCACCCAGCGGCGCGGTTTGTCGCCGAGGACGCGGAACAGCGGTCCTTCGGCGTCGTGTTCGACGCGGATCTCGAAACCGCGATCGTCGACGGCCTTCGGGCGGATGACCACACGCTGCGGGGTGGCTTCGATCTCGGCGCGACGTTCGCGTTCGGCCAGCACGAGTTCGGCCATGGCGAAGGACAGCTCGCGCAGTCCGGCGTGGCTGACCGCGGAGATCTCGAAGACTCGGTACCCCGCGGCTTCGAGGTCGGGGCGCACGATGTCGGCGAGATCGCGTCCGTCGGGGATGTCGACCTTGTTCAGTGCCACGAGCTTCGGTCGTTCCGACAGCGGCAGCAGTCCGCTGCCGTCGTCGAGGTCGACGGCGTAGGCGGCGAGTTCGGATTCGATGATCGTGAGATCGGAGACCGGGTCGCGTCCGGGCTCCCACGTGGCCATATCGATGACGTGGACGAGGCCGGCACAGCGTTCGACGTGGCGGAGGAACTCGAGCCCCAGACCCTTGCCCTCCGAGGCCCCGGGGATGAGACCCGGCACGTCAGCGACGGTGTAGCGGGTGTCGCCGGCCTGGACCACACCGAGGTTGGGCACCAAGGTGGTGAAGGGGTAGTCGGCGATCTTCGGCTTCGCCGCAGACAGCGCAGCGATGAGGCTCGATTTGCCCGCGGAGGGGTACCCGACGAAAGCGATGTCGGCGATCGTCTTGAGCTCGAGGACGAGGCTCAGCGTCTCTCCGGGCTCACCGAGCAGAGCGAAGCCGGGAGCCTTGCGCTTCGTCGAGGCCAGGGCGGCGTTGCCGAGTCCCCCGCGTCCGCCTGCGGCCGCGGTGAACTCGGTGCCGTCTTCGACGAGGTCGATGATGATGCTGCCGTTGGTGTCCTTGACCACTGTGCCTTCGGGCACATCGATGACAAGGTTCTTGCCGTCGGCTCCATGACGCAGGTCGCCCTTGCCGATCCCCCCGCCGTCAGCGCGCAGGTGCGGTCGATGGTGGAGCGGCAGAAGAGTCGTGGACTGACGGTCGACTCGGAAGATGATGTTTCCGCCATTGCCGCCGTCGGCGCCGTCGGGGCCGCCGAGCGGTTTGAACTTCTCGCGCCTGATCGAGGCGCACCCGTTCCCACCGTCGCCGGCGGCGAGGTGAACAGTGACACGATCTACGAACTCGGTGGCCATAATGTCCTTATATCAGATGAAGGGTGAGTCGTTCGACTCACCCTTCATGGTCCCCTAACAGGGGAGAAATCCTATTGACGACGGAACGGATCCTAAAGGATCAGGCTCCGACGATGTTGACGATCTTGCGACCGTTGCGGGTGCCGAATTCCACGGCGCCTGCACTCAGTGCGAAGAGGGTATCGTCTCCGCCGCGGCCGACGTTGGAACCGGGGTGGAACTTGGTTCCGCGCTGGCGGACGATGATCTCGCCGGCCTTGACGGTCTGACCGCCGAAGCGCTTGACACCGAGGTACTGTGGGTTCGAGTCGCGACCGTTGCGGGTCGAGCTGACTCCCTTTTTGCTTGCCATGTGAGAAGTCTCCTCTTACTTGATGTTCGTGATCTTCAGGCGGGTGAGGTCCTGGCGGTGGCCCTGACGCTTCTTGTATCCCGTCTTGTTCTTGTACTTCTGGATCACAATCTTGGGCCCGCGGAGCTCGCCGGTGACCTCAGCGGAGACCGAGACCTTCGACAGGGCATCGGCATCGGTCGTGACCGTCTCACCGTCGACAAGAAGCACGGCATCGAGTTCGACGCTGTCTCCAGCCTTCGCCTTCATTCGGTTGACTGTGATGATGTCGCCGACGCTCACCTTTTCCTGGTGGCCTCCGGCGCGGACGATGGCATAGACCATGGTCGAACCCTCTTTCTGCTAATTCTCAAACGAACGGCGGTTGTCCCTTGGCTGCCGCGAAGAGTCTTCGCAGGCTTCCCATTGAGAGGAATCACCAGCCGTGGTGCGTCACACGCACCGACGGTCAATTCTAATCGAGACTGCGCGACATCGGCAAACCCGTTCGACATCGGTCGACGACTGAGATGCTGACTGTGAGACATCTCTCACAGCTTCATGAGTCTGCCTCATCTCCGCAGACGCCTCTGTCTCTTCAGCTGTCGCGCGACTCCGCGATGCGTTCGTGCCGGCGGATCACCTCGGCGACGATGAAGGCGAGGAACTTCTCGGCGAAGGCGGGATCGAGGTGTGAGTCCTCGGCCAGCACCCGCAGTCGGGCGACCTGCTCGGTTTCACGGGATTCGTCGGCCGGCGGCAGTCCGTGGTCGGCCTTGAGCTCGCCGACGCGTTCGGTGAGCTTGAATCTCTCGGCCAGGAGATGGACGAGGGAGGCGTCGATGTTGTCGATGCTTCCCCGCAGCTCCCGCAGCCGCTGAAATGCGTATGTATTGTCGTCTCTGTTCTGCTCCACGCATCCCAGTCTAACGATGCCCGGGCATGATTGTGCGCCGCGTCCGGGCGCGCGGCGCACAATCGGCAGACATGCCCGGGAATGCGGGAGTCTCAGTCGCTCAGGCAGGACGTTCGACAGAGACGGCGTCGACGGTGTCCGGGTCGCCGAGCGTGCCGGCCCTGCGGTCGGCCAGGTACTTCTTCATCTCCTTCTTCACCACCGGCATGAGCAGGTAGAGGCCGAGAATGTTGATGAAGGCACACATGAACAGGGCCGCATCGGCGAATTCGACGACCTTCGAGAAGGTGGCCACGCAGCCGATGACGACGAAGATGCACACGAGGGCGCGGAACACGGTGACGCTGCCCTTCGCCTTGCCGAACAGGAAGCCCCAGGCCTGCTCTCCGTAGTAGGCCCAGGTGATGAGCGTGGAGAAGGCGAAGAGCGCGACAGCGATCGCCAGCAGCACCGGATACCAGGACGCGACGGTGGAGAAGGCGTCCGAGGTCAGGGCCACTCCCCCGATCTCTCCTGCGCCGAGGTCCTCACGGTAGGAGGCCTGATTGGCCACGATGATCGTCAGCGCCGTCATCGTGCACACGATGACGGTGTCGATGAAGGGCTCGAGGAGCGCGACGAATCCTTCGGAGATCGGACGTCGGGTCTTGACTGCGGAGTGTGCGATCGGGGCGGAGCCGATGCCGGCCTCATTGGAGAAGGCCGAACGCTGGAAGCCGATGATCATCACGCCGACGACGCCGCCGGCGATGCCCTGCGGGTTGAAGGCGCCGGCGAAGATCTCGCCGATGGCGTTCGGGATGTTCGCGTAGTTGAGCCCGAGCACGAGCAGACAGGAGACGACGTAGAAGATCGCCATGCCGGGAACGAGCTTGTCGGTGACCTTCGCGATGGAGCGGATGCCGCCGAGGATGACGAGCGCCACGAGGACGGCGAAGATGATGCCGAATACGAGCGAGGCGAAGGGGCCGGCGAGGAATCCGTCGTCCCCGCCGGTGGCCGTGCGCACCTGAGCGAAGGTCTGGTTGGCCTGGAACATGCCGCCGCCGACCACGCCGAAGATGAGGATGGCGATCGCGAAGAGACCGGTGAGCGTCGTCGCCACCGGCTTGCTGAAGCGGCGGAAGGCCACGGGCAGGTACTTGAACGGACCGCCGTGGACCACGCCGTTCTCGTCGATCTCGCGATACTTCACACCGAGAGTGCATTCGACGAATTTCGTGCACATGCCCAGGAGGCCCGCGATGATCATCCAGAAGGTGGCGCCCGGACCGCCGAGCGCGATGGCAACGCCGACACCGGCGATATTGCCGAGGCCGACAGTGCCGGACAGCGCCGAGGCGAGAGCCTGGAAGTGAGTGACCTCGCCGGGGTCGTCCTTCGACGAGTACTTCCCGCGGATGATCTCGAGAGCGAGTTTCGCTCCGCGCGCTTGGATGAAGCCGAAGTAGACAGTGAAGGCCAGGGCCGCGAAGATCAGCCACAGGACGACGAACGGAAAGGAGAAGTCTCCGAGGGTGATCGGAAAGAAGATGATGTTGCCGAACCACGTGGCGATCGGATCGAACCATGAGTCGATGGCATCGTCGACCGGAGAGACCGGCGCTGCTGAGATATGAATGGTGTTCATGATCTGTCAACCTCCCTGAGACGCACATCACATTCAAGCGCCCCGACCCGCGGAGCCGGTTCAGTTATCAAACCGTTACCGAACCGCCCGCACGCGGCTGCTCCTGAGACCCGCGTCTCATTCTGTGGCCTAGACTGGAGGCATGACTCAGAACCCTCAGCAGCCAGCTCCCCGACGGAATCAGCCACCCGGTCATGGTCCCGTGCCCAGCGGTGATCCGGCCCCGCACTACCAGGCCGGGCACACGCAGCCGGCCGCGTATCCGGGCGCCGAACCCGTGACCAACCCGAACGGGCATTACGGTTCACAGGGGTCTCAGGCAGGCTCTTCGGGCATGTCGGATTCGGGGCCCGCTTATGGTCCGCCCGGCGGTGCGCAGGCGAACACGGGCGCACCCCAGCATCATGGTCCCGGCCCCGCCTCTCCGATCCCCCAGGAGGCTCGTCGTCGACGTTCGGCGCCGAACCCGACCTCGAACCGGTCCACTGACTCTCCACAGCACCCCACCTCGGCGAATGGGCCGACCCCGGCCCGAATCGTCTCTCCCGAGGGAGAACGGGTGCGCGAGAAGCCTGCGGGAGGAGTCTCCGGCTACTTCGCAATCGTCGGAGCCATCGGTCTGCTTCTGCTCGCCCTCATCCTTGGTGTCTTCGGCTTCATCATGACGTTCGTTCAGGTCGCAATCGGCGTCATCCTCATCGTCTTCGGTGTCCTCAGCTTCATCGCATCGATGTTCCTCTTCAAGGGCTGCACTTCGGTGGCACCCGGTCATGCCGTCGTCCTCCAGCTCTACGGCAAGTACGTCGGCACGGTCCGCCAGTCGGGCCTGCGCTTCGTCAACCCCTTCTACACGAAGGATCAGGTCTCCACGCGCATCCGCAATCATGAGACCTCGACGCTGAAGGTCAACGATCTCGACGGCAACCCGATCGAGATCGGTGCCGTCGTCGTCTGGCAGGTCAAAGACACTGCGCAGGCGATGTTCGAAGTCGACGACTTCGAGGAGTTCGTCGCGATCCAGGCCGAGACCGCGGTCAGGCACATCGCGAACTCCTATGCCTATGACTCGTCTGATCCACAGCGGATGTCGCTGCGTGACAATGCCGATGAGATCACCTCGAAGCTCTCCGACGAGGTGGCCGCCAGAGTGATGGCGGCCGGAGTGACGGTCATCGAGTCCCGCATCACCCAGTTGGCCTACGCTCCCGAGATCGCCCGCGCGATGCTCCAGCGCCAGCAGGCGACCGCGGTCGTTGCGGCGCGTCAGCTCATCGTCGAGGGCGCGGTCGGCATGGTCGAGACGGCCATCGAAGAGATCGAGGGACGACAGATCGTGCGGCTGGGTCAGGCCGAACGCAGCGATCTCGTCTCGAACCTCATGATCGTCCTCTGCGGTGATCAGGCGGCGCAGCCGACGATCAGCACCACCCGCAATCAGCAGTCGGCGGGCTGAGCACCGCCTCTCCAGAGCGTCAAGCGCCCCGCCGACGGAACTCCGTCGGCGGGGCGCTTGACTGTCCGCTCAGCAGACTGTCTGCTCAGCGCGGCGGCGGTGTCGCGCACCGCCTCGAGGCTCAGTTCTCGCCGATGATGACGAATGAGGTCGGCAGCTCTTCCTGGACCTTCTCACTCGTCTTCTTCGCAGGTGCCGGGGACTTCTTCGCAGCGGCCTTCCGGACGGGCGCGACGGCGGCCACCTTCGTCTCGGTGTCAGCACCGATCATCAGCGGCAGATCCTTCGGCTCCGGTGCGGGAGCGGGCGCTGAGTCCTCACTCTTCTGCGCACGCTTTGCCGATGAGACCTCGGCCGCGGGCTTCTTCGCTCCCGAGTCCTTGGACTCGGGCGTCGCGGCCGCGGTTTCGGGCTCCGCCTTCGAGCCCGCGTCCTTCGGCTTGTCTGCGGAACCGTCCGCAGAGTCCTTCGCGTCCGCGGTGTCGGACTGGCCGGACCGGGAGTTCGAGCGGCGACGCCCGTTGCGCGAACGCGAACGGGACTTGCCGGTGTCCTCGGCGCCCGACTTCTCCTCGTGCCCGCTCTCAGACTTCGCTTCTGCGGAGTCCGTTTCGTCCTTCTTCAGCGTCGCCTTCGCAATCGCAGCGACTGCAGAGCGGGAGGCATCGGACGAGACCGGCTCCTCCTGCGTCTCCGGTTCGCTCTGCTTCGACTTCGATCCCGAATCTCCGCGGCGCTTGCGGTCGCGACGGTTGTCGTTGTTCGATGATCGGTTGCCGCGGTGCGACTTCGATCCGTCCTCTTCGGAGCCCGGCAGCAGCAGGCCGCGACCGCTGAGGTCCTCTCCGGCGCTGACGAGGGATTCGGCCAGGCCGGTGCCGATGCGCTTGCGGGTCATCTGGACGAGACCCAGCGAGGTCACCTCGGCGACCTGGTGCTTCGTCCTATCACGTCCGAGGCATTCGACGAGGCGGCGCACGACGAGGTCGCGGTTGGACTCGAGCACCATGTCGATGAAGTCGACGACGATGATGCCGCCGATGTCACGCAGACGCAGCTGACGGATGACCTCCTCGGCGGCTTCGAGGTTGTTGCGAGTCACCGTCTCCTCGAGGTTGCCTCCGGAACCGGTGAATTTGCCGGTGTTGACGTCGACGACCGTCATCGCTTCGGTCCGGTCGATGACCAGCGAACCGCCCGATGGCAGGTTCACGGTGCGCTGCAGAGCCTTCTGGATCTGCTCTTCGATCCGGTAGTGGTCGAAGATGTCTTCGTCTTCGCTGTAGCTGTGGACGCGTTCGAGCAGGTCGGGGGCCACGGATTCGACGTATTCGTGGATCGTGTTCCAGGCTCCGTCGCCGTCGATGACGAGCGAGTTGAAGTCTTCGTTGAACACGTCGCGGATGATGCGCACGATCATGTCCGGCTCGCTGTAGAGCAGCTGCGGGGCGAGCACCTTCGTCGACTTGGACTTCTTCTCGATCGTCTCCCAGCGCTTGGCGAGGCGTTCGACGTCACGGGAGAGATCCGAATCGGTGGCTCCCTCGGCGGCGGTGCGCACGATGACGCCGTTCGAATCGCCGACGAGCTCTTTGAGCAGCTTCTTCAGTCGGGCACGTTCGTTGTCCGGCAGCTTCCGCGAGATGCCGGTCATCGAATTGCCGGGCACATAGACGAGGAACCGGCCGGGCAGGGAGATCTGGCTGGTCAGTCGAGCACCCTTGTGCCCGATCGGGTCCTTCGTCACCTGCACGAGCACGGGGTCGCCGGGGCTCAGCGCGGTTTCGATGCGACGGGCTTTGCCGTCCATGCCGAGAGCGTCCCAGTTGACCTCACCGGCGTAGAGCACGGCGTTGCGGCCCTTGCCGATGTCGATGAACGCCGCTTCCATGCTCGGCAGCACGTTCTGCACCTTGCCGAGGTAGACGTTGCCGATGAGCGAGGACTGCTGGCGGTTCTCTTTGAGATAGTGTTCGACGGCGATTCCGTCTTCGACGACGACGAGCTGGGTCTGGTCACCGCTTTCGCGCACGAGCATCGTACGTTCGACGGATTCGCGGCGGGCGAGGAACTCGGCCTCGGTGATGATCGGGCGACGGCGCCCGGCCTCACGGCCCTCCTTGCGACGCTGACGTTTCGCTTCGAGTCGCGTCGATCCCTTCAGGGACGTGACCTCGTCGCGCTCGGAGCTGCGTGTGCGGGAGCGACGACGGCGGCGCCGACGTGAGCCGCCGTCGGAGTCGTCGTCTTCGTCATGCTCATCCGAGTGGGAGTCATCGGAGCTGCTGGCATCGGAGTTGTCGTCGGAACCGTGATCGGACTTCGAGTGCGAATCGTGTGAGTCCGAATCGGACTTCTGCTTCCCACCGCGATTGTTCGACCGGGAGCCGCGACGAGACGACCGCGAGTTCTCCGAATCGGAGTCGTCGTCCTCGGAGTCCTGGGGCTTCTCCGACTTCCCGGAAGCCTCGTCGGCGTCGTCGTGGGAGTCGTCGCGGTTGCGCGAGCGGCGTCCGCGGCCTCCTCGACGGCGACGCGGACCATTGGAGTTCTCGTCTTCGTCATGGTCGCCTCGGCGAGAGGGCGAGGAGTCCTCGTCGGAGTCCTGGGAATCGTCCCAGTCATCGTCAGAGCCTTCGTCGTCGATGTTCACGACCTGAGCGTGTTCTGCCTTCGGCACCTGGAAGATCAGGCCGCCGTCGTGCGGAACGGACGGCGCGGGGCGGGGTTCGGCCGGCTCCGCTGCCGCCGGGGCGGGAGCGGCGAAGGGATTGCGCGGATCGAAGCTCACGGCCGGCTCACGCGGAGAGGAGTCCTCCGCCGAGTTCTCCTCGTCGTCTTCGTCGTCATCGGAGCCCTCGTCGTCGGAGCTCTCAGCGTCCGCGTCCCCGCGGATGAACTCCTCGAAGACGAGTCCTCGATTGGCGACGGCCTCACGGGCGGACTTGGGCCGGCCCCGGCGGGGAGCCGGCTCCGGTTCCTCATCATCGCCGTCACCGTCGACCTCGTCACCGATCCGCAGCGATTCGGCCGCCTCGGCGATGTCATCGAGACGTGCACGCACACTGTCGTCGACGTCGTCGGAGGAATTGCTCTTGGCGTTGACCGACTGCTCCAGATTCGCCAGATCGGCGAGGATGCCTTCGGTTGGATCTGTCGACTCTGTACCGTCGTTCGACATATCGTTCATCAGTTCTCCCAGTCCGAAGACGCCGTCCACACCAAACGGATCTTCGGATCCTTACATGGTCCCCAGTGGACCGAAACTTGTGGATGGCACGTTCCGGCTCGCGCTCAGCGCGTAGGCCTTCGGTGCAGCCTCATCTTGTTGTCGACCTGCGAGGTCATACCCTCGACTCGGTGGAGGCCCTTCTCCTGCTCGGTGTGAGAACAGGTATCCGTCATGCCATTATGTCACAGATGTCCGTCTGAGCTGAGGTTTCGGCCCTCGGGGTTTGCCGCGGTGAGGTCGGCCAGGCATTCTTGAAGGGTGAACAGTGCACAGAGCCTCTCCGATGACATCGATGCCACTCCGACCGTCTCTTCGTGGGTGCTGAGATCCGGCCCGTTCGGGATCTTCCTCATCGTCGGCTCGGTGATCGGCTTCCTCGCTTCCTTCTCCCTGTCAGCAGAGAAGTACGAGAAGCTGGCGAATCCGGATGTCGTGCTCTCCTGCGACCTCAACCCCTTCTTCTCCTGCGGTTCGGTCATGGAGCATGCGGAGTCGGAGCTGTTCGGGTTCCCGAATCAGCTTCTGGGCATCGCCGCGTTCATCATCCCGCTGCTCATCGGTGTCCTCATCCTCTCCGGCACCAGACTGCCCGGTTGGGTGATGATCGGACTCAACCTCGGGCTCGGCCTCGGCGTGGTCCTGGTCATGTTCCTGTTCTACATCTCGATCTACAAGATCGGCGTCGGCTGTCCCTGGTGCATCGTCGTGTGGACCGTGACGATTCCGATGTTCCTGGCGGTCACCGCCCGCAATGTGCTCTCCGGCCACTTCGGCCGCGGTGTCGCAGGCAACGCGTTCGCCCGGGTCGCCGCCAAGGAGAACATCGCCTTGTCCGTGCTCTGGATGCTCATCATCTTCGCCTGCATCGTCGTCCAGTTCTGGGCGTACTTCTCCAACCTGTTCTGAGGTTCTGCAGTCCTCAGACCCTGAGCTGCAGTGAGGGCGCCCCACCGCAGCAGTGGGGCGCCCTCACTGGTCATCCGCGACCTGCGCCTGCAGGTTCGGCCTGCACCGGCACGATCGATCTGTGCTCGCGGGCCGTGGTCTGGTCAGGCTTCAGCCGGGTACCAGATGCCGATCTCGCGTTCGGCCGATTCGGTGGAGTCGGATCCGTGGACGAGGTTCTTCTGCACCTTCTCACCCCAGTCGCGGCCGAGGTCACCGCGGATCGTGCCAGGAGCCGCGCTCGTCGGATCGGTGGCACCGGCCTGAGACCGGAAGCCGGGAATGACACCCTGGCCGGAGGCGATGATCGAGACGATCGGGCCTTCGGACATGAAGTCGACGAGCGGCTGGTAGAAGGGCTTGCCTTCGTGTTCGGCATAGTGCGCGGCCAGTTCCTCGGCCGTGGCCGTACGCAGGTCGAGCGCATCGATCGCGTAGCCCTTGGCTTCGATGCGTGCGACGATCTGTCCGACGAGGCCGCGTGCGACTCCGTCGGGTTTGATGAGGATGAGGGTACGTTCCATTCTGGTCCTTCCAAGTTCGAGTGGACGTCGGTGAACAGTCTACCCGGGCGCAACCGCGGTTCTGCCCGGAAGTGTTGGGGCTCAGGAGCGAGCGGCGACCTCACGGTCGATGCGGGCCGACCAGTACACTGCCGCCGCCCACAGGGCGAGGAACAGAGCACCGACGAAGAACATCGAGCTGAGCACGAATCCGGAGGCCAGCAGCAGCACCTGGACGATCCAGCCGAGGATCACACCGGGTCGTTTCTCACCGATGCGACGCGGCAGCAGGATCACCGCGACAACCGCGAACACGGCGATGATCGACGCTCCGATGAGCAGCTGTCCCAGAGTCAGGGTCTGCGCCGACTTCACGGACAGACCGAAGGTCGTGAGCACGGCGAAGTAGACGACGAGGAGCTCGCAGATGAGGATCGACCCGCACAGGACGGGATACTTGGATTTCACAGATCATCTCCCCTGCCCAGCAGCAGCCGGGCCTCGGCGACGGTGTAGAGCGACCCGGTGACGACGATGCCGGGGCTCTTCGCGTCGACGCCGTTGGCCAAGTCGATGGCCTTCATCAGCGCGGCGTTGAGGTCGGAGGCGACGAAGACGTCGTCCTCATCGACCCATTCGCGGGCCGCCTCGGCGAGGTCTTCGGCCGGCAGTGCACGGGCGCTGAGCATCTCGCTGACGACGAACACGTCCGCGCTGCGGTGAAGCTCTTCGAGCACCCCGTCGATGTCTTTGTCCTCAAGCATTGCGAGCACCATGACCACGTAGTCGAAGTCGAACGCCTCGGCGAGGGTGTCGGCGAGGACATGGGCGGCATCGGGATTGTGTGCCCCGTCGACGACGACGCTGGGCCCGGTGCGGACGAGTTCGGCGCGCCCCGGCGAGGTCACCCTCGCCAAGCCCTCGGCCACGGTCTCCAGGTCCAAGGGCTTGTCGTCGGCGCCGAGGAACGCTTCGACGGCGACGAGCGCGACGGCGGCATTGTGCGCCTGGTGGACACCGTGCAGCGGTACGAAGACATCCGAGTAGACGTCCCGTCGGCCCTGCACGGTGATGAGCTGTCCGTCGACGGCACGCTGCCGGTCGAGGAGGCGGAAGTCCCTGTCCTCGGTCACCAGCGGGACCTCACGACGGGCTGCTTCGGCATCGAGCACGACCTGCGCGGTTTCGTCCTGAACTGCGCTGACGGCGACCGGGGTCGGTGCCGGGCTCGGCTCGACAGTGCGGTCGAGGATGCCCGACTTCGTGGTGGCGATCTCCTCGATCGAGTCGCCGAGGAATGCCTGATGGTCGAGTCCGATCTTTGTGAACACGCACACCTGAGCGTCGGCGACGTTCGTCGAATCCCACTGCCCGCCCATGCCGACCTCGGTGATGACGACATCGACGGGAGCATCGGCGAACACGGCGAAGGCGAGCACGGTCAGCGCCTCGAAGTAGGTGAGCTTCGCGCGGCCTTCGGCCCCGAGCTGGGCGTCGACGATCTCGAGGTAGGGGGCGATCTCATCGAAGATCCGCACGAATGTCTCCGCCGACACGGGCGCGCCGTCGACGGAGATCCGCTCGGTCACCGAATGCAGGTGCGGGCTTGTGAACCGGCCGACCCGCAGTTCGTGCGCGGTGATGAGCGAGTCGATCATCCGTGCCGTGGATGTCTTCCCGTTCGTGCCCGTCACCGTGATCGTCGGGGCGGCGGTGTGGATATCGCCGAGGAGCTCACAGGCCCGCGACGTCGCGTCGAGACGCAGCTCGACCTGGGTCTCTCCCGCTCGAGCGAGCAGCAGGGCGTAGACCCGAGCGAGTTCGGCCCGGGAGGCTTCCTGGGCCTGCGGGTCGATCGCGGCCGCGGAGTCCTGACCGGGGCCCTGGGTGCTGTCGTTCCCGGTCGTGGTGTCCGCGACGCGGCTATCGTCGTTGCTCATAC
The DNA here is from genome assembly GCF_049804075.1 of Brevibacterium sp. FAM 24630. NCBI lineage: Bacteria > Bacillati > Actinomycetota > Actinomycetes > Micrococcales > Brevibacteriaceae > Brevibacterium > Brevibacterium sp. FAM 24630. Next base: position 41,553 of record NZ_JBNBZD010000007.1, read on the forward strand.
CGGGCTCACCGCCAGACGGGTGCCTTCCGGCAGCTCTTCGGGGGTGAAGACCTCACCGCCGTCGGCGGACTGGCCGAAGGTCAGCGAAGAGGCCAGGGTCTCTCCCGCGATGAGGCCCGAGTGGGGCTCGAGGGCGGCTGCCATTTCGGCGTTCGCTTCGATCGTCACGGCGATCCGGTCGGAGATGTGCAGGTCGAGCTGCTTGCGGATGCCTTGGATGGCGCGGACGGTGTCACGCGCCATGCCTTCGGCTTCGAGCTCCGGGGTGACCCGGGTGTCGAGGGCGATGAAGCCGGAGTCCAGTGCCGCGAGCTCCATGCCCTCGGTGCCGGATTCGGCCACCGAGTCCAAGGTGTATTCGCCTTCGACGAGTTCGATGCCGCCGCTGATGACGGTGCCGTCGGTGACCGACCAGTCGCCGGTCTTCGACGCCTTGATGACCTGCTGGACCTGCTTGCCCAGGCGCGGGCCCGCCGCCCGGGCGTTGACGACGAGGTTCTGCGACAGGGAGAACCCGGCCGCCTCCGCCTCGTCGACGTCGAGGACCGATACGGTGCGGACGTTGAGCTCATCGGCGATGATGTCGGTGAAGTCGCTGCCGAGCTCGGTGTCCGTGGCCACCGTCATCTGCGACAGCGGCAGCCGCACACGCAGATGGTGGGCCTTGCGCACCGAGGACGCGGTCGAGCAGATATCGCGAGTGAGATCCATCGCCGCCACCAGGTCGGCATCGGCGGGGAACGCCGCGGCGTCGGGGTAGTCGGCCAGGTGCACCGACCGTTCGCCGGTGAGTCCGCGGTAGATCTCTTCGACCGTGAACGGCAGCAGCGGGGCCGCGACCCGGCAGAAGGCTTCGAGGCAGGTGGAGAACACGTCGAAGGACTCGTGCGTGTCGACGCCGCCGTCCCAGAAACGGCGGCGCGATCGCCGCACGTACCAGTTCGTGAGCATATCGAGGTAGCTTCGCACGAGATCGCAGGCGGACCAGATGTCGAGTCCGTCCATCGCCTCGGCGAATTCGACGATGAGGTCATGGGTCTTGGCCAGCAGGTACCGGTCGAGGACCTGGGAGGAGTTGTATCGGGTCTGCGACTGATAGCCGGTCTGCCCCCCGTCGACCCCGTCGGCGGCATTGGAGTAGGTGGCGAAGAACTGCCAGGTGTTCCACAGCGGGAGCACGACCTGGCGGACTCCGTCGCGGATGCCCTGCTCGGTGACGACGAGGTTGCCGCCGCGCAGAATCGAGGAGGCCATGAGGAACCAGCGCATCGCGTCCGAGCCGTCGCGGTTGAAGACCTCGTTGACATCGGGGTAGTTGCGCAGCGACTTCGACATCTTCTGTCCGTCCGAGCCGAGGACGATGCCGTGGGAGATGCAGTTCGTGAACGCCGGACGGTCGAAGATCGCGGTGGCGAGCACGTGCAGCAGGTAGAACCAACCGCGGGTCTGGCCCACGTATTCGACGATGAAGTCTGCCGGGAAATGGTTGTCGAACCATTCGGAGTTCTCGAACGGGTAGTGCACCTGGGCATAGCTCATCGACCCGGAGTCGAACCAGACGTCGAAGATCTCAGGAATGCGGCGCATCACCGACTTGCCGGTCGGGTCGTCCGGGTTCGGACGGGTCAGGTCATCGACCCACGGGCGGTGCAGGTCCACTTCGCCGGAGTCATTGACCGGAAGGCGTCCGAAGTCGGCTTCGATCTCGGCCAGAGAGCCGTAGACGTCGGTGCGAGGATAGGAGGGATCAGAGGAGATCCACACCGGGATGGGCGACCCCCAGAAGCGGTTGCGCGAGATCGACCAGTCGCGGGCGTTCTCCAGCCATTTGCCGAATTGGCCGTGCTTGACGTTCTCGGGCACCCAGGTGATCTGCTCGTTGAGTTCGACCATACGATCCTTGAACTCGGTGACGCGGACGAACCAAGACGACACCGCACGGTAGATCAGCGGGTTCCGGCAGCGCCAGCAGTGCGGGTACGAGTGCTCGTAGGACTCGTGACGGACCAGCAGAGCATGGCGCGATTCCATCGGGCCGGTGTGATTGCGCAGGTCCTTGATGATGGCCTTGTTCGCATCGAAGACCAGTTGGCCGGCGTAGTCGGCCACGGTCGATTCGAAACGACCGGCGTCGTCGACGGGGCGGGCGGCGGTGATGCCGTAGGAGTCGGTGAGCTCCTTGTCCTCTTCACCGAAAGCCGGCGACTGGTGGACGATGCCGGTGCCGTCTTCGACGGTGACGAAGTCCGCGGCGAGGATGGTGTGCATGTTCTCACCGAATTCCTCCTGGCGGCCCTCGAAGTACGGGAACGGAGGCTCGTAGGCGGCGCCGACCAGTTCGCTGCCGGCGAAGGTGCGCACGATCTGCGGGTCCTCACCGAGCTCTCGGGCGTACGCGCCCAGTCGCGCCTCGGCGAGGATGAGGGTTCTGCCCTGCAGCTCCTCGGCTCCGTCGGTGCCGGGGATCACTGCGACGAGCGGGATCTCGGGGTTGACGGCCACCGCCTGGTTCGACGGCACGGTCCACGGGGTCGTGGTCCAGATGAGGACCCACTCTTCGGAGTCCTTGAGTTTGTACCCGATCGTCACCGCCGGGTCCTGGCGCATCTTGTAGACATCGTCGTCCATGCGCAGCTCATGGTTCGACAGCGGTGTCTCGTCCTTCCAGCAGTACGGCAGGACCCGGTAGCCCTCGTAGACGAGGCCCTTGTCCCACAGCTGCTTGAACGCCCAGATGACGCTTTCCATGTAGTCGACGCCCAGCGTCTTGTAGTCGTTCTCGAAGTCGACCCAGCGTCCCTGTCGGGTGACATACTCCTCCCACTCCTTCGTGTACCGAAGGACGGAGGAGCGGCAGGCGTCGTTGAAGGCGGCCAGCCCCATCCGGCCGATCTCGGACTTGTCCGTGATTCCCAGCTGGCGTTCTGCCTCGAGCTCGGCGGGCAGGCCGTGGGTGTCCCAACCGAAGCGACGCTCGACCTTCTTCCCGCGCATCGTCTGGAAGCGCGGGACCACGTCCTTGACGTAGCCGGTGAGCAGGTGACCGTAGTGGGGCAGACCATTGGCGAAGGGTGGGCCGTCGTAGAAGACGAACTCATTCTCACCGTTGACGCCGGCATCCCGCTGTTCGATCGACGCTTTGAATGTGTCGTCCTCCTGCCAATAGCGGAGCACAGCGTCTTCGATCTCCGGAAAGTTCGGAGAGGTGGATAGGCCGAAGGTCGAAGTCGATACCTTGGGGTAGAGAGGCTGAGTCATGAGCGTCCTTCTGGGTCACTGCGGTCACTGACACGAGGACGACAGTCTGCCGCGGTACCACCTCGCTTATCCGCAGTCGGTCCCGATGGGGCCGGGGCGCGGATCGCTCATTGTCAGGACTGTGACGGATCCACCCGTCCGGTTCTACTGAGATCCCCGCGATGGCTCGCAGGGTCCGTTCTTCCGGATGCTCCCCGGTGATGGCCGGATCAACGCACATCCCATCGTATACCCCATGGCCGCGCCCGGAAACTTCGCTTCGGCGCAGCCAAGGGGTGATGATCACAGCCCCTTGTGCCTGGCCACCTTGTACTGCTCGGCCTGCGCGATGGGACGAATGACCATGAGATCGACGTTGAAGTGATGCGGACGGGTGAGCGCGTAGACCACCGCGTCGGCGACATCCTCGGCGGTCAGCGGATTCTCGACGCCTTCGTAGACCTTCGCCGCACCCTCCTCGTCTCCCCCGAGCCGTTTGACGCTGAACTCCTCGGTCGCGACCATGCCCGGAGCGATCTCGATGACCCGCACCGGCTGGCCGAGCAGCTCGAGTCGCAGGGTGGCCGCAATCGTATGCGAGCCGTGCTTCGTCGCCACATAGCCACCGCCCTTCTCATACGCCTGGTGCCCGGCGGTCGAGGACATCACGGCGATGTCTCCGCGACCGGAGTCGATGAGTCCGGGCAGGAGTGCTTTGACGACGCGGAGGACACCGAGGACGTTGATGTCGAACATCTTCTTCCAGCCCTCGACATCGGAGTCGGCGATGGTGTCGACGCCGAATGCGGCTCCGGCATTCGCGACGAGCGAGTGCACGGCTCCACCGGCGAGCACCTCGGCGGCCATGGATTCGACGGCGGCGTCATCGGTGAGGTCGGCGACGATGTAGCTGGCTCCGGTCTCCTCGGCGAGAGCCTTGAGCTTGTCCTCACGGCGGGCCACGGCGACAACATCCCAGCCCTGGTCGCGCAGCTGCCGAACGGTGGCGGCGCCGATGCCCGAGCTCGCGCCCGTCACCACTGCTCTCAGTGTTTCCATCTCCGTACTCCCTGGTCTCGGTTCCGGTGATCGCGGGCACGATCACCTGTTTCGAGCCCAGTCTACGGACTCTCCGGCTCCAGCGGGTCGGGATCCGAGGCGTGCGGGGACAACGGCTCAACCGATGCCCCCGCTTGGCCCGGCGGCTGAGGATGTTCGTGTGCGCCTTCGGCCTTCGACTCACGCTGCTCCTTCGCTGTGGGCCGCGAGTGCGGGTTGCGTGGCCCGCCCTCGCCGAAGACCGCGCGGACTCCGGGGATCTTCACGGCCAACCAGGTGACGGCGGCGCAGATGACGGTGTAGGCAAGCGGCATGACGAAGGCGTGCAGCAGGACTCCGGCAACAGTCGTCGGCAGTCCCATCTCATTGCGCACCGGGTAGAGGACGAGCGGGTGGAGGAGGAAGACGCCGAAGGAATACGGGTAGAACCAGTGGAGGAAGCCGAAACCGGTGCGCAGGTGGTGGTGGAAGAGCAGATAGGCCGACAGCGAGGCGATGACGACGCCCGGAGACAGGTACTCGTAGGGAAACATCCACGGTTTCTCGCCCGAGCCGAAGCCTGCCCACAGAGCGGTCACGGCGATCGATCCGATGAGGCTGACCCAGGCGAGCACGACGGCCCTTCTGCTCAGCACGATGTCGCGCAGCACCCAGCCGAGGATGTAGAAGCCGGCCATGGGCAGGAAGCGGGTGGCGATATTGGCCTCGCCGACGTCGAAGATCATCGACACCCACTGGTCGAGCATGCCGATGCCCAGGAAGATCAGGCCCGTGCCCCATTGCAGGCGGCGGGAGCCGTGGACGCTGAGGAGACGGAAGAACGGGGTGAGCAGGGTCAGGCCCGCGAGGACGTAGAGGAAGTAGAGCTGAACGAACGGCGAACCGGTGAGGATGGCGATCCCCGGGCTCCAGCTCTCATCGTCAGGCTGGAGATAGTAACGGCGGAACAGAACGTAGACGGCCGTCCAGAACACGAGCGGGATGCCGATGCGCCACACACGCTTGCTGAGGAACTTCCGAGGTTTGCTCCCACGCGCGGGGTCGAGCGCCAAGGCACCGGAGATCATGATGAACACCGGCACCGACCACCGGCAGGCGGAGTCGATGAGATTGGCCAGCCACCAGTCGTGGCCCATGTCCGCGAAATTCTGTTCGACCACGGTGCCCAGGGAGTGGATGGCGACGACGGCGACGATCGCGATCGCCCGAGCCGGGTTCATCCACGCCGTCGAGGTGGCAGGCGGATTCTCTGTCGGAATTCTGTCCAAGGGCGCCATGCGTCCATATTCTCATTGACCGCCGCGCTCGCGTCTCAACTCGCATTCAGAGTATGAGTCCTGACGTTCCTCCTCTGTCCTGACGATCGGCTTCCCGACATTCCGGTCCACTCCTCGGTGCGGCTCCTTTGGGGGCGTGCAGCCGCCTCGCCGATCGGTTTCGACACGGTCGACGAATTTCGCCTGTGTTCCGGCGCGGCCGGGGCGGGAACCGGTTTGGCCAGAAGCGAACCGGGTGAGAAAATCAGCAATTATGAACACACCTGCCTTTTCGGACTCGACGCACGAGTCAGTGAACCTGCCTGACAAACCCGCCCTTGAGGGTCTGCGGGACAAATGGGACGCCGCGTGGAGCGAGCAGAACGTCTACGCCTTCGACGTCGAGACCGATCGTGAGCAGGTCTACTCGATCGACACTCCCCCGCCCACGGCTTCGGGGTCCCTGCACGTCGGGCACGTGTTCTCCTACACGCAGACCGACATCATCGCCCGCTACCAGCGCATGACCGGCAAGAATGTGTTCTACCCGCTCGGCTGGGATGACAACGGACTGCCCACCGAACGCCGGGTGCAGAACTACTACGGCGTCACCTGCGACCCCAGCGAAAGCTACGACCCGAATTTCCAGCCGCCGGAGAAGGCGCCGAAGAATTCTCGTGACTTCGTGAAGATCTCACGCCAGAACTTCATCGAGCTGTGTGAGAAGCTCTCGGCCGAGGACGAGCACGTCTTCGAGGACCTGTTCCGGTCCACCGGTCTGTCCGTGGACTGGACGTACACGTATCGCACGATCGACGACGACTCCCGCGCCGTGAGCCAGCGCGCCTTCCTCAAAGACCTCGAGGGCGGCCACGCCTACTCCCAGGACGCCCCGACGATGTGGGATGTGACCTTCGGAACCGCCGTGGCCCAGGCCGAGCTCGAAGACCGGGAGAAGGACGGCGCCTACCACAAGGTGAAGTTCTTCCCCGAAGGTGCCGACGGACTCGCCGACACCTCGGCCGAGCCGATCATCATCCTCACCTCCCGCCCCGAGCTCATCCCGGCCGTCGTCGCCCTCGTCGCTCACCCCGATGACGAACGCTACGCCTCCCTGTTCGGCACGAACGTCGTCTCACCCCTCTTCGGCGTCAGCGTCGAGGTGCGTGCCCATGAGCTCGCGAAGTCCGACAAGGGAACCGGCATCGCCATGGTCTGCACCTTCGGCGACCTCACCGACGTCACCTGGTGGCGTGAACTCGATCTGCCCACACGTGCGGTGATCAACCGCGGCGGCCGCCTCAACCTCGAGGTTCCCGAGTGGATCGCGTCCTCGCCGAAGTCCGATGCCGTGGCCAACTACGAAGCTCTGGCGGGCAAGACGACGTTCTCCGCGCGCAAGGACATCGCGCAGATGCTCATCGATTCCGGTGATCTCATCGGAGAGATCGAACCGATCACGCACCCGGTTCCGTTCTATGAGAAGGGCGACAAGCCGCTCGAGGTCGTCACCAGCCGCCAGTGGTACATCCGCAACGGCGGTCGCTCCGCCGAACTGCGCGATGCGCTCATCGCCCGCGGACGTGAGATCGAATGGCATCCGACGTTCATGCGCTCACGCTATGAGAACTGGGTGGAGAATCTGCACGGCGATTGGCTGGTCTCCCGTCAGCGCTACTTCGGTGTGCCGATTCCGCTGTGGTACCGCCTCGATGCCGATGGGCAGCCCGACTACGAGGATCCGATCGTTCCCGAATCGCTTCCCGTCGATCCCATCGCCGAGGTGCCCGCCGGCTTCACCGATGACCAGCGTGACGTACCCGGCGGGTTCACCGCCGATCCCGATGTCCTCGATACCTGGGCGACGTCGTCGCTGACTCCGCAGCTGCTCGGCGGCTGGTCACGCGACGAGGACTTCTTCGGCAAGGTGTTCCCCTTCGACCTGCGCCCCCAGGGACACGACATCATCCGCACGTGGCTGTTCTCCACCGTGGTGCGCGCGAATTCACTCAATGATGCGGCTCCATGGAAGCACGCGGGACTCTCGGGCTGGATCCTCGATCCGGACCGGAAGAAGATGTCGAAATCGAAGGGCAACGTCGTCGTGCCCTCGGACATCCTCGGCGAGGCCAAGCCCGGGTTCGGCCCCGATGCGGTGCGATATTGGGCTGCGAGTGCGAAGCTCGGTGCCGATACCGCCTATGACGTCACTCAGATGCAGATCGGGCGCCGTCTGGCCATGAAGCTGCTCAACGCCTCGAAGTTCGCACTGGCGCAGGGCGTGCACTCCGGTCTCATCGGTGCGCTCGGTGCGGTCACCCACGATCTCGACCGTGCACTGCTCACGCGGCTGTCCGCGGTCGTCGACCAGGCCGGAGCGCATATGGCCGACTACGACTACGCCCATGCTCTGCGTGTGGCCGAGAGCTTCTTCTGGGAGTTCACCGACGATTACGTCGAGCTCGTCAAGGATCGTTCATACGGTTCGACAGGCGAGGACGATCAGCTGTCTGCCCATGTCACGCTCGCCACAGCGCTCGATGTGCTGCTGCGCCTGTTCGCTCCATTCATGCCCTTCGTGACCGAAGAGGTCTGGTCCTGGTGGCGCACCGGTTCGATCCACCGTGCGCCGTGGCCGGCGGATGAGTCGCTGAGCCACCCGGAGTCGAGCGTGGATCCGGAGCTGTTGGCGTCGGTGGCTGCGGCCCTGACCGAGATCCGCCGCACGAAGACCGAAGCGAAGGTCTCGCAGAAGACCGGCGTCGCCTCGGTGACGATCCAGGCACCGGCTGCAGTCGTCGCTGCGATCAAGTCTGCCGAAGGCGATCTCAAGGCCGCCGGCCGTGTCGAATCGCTGACCACCGTCAAAGCCGGCGAGGAGATCAGCGTCGACGAGATCACCTTCGTCGACCAAGCCTGACCGGAGAGCTCTTGCCCGGTCCGCAGCATCGGACCCCATGGCACCCACCACGACGTCTCATCGCCGGCGGCGGATGCCATGGGGTTTCTTCGACTCTTCCGACGACAGCCCCGGGATGCGGCCGAGACTGCGCGGGCCCCTGTTTCTGTCACGGCGGAGCATCTCGAGTGTTCCCGAATGGGCACACGGCTGGCCGGGGACGACGGCCTCGCCCACGTACTATGGTTTCGACACCATAACCAGTCAGGACCTCCTGCCTGAAGAAAGGCCCACGGAACGTGAGAAGCGAACTCTTTTCCCAGCGCAATGCCGAGATCCAGAATCAGGATCGCTGGACCCTCCAGTCGAAGAAGATGCTGCGCACGGTGGTCACGCCGAACGCACCGATGATCGCCACCAAGGGCGCCATGGTCGCCTACCAGGGCGACGTCCGCTTCACCCACCAGGGCTCGAAGTCGGTCGGGCAGTTCATGAAGAAGGCAGCCACCGGCGAGGGCGGCAATGTCATGCGCGTCGAAGGTCACGGCGAAGTGTTCTTCGCCCGCGAAGCGTCGAACATCTTCATGATGGCTCTCGAAGGGCCCCAGGACGCTCTGACCGTCAACACCTCGAACCTGCTGGCCTTCGACGACGCGCTCAACTGGGAGATCAAGCGCATCAAGGGCGGTGTCGGTGCCATGGTCAGCGGCTCGGGACTGTTCAACCTCGAACTCGCCGGGCAGGGTACCGCGGCCATCTGCTGCAAGGGAGATCCGATGGTTCTCGACTGCTCGCAGCAGCCGACCTTCGTCGACCCGCAGGCCGCAGTGTGCTGGTCCTCGGCTCTGGCGCCACAGATCAAGACCGATGTCAGCGTCGGCACGTTCTTCGGCCGCGGCTCCGGCGAATCCGTGCAGCTGGCCTTCCACGGACCCGGCTTCGTCGTCGTCCAGCCCGCGGAGAATGCCGTCTATTCGGCGACTTCCAACTGACCCGGCCGCACTGATCCGCGCGGCAGTCTCTTGCCGCGCGGCAGTTGCGAGCACCATCCCCCACCAGCAGCTTCACACCACCCCGGTGCACCAGTGGGTGCTGCCGCCGACGGTGACTGATGCCGAAACTATCGGTGCAGACAGTCGGGTGCGCGAGGACGTACGGTCTGCGGTGCGCAGTGCGGAAACCGGTGAGGGCTGCGGGCACGCGGTTCTGCCCGGCGCAGCGGCGTCGGTGAGTCAGTCGACGGTGACGGAGTGCTCGGAGTCGCCGCGGTCGACCCGGTACCTCCTGAAGGCTGGGAAGATGAAAGCGCAGGCGAGCACGAGCACGATGACGGCGATGCCGCCTCCGGCCGAGGCTACCGTCGTGTTCGTCACCGCGGCCGCCGAACCGTGGAGCAGATCGGCGACGCGCGGCCCTCCGGCGACCACGACGATGAAGACACCCTGCATCCGACCGCGCATGTCATCGGTCGCGGCCTCCTGAAGCATCGTGGACCTGAATGCGGAGGAGATGATGTCCGCTCCCCCGCCCACGGCCAGTGCGCTCAAGGCGACGACGAGTGCGACGAGCCAGAGATTCGACACGAGTTCGAGACTGAGACCGAAGATCGTCATCGCCGAACCCCACACGACGATCGCGATGATCACCGCCAGCCCCTGCCGTTCGACGCGGGACACCCAGCCGGAGAAGATACCGGCCAAGGCGCTGCCGGCGGCCAAAGCGGCGAAGAGCAGCGAGAAGACGATGCCGCCTTCGTCAGGTCCGTCGAAGGTCTCGGTGGCGATCTGCGGAAACAGAGCCCGAGGCATTCCGAAGACCATGGCGATGACATCGACGAGCAGAGACACCATGACGACGGTGTTCGTCTTGAGATACCGGAATCCGTCGATGATGCCTTTGAATCCCGAACGGGTATCGGGCTGCTTCTTCGGCGGGAGGGACGGGAGTCTGACGACGGCGTAGAGGGTCGCGAAGAGGAACACCGCGTCGAGGACATACAGCAGCTGATACCCGAAGAGCGGGATGAGGGCTCCGCCGATGACCGGACCGATGACCGCGCCCAAGGTCATCACCGTCATGTTCAGCGAGTTCGCGGCGGGCAGCAGTCTCAGCGGCACGATCGTCGGCAGCAGCGCCCCTTTTGCGGGTTGGTTGAGACCGAAGAATGCCTGCTGCAGGGAGAATGTGCACAGCAGCAGCCACACGTTCTCCAATCCCAGGAGAGCCCAGAGCGCCAGCAGCGCGCTGGTGACGATGAGGCCGATCGTCGAGATGACGAGAAGTCTGCGGCGATCGACGACATCAGCCAGTGAACCGCCCCACAGTCCGAAGACGACGAGTGGAACGAAGCCGAAGGCTCCGGCCAGTCCGACATACGCCGAGGACCCGGTGATGTGGAAGATCTGTGCAGGAATGGCCACGACCGTCATCTGCGCACCGATGACGGTGACGATATTGGCCAACCACAGCCGCCTAAAAGCGGCGTACTTCAGCGGTCGGGTATCAGCGAAGAGCCTCATGTGTCAGAGGCTCAGGCAGATTTCTTGTTCGTCCTGTTCCGCGACTTCGGCACGAGCGTCGGTGCGACATTGCTGTCGACGACCTCCTTGGTCACGACCACCTCGGCGATGTCCTCTCGCGAGGGCACATCGAACATGACAGGTTGCAGGACCTCTTCCAAAATCGACCGCAGTCCGCGAGCACCCGTGCCGCGCAGCAGCGCGAGATCGGCGATGGACTCGAGGGCGTCGGTTTCGAAGGTCAGCGAGACATTGTCGAACTCGAACATGCGCTGATACTGCTTGACCAGGGCGTTCTTCGGTTCGGTGAGGATCGACATGAGCGCCGCGCGATCGAGGTTGGACACCGTGGCCAGCACGGGCAGGCGGCCGATGAACTCGGGAATGAGACCGAACTTGAGCAGATCTTCGGGCAGGATGTCGGCGTAGAGGTCCTCTTCGTCGTTCTTCGACTGCAGCAGGGCCCCGAAGCCGATTCCGTGCTTGCCCTTGCGACCGGCGACGATCTCTTCCATACCGGCGAATGCGCCGGCGACGATGAAGAGCACATTGGTCGTGTCGATCTGCAGGAAGTCCTGATGAGGGTGTTTGCGACCACCCTGCGGAGGCACCGAGGCCTGCGTGCCTTCGAGGATCTTCAGCAGTGCCTGCTGCACCCCTTCACCGGAGACGTCTCGGGTGATCGACGGGTTCTCCGACTTGCGGGCGATCTTATCGATCTCGTCGATGTAGATGATGCCGTGTTCGGCGCGCTGGATGTCGAAGTCGGCGGCCTGGATGAGCTTGAGCAGGATGTTCTCGACGTCTTCGCCGACATAGCCGGCCTCGGTCAGCGCGGTGGCATCGGCGACGGCGAAGGGCACGTTCAGGCGCCTCGCCAGTGACTGCGCCAGATAGGTCTTACCGGACCCGGTGGGACCGACGAGGAGGATGTTCGACTTCGCGATCTCCACATCGTTCTCGCCGCCGAGTGTCTTCGTGTCCTCACCGGACTGCAGGGAGCGGATACGCTTGTAATGGTTGTAGACGGCCACGGACAGAGCCTTCTTCGCCGGTTCCTGACCGACGACGTACTCCTGCAGGAAGTCGAAGATCTCACGCGGCTTGGGCAGCTCGAGTTCCGCCTGATCAGGAGTGGATTCGCTGAGTTCCTCTTCGATGATCTCGTTGCAGAGCCCGATGCATTCATCGCAGATGTAAACACCAGGTCCGGCGATGAGTTTCCGAACCTGCTTCTGGGACTTCCCACAGAAGTTGCATTTGAGCAGGTCTGCTCCGTCCGCACTGCGAGCCACTGTCACAACCTTTCGCCAGGACGCTTGGCCCCAACTCTACCGCTCGTGTTTCCTGTACCTCAATAGCTTCCCATACGTGGCTGACGCGAGCCGCCAGCAACGTCATTCGGTGTGTCGGCCGGCGAAGCCGAAAACGGGCCCGCACGGTCATCGCCGTACGGGCCCGTTCACACCGGATTCGTTCGGTCCGCGAAGGGCTCAGCTCGCGTTCTTGCGCGAGGAGAGCACCTGGTCGACGAGGCCGTAGTCCTTGGCCTGCTCGGCCGTGAGGAAGAGGTCGCGTTCGATGTCGTTCGAGACCTGCGAGGCTTCCTTGTTCGAGTGCTTGGCCAGAGTCCCCTCGAGCCATTCGCGCATCCGCAGCACTTCAGCGGCCTGGATCTCCAGGTCGGACGCCTGGCCCTGCCCCTGCCCCTGCATGGCCGGCTGGTGGATGAGCACACGCGCGTTCGGCAGGGCCAGTCGCTTGCCGGGAGAACCGGCGGCGAGCAGCACGGCGGCGGCCGAAGCGGCCTGGCCGAGGCAGACGGTCTGGATCTCCGGCTTGATGTACTGCATCGTGTCGTAGATCGCTGTCATCGCGGTGAACGAACCACCGGGCGAGTTGATGTAGAGGGTGATGTCCCGGTCGGGATCCTGCGACTCGAGGACGAGCAGCTGAGCCATGACATCGTCGGCGCTGGTGTCATCGACCTGCGCACCGAGGAAGACGACACGGTCGTCGAAGAGCTTCGTGTACGGATCCTGGCGTTTGAAGCCGTAAGGGGTGCGCTCCTCGAACTGCGGCATGACGTAACGTGACTGCGGCATGTTCGACGCCGTCGAACCCGGCATAAAGTTCATTGAATTCATTCTTCCCTCACTCCTGCTCAGTTGTTCTCGACGTCGGACGCGCGGGTGACCATCTTGTCGATGAAGCCGTACTCGAGGGCCTCCTCGGCGGTGAACCAGTGGTCACGATCATTGTCCTTGAGGATCTGCTCGAGCGACTTTCCGGTCTGCTCGGCAGTCAGTTCGGCCATCTGCTTCTTCATGTGCAGGATGAGCTCGGCCTGGATCTTGATATCGGTGGCGGTGCCGCCGATTCCGCCGAGCGGCTGGTGCATGAGGATGCGAGCGTGCGGGGTCGCGAAGCGCTTGCCCGGGGTTCCCGAGGACAGCAGGAACTGTCCCATGGAGGCGGCCATGCCCATCGCCACGGTCGACACGTCGGGCTTGATGTACTGCATGGTGTCGTAGATGGCCATGCCGGCAGTGACCGAGCCGCCGGGTGAGTTGATGTAGAGCGAGATATCGGCGTCCGGGTCCTCAGCGGCCAGCAGCATCATCTGCGCACAGATCGCGTTGGCGTTGTCGTCGCGCACCTCTGAACCGAGCCAGATGATGCGCTCCTTGAGAAGACGATTGAAGATATGGTCGTCCAGGCCCATTCCCCCACCGGCGTCGAGGCCGACGGGAGCTGTCATGTCGTGTGCGCTCACGTTTCACTCCTGTGTTCTGTGGATGGCTTGTTATGGACTCTAACCTCTGACCACCGGGTTTTAGTCCGCGGCGAGGCCTGTGTTCGCCCTCAGCGTGATCGTCGAGTCCGGATACGGCGAGACGGTGGGGTCGGATGATCATCCGACCCCACCGTCTCATCGGGAATCCACCGCCGAGGCGGCCGTTCCTCAGTTCTCTTCGGCGGCCTCTGCGGGTGCCTCGTCAGCAGCCTCCTCGGCCTCAGCCTCGGCTCCTTCTTCGTCGTCTCCGGCGGAGGTGAAGGCCTCCATGTCGACGACGTTGCCGTCGGTGTCCTTCACGGTGGCACCGGCGAGGACGGCGGCCAGGGCCTTGCGGCGCGAGACCTCTCCGACCAGGGCGTTGACCTGTCCGGAGCTGTCGAGCATCTGGGCGAACTCATTCGGGTTCATCCCGTACTGCTGCGATGCGGAGATCAGGTACTCGATGAGTTCGGGCTGGCTGACTTCGACGTTCTCGGCTTCGGAGACGGCGTCGAGGATGAACTGGGTGCGCAGGTTGCGCTCGGTCTCCTCGGTGACCTCCTTGCGGTGCTCGTCATCGTCGACACGGTCCTCGGACTCGAGGTGACGCTCGACCTCGTCGGCGACGACCTTGGCCGGGACGGGGACCTCGAGGGTCTCGATGAGGTGTTCGAGCACCTTGTCGCGTGCCTGGACGCCCTGATCGGTCTCCTTCTGCTTGCCGGCCTGCTCGCGCAGATCCTCACGCAGTTCGGCGATCGTGTCGAATTCGCTGGCCAGCTGAGCGAAGTCATCATCGGCCTCGGGCAGTTCGCGTTCCTTCACAGCACCGAGGGTGATCTTCACGGTGCCCTGCTCGCCGGCGTGCTCGCCGCCGGCGAAAGTGGTCTCGAAGGTCGTGGTCTCACCGGCGGAGAGTCCGTCGAGGGCTTCGTCCATGCCTTCGAGCATCGTGCCGGCACCGACCTGGTAGGAAATGTCGGAGGCGGAGTCGATCTCTTCGTCGCCGATCGTGGCGATGAGGTCGAGGGTGACGAAGTCGTCCTTGGCTGCCGGGCGGTCGACGGAGACGAGGGTTCCGAAGCGGGTGCGCAGCTGCTCGAGCTCGGCATCGACATCGGCATCGGTGACCTCGATGGGATCGACCTCGATGGCGATGGAGTCGTAGGCAGGCAGTTCGATCTCGGGGCGGACGTCGACCTCGACGGTGAAGTTGAGGTCACCGTCTTCGGTGCCGTCGAGTCCGGGGACCTCGGAGATCTCAACCTCGGGCTGACCCATCGGCTTGAGCTCGTTCTCTTCCACGGCGCTGCGGTAGAAGTCATCGAGGCCGTTGTTGATGGCCTCCTGAATGACTGCCGGACGACCGATCCGCTGATCGATGATGCGCGCGGGGACCTTTCCCTTGCGGAAGCCGGGAACGGTGACCTGAGCACCGATGGTCGTGTATGCCTCGTCGACACTCGGTTTGAGTTCGGCGTAAGGGACTTCCACGCTGATCTTGACCCGGGTGGGGTCGAGTTGCTCGACGGAGCTCTTCACAGTGCGACCTTTCAATTTCGACAGTCATGCATTTGCGGCCATCAACCGACCTGACCGGCTCAGCTCGTGGTCGTTGTCGACCATCTCGCAGCCTGATCGGCCAACCCGTGACCTTAAGGGGGAGCGAAAGTCCACGAATGTTTCGCGCACGTCCGCAAGACGCAATCACCCATATTACGCGAAACCCCTCTCGATACGCGAAACCGGCGCTATTTCATGGGGCGGCCTATCCGCGCCGAACGTAGAGCTCGTCGAAGGTGATGATGACATTGGCTGCCGTCCATGCCAGCGGCGCCACCGAGACCGGTTGCCCGTCGGCACTGATCTTCTCCGGCAGGGAACCCGCGAAGGTACGATGCTCGGCCAGCCAATCGAGGATCGCCTCGGCCCGATCGTGCTGCCCCAGACGCGCGAATCCCAGCGCCATGAGCGAGGTCGATGGGCTCCAGCTGGAGCGGTCGATGATCCATCCGTGACCCGGCTTGATGCCGCCGCCCGGCTGCTCGAGACGGTCCCATACGGTCACGAGGGCTTCGGCTTCGATCGCGTAGATGCGGGTGCCGGAACCGTCGGTGGGGACGAGCCCGGCGGCGGGCAGGTAGGCAGCAGCCGAATCGCACCCGCCCGAGGTCGGATAGCGCTGCAACCCGTTGGCGCCGAAGGTGCGAGCGAAGGTCGCGGCATAGGCGTCGACGGCCGGCAGGACGTCGCCGACTCCCCCGCCGAGGCGGCCCCACAGTTCCGGATCCGCCGCGGTCAGCGCGGCCAACGAGTCCATTCCGATCAGAGTCGGGCCGGCCAGACCGAGGGTGACCTGTGATTCTCCGACCTCCCAATAGTCCGGGCCCACCGGCGGCAGATGCTGTCCGCGGGCGGTGTGGTCGAGCAGTCTCCGGGTGGTTCTTCGCAGCAGGTCGGCCAACTCGTCGAGGTCGAGTCGGACAGCGGCCCGTTCCGCCGCAGCAAGGACGTCGGCAACGGCCCAGAGCACCAGTCCGAGAGCGTCGAACTGCGATTCCCGGTAGTCCGGCGACATCCCTGTCTCGGGGACCACTCTGGCGGCGAATGACCCATCGACGGCCTGGATGCTCTGCAGGTAGAGCAGTTGGCTCCAGGCCTGTCTGACAGCGCCGATGCGGGCCAGAGCTACAGCGGCGAAGGCCGTGTCACGAGGCCAGATGTACCTCCACGGGCCGACCCAGCCGGCCACGGTGGCCGGCAGTCCGTCACTGAGCACCCACAGATCCAGCAGCGCCGAGGTCGCGAGGCCCCGCCGGGCTTCGGGCACATGTTTTAACCATGCCGCGCTCTGAGTCAGGAATTCCCGCTGCCGCCGTGCAGGCGCCGCAACCGCGGCCCCGGGCACCACTCTCGACCCGTCGGGCAGACTCCGCGCCGCCTCGGCATCGAGGCCCTCTCTGCGTCCCGACCGTGTGTAGGCCACGGTCACCGAACGGACGGGATCGGGTTGGGCCGCCTCGGCGAGTTCCCGGGTCGCCGCCGTCGCCCCGAGCCCGATGAGGCCGAGACCGACCCCTCCGGCGATCAGCCGTCGACGCGACAGCGCGAATCCGGCACGTTGACGGCGGGGCCGGGCGGAGGACATGAGTGGGACTTCCTGCTGTGCGGAGCCGACACCGGACTGCGATGTCGCGGGGCGGCGATGACGGTATGGACGAATTCTACCCACACAGGCACGTGCGGGCATGAGAAAACCGGCCTGGCCCGAAGGCCAGACCGGTAGCTGGAGGGGATGACGGGAATCGAACCCGCACCATCAGTTTGGAAGACTGAGGCTCTACCATTGAGCTACATCCCCGCGGTGCGAGATCGACTATAGTCGAGTTCCTCTCCGCTCACCAAATCGAGGGTTCGTGAGCTGCGCCACAGGCGCGGTCGTCGTGTGAACTGCATCGCATTACCGCGACTGGTCGATTCCGGCGTGCATCTGGGTCCTGGCCTGTGGTTAGATGGGTGTCGTCGCGGGATGTGGCGCAGCTTGGTAGCGCATCTGTTTTGGGAACAGAGGGTCGCAGGTTCAAATCCTGTCATCCCGACGATCAGCAGCCGTTCGGACCAATCGGTCCGGGCGGCTCTTTCGCATTCTCAGGCTCTGCGGGGCCTGATCCTGGCGGCAGACGACCGCATCGGGAACAATGGGCGCACGAGCTGTTCGAGCGAACGACCCCGAGAGGTGCTCACGATGCTGGGCCGAAACCGACCGATCCGAAGCGAGCCATCGAAGCAGGGACCGGTCCGCATGGCTGCCGCGATCGCTGCGCTTGCCCTGCTGCTCCCGGGCTGCACCCAACAACCGCCCAGCCCCGAGGGGTCCGAATCTCCCGCGTCGGCCGACGACACCGCGCATCCGACCGCCGCGCAGTCGGATGGAGCTGCCGGCACCGGTTCCGAGGACGGTGCACCACAGCTGGTGGCAGAGGATCTCGACGCCCCGTGGTCGATCGCCTTCTTCAAGAGAACTCCGCTGATCAGCGAACGCGATTCCGGGCGGATCCTCGAACTCAGCGAGGACCGGCCCGCGCAGTCCCGCGAAGTCGCGACTGTCGAATCAGTCGTCGCCGAGGGTGAGGGCGGGCTGCTCGGGCTGGCAGTGGCCGATGAGAGTCTCTTCGCCTATTTCACTTCGGCCGAGGACAACCGCATCCAGCGGTTTCCGCTCTCGGGAGAGCCGGGCAGGCTCGAGCTCGGTGAGCCGGAGACGATCCTCGACGGGATCGCCAAGGCGAGCTTCCACAATGGGGGTCGGCTGGCGATCGGACCCGATGGCAAGCTCTATGCGACGGCCGGCGATGCCGGGAACCCCGCGGATGCGCAGGACCCCGAGTCTCTCAACGGTTCGATCCTGCGGCTCAACCTCGATGGCACCGTGCCCGCGGACAACCCGGATCCGGACTCCCCTGTCTACACCTACGGACACCGCAACGCACAGGGGCTCGACTGGGACGCTGAAGGAACGATGTACGCCAGCGAGTTCGGTCAGGACACCTGGGACGAACTCAACATCATCGAAGCCGGACGCAACTACGGCTGGCCGGAGGTCGAAGGGATCCCAGCCTCCAGCGACAGCACGGGTTCGGGGTCGGCCGGCGACTTCGTCGCTCCGGTTCAGCAGTGGAGCACCGAGGAAGCGAGCCCGAGCGGAATCGCCGTGACCGAGGATTCGATCGCCATTGCCAACCTGCGCGGTCAACGACTCCGCTGGGTCCCCCTCGCGGACACCGCAAGGCAGGAGACGCAGTTCGTCGGCGAGTACGGACGGCTGCGAGATGTCGTCTCCGCCCCGAGCGGAGAACTGTGGCTGATGACGAACAACACCGACGGACGCGGCGACCCGTCCGACGGCGACGACCGGATCCTCAGCGTGCGAAGTCGATGATCTGTCGCACCACCGTGCCGTCGGCCAAGGCGTCGAACGCGGAGTTGAGGTCGTCGAGGCCGATCGTGTCGGAGATGAGCTCTTCGACCGGCAGCTTCCCCTCCCGCCACAGCTGGGCGTAGACGGGGATGTCGCGACTCGGCACGGCCGAACCGAGGTAGGAGCCGACGACGGTGCGAGCCTCGGCGGTCAAGGTCACCGGAGTGATATGCGACTGCGCATCCGGTGCGGGAAGGCCCACGGTCACCGTCGTTCCACCCACGGCGGTGGCTTCGAACGCGGTTTCGAAGGCGCGCGGGTGCCCGACGCATTCGATGACGATGGGAGCCTTCCGGTCCCCGAGCTGTTCGGGGGTGAAGACTTCGGCGGCGCCGAGTTCTTTCGCCCGCACGAGTTTGTCCGGGTTCGCATCGACGCCGATGACTCCTGCGGTGTCGAGCGACAGTGCCGTGATGAGCGCTGCCATGCCGACCCCGCCGAGGCCGACGACCATCACTTCGTCGTCCGGTCCGGGGCGACCGGCGTTGAGCACCGCTCCCCCGCCGGTGAGCACGGCGCAGCCGAGCACAGCGGCGATGGGTGCGGGAACATCGTCGGCGACGGGGACGACGGATGCCCGGTTGAGCACCGCATGCGTGCCGAACACGGACGCGCCGAGGTGGTGGAGAACCTCGGCACCGGTGTCATCGTGCAGGCGCACCCGGTGACCGTCGAACGGCAGGGTCCCGGCGCCGTTGGTCACGCTGCCGGGCGTGCACGGAAGTTTGCCGTCGGTGCGGCAGTTCGGGCATTCACCGCACCGGGGCAGGAACACGGTGACGACCTGCTGGCCGACCTCGAGGTCATCGACACCGTCACCGAGCTTCTCGACGACTCCGGCTCCCTCGTGGCCGAGCAGCATCGGCAGAGGCCGGGGTCGGTTGCCGTCGACGACGGAGAGGTCGGAATGGCAGACTCCGGCGGCCTCCATCCGAATGAGCACCTCACCGGGTCCCGGGTCATCGAGGTCGAGGTCCTCGATCGTCATCGGCCGCGACGTCGCGAACGGACGAGGCCGCTCCATCTCACGCAGCACCGCACCTCTGATCTTCACAGCGTCCTCCTCAGACTGTTCGTCTCACAGCGCCTGGGCGCCCTGCTCTTCATAATCGGCCATGATGGAGATCCGGCGCTGGTGACGTTCGTCGCCGGAGAACGGTTCGGCGAGGAAGGCATCGACGATGGCGATCGCCTCGTCCTCGGGGTGCTGGCGGGCGCCGACGGCGACGATCTGCGCATTGTTGTGCTGACGTGCCAGCTTCGAGATCTCCGGGTTCCACGCCAGAGCGGTGCGTGCGCCCGTGACGAGGTTCGCCGCCATCTGCTCGCCGTTGCCCGAACCGCCGATGACGACGCCGAGGGCCTCGATTCCGGCGGACTGGTCATCGACCACGGCTTGGGCGGCGGCGATGCAGAACGCCGGATAGTCGTCGAGGGCGTCGTATTCGAGTGCGCCGTGGTCGACGACCTCGTGCCCCGCCTCTGCGAGGTGGGCTTTGAGAACCTGTTTGAAATCGAATCCGGCGTGATCTGTGCCGAGGTGAACCTTCATGTGCGTGCCTTTCGATGAACTCTGCGGAGCTGTCTTATCCGCTTTATCCGCGCGGGAACGGGTGGTGCTGGATCTTCAGTCGAAGTTCGGACCCTGGTCGCGGGTGCGTTTGAGTTCGAAGAATCCGGGCGTCGAAGCGACCGCGAGGACACCGTCGAAGAGTCGGCCTGCGTCCTCGCCCTTCGGTGCCGGGGTGACGACCGGTCCGAAGAACGCGGTGCCGGCCACACGGCAGATCGGCGTTCCGACATCATCGCCGACAAGAGCCAGCGCTTCATCGTGGGATGTCTGGAGAGCCGCGTCATAGTCGTCGGTCTCGCCGTATTTCATGAGCTCGGCGGGCAGCCCCACCTCGGTGAGGGCCTCGGAGACGGCCTGCTCGAAGGCCTTCTCCCCACCCGGATGGATACGGGTGCCGATGGCGGTGTAGAGGGGCTCGGCCACCTCTTCTCCGTGTTCGGCGATCGCGGCGGTGACGATGCGCATCGGCGCCAGCGCCCGGTCCATCAGTGCCCGGTAGTCAGCGTCGATGTCCTTGTCGCGGTTGAGGAAGTTGAGGCTCATGGGCCGGAACCTCACCTCGACATCGCGCACCTTGGCCACTTCGAGGCCCCAGCGGGAGGTCATCCAGGCCCAGGGGCAGGCCGTATCGAACCACAGATCGAGTGTTTCCTTGCTCACTGTCTCTCCTCTTCCATTCGGTCGTGGGCACCGAAGCCGGCCACCCGACGTTGCGCTGTTCAATCTATCAAGGCCGAGCGGGTACGGGGAACGCGATCGAATCACGGGCATCGGAGCCGAGGTCCTTGCCCGATGACGTGTCCATGAAAGAATGACCCAGTACACCCGGTTCCCGAAGCGAAGGTCGCCACACTGTGCCGCAATACAACCTCACCCGCGATGAAGCCCGCGAACGTTCCGCCCTCGTGGACGTCACGAGCTACGATCACACCCTGATCCTCACGGGAGTCGGTGAGAGCTTCCGCGTCCGCTCGCGGATCCGCTTCACCGCGGTGCCGGACTCGTCGACGTTCATCGACGCCATCACCGCCAGTGTCGAGCGCGTGCGTCTCAACGACGTCGACCTCGACCTCGCCGAGGTGGTCGGACCGGCGCGCATCACTCTGCCCGGCCTGGCCGCTGAGAACGAACTCATCGTCGATGCCCGCTTCTACTACATGAATACCGGTGAGGGCCTGCACCGCTTCGTCGACCCGATCGACGACGAGGTCTACCTGTACTCCCAATTCGAAGTCCCCGACGCCCGCCGCGTCTTCCCCGTCTTCGAGCAGCCCGACATCAAATCCCCGTACTCCTTCACCGTCATCGCTCCCGAGAAGTGGACGGTCGTCTCGAACTCCCCCACCCCCACGCCGAGCAGCCCGAAGGAGACCTTCGCCGAGCTCGACGAGGAGCCCATCGAGGGGACGGCCGTGTGGCAGTTCGCTCCCACCACGCCGATCTCGTCCTACATCACTGCCATCATCGCCGGCCCCTACCGGTCCGTGCATTCGAAGCTGACGTCCTCGGACGGTTCGATCGTGCCCTTGGGCCTGTACTGCCGGGCTTCGCTGCTCGAGCACCTCGACTCGGCCAAACTGTTCCGCATCACAAAGGCCGGCTTCGAGTTCTTCGAACGGGAGTTCGGGATCGCCTACCCGTTCGAGAAGTACGACCAGCTCTTCGTGCCGGAGTTCAATGCCGGAGCGATGGAGAACGCCGGGGCCGTGACGATCCTGGAGAACTACGTCTTCCGGTCGCGGCCGACCGAGGCATTGGTCGAACGACGCACGGTGACCATCCTCCATGAACTCGCCCACATGTGGTTCGGCGACCTCGTGACCATGCGCTGGTGGAACGATCTGTGGCTCAACGAGTCCTTCGCCGAATTCATGTCGACGCTGGCCACCGCCGAGGCGACGGAGTTCGCCGACGCATGGACGACCTTCGCCACGATCGAGAAGTCGTGGGCGTACCGACAGGATCAGCTGCCGAGCACCCACCCGATCGTCGCGCCCATCGAAGACCTCGCCGATGTCGAGGTCAACTTCGACGGCATCACCTACGCCAAGGGCGCTTCGGTGCTCAAGCAGCTGGTGGCCTGGGTCGGGCGGGAGGAGTTCTTCGCCGGACTCAGACGCTACTTCGACAAACATGCGTGGTCGAACACGGAACTCTCCGACCTCCTCGACGAGCTCGAGGCCACCTCGGGGCGGGATCTGGCCAGCTGGTCGAAGCTGTGGCTCGAGGAATCCGGCGTCAACCTCCTCGAAGCTGCCGTCGAGACCGAGTCCGACCCCGCGGCTGAAGGCAACAGCGAAGTCATCACGCGTCTGCAGGTGACACAGCGTCCGTGGGAGATCGCAGGACAGCCCACCCCGTCGCTGCGGCCCCACCGTCTTGCCATCGGCTTCTATTCGGAGTCCGAGACCGGCCGCATGGTGCGCACCCATTCCTTCTCCCTCGACATCGATTCCGAATCCGCCGAGGTGGTCGAGGCCGAGGGGCTGGCCCGTCCCGACGTCATCGTCGTCAATGACGCCGACCTCAGCTACGCGAAGGTCCGCTTCGACGCCCACAGCATGGACACCGCTGCCAAGCGTCTGAGTGACTTCGACGATTCGCTCACCCAGCTGCTCATCCTCGCCACTCTCTGGGATGAGGTCCGCGACGGTGAACGGCCCGTCCATGACTACATCGACACCATCACCGCCCATCTGGGGGCGATCACGCATTCCTCTGGTCTGCTCACGCAGATGCGCCAGCTCGAGACCGCGGTCTCGGCGTATCTGCCTCCGCAGCAGCGCGAGGCGATGCACGCCCGGCTGGCCGATCGCTTCTTCGAACTCCTCGAAACCGTGGACGAAGGCACCGATCAGGCGTTCCAGTTCGTCCAGGGCTTCGTCAAGCACGCAACCACGACCGGCCAGCTCGACCGGCTGCGGTCCTGGTTGCTGCCTGAGACCGAGAGGGTTCACGGGATCGCCATCGACACGGACCTGTCCTGGGACATTCTCGTCGCCCTCTGCGCCCATGACGGCGCAGATGAGGCTGCGCTCGAGGCGATGAGCCGCAAGGATCCCAGCGCCACCGGAGTCCGGCGGGCCGCAACCGCTCGTGCCTCCCGGCCGACGACGGAGGCGAAATCGTGGGCGTTCACCCGCCTCGTCGATGAGGCGGATCTGCCGAACTCCGAACTCAGCGCGCTCGCTTTGGGATTCGCCACGGGTCTGCAGACGTCGTCGGGTGAGAGCATCGCCGCGGCGGCTCCGCTGGGTCCCTTCGCAGACGAGTACTTCGCCCGCGTCGCAGGCTGGTGGGAGACTCGAACCCTGGAGATGGCTCAGACGATGACAGTGCGTCTGTTCCCGCCGGTGAGTTCCGACACAGTCGAGGCGACCCGACGCTGGCTCGATGACCACCCTTCGGCTCCGAAGGGCCTGCTGAGGCTGATGCGAGAGAACCTCGCCGATGCCGAGAGGGCGCTGCGGGTTCAGCGGGTGTCCAGCGCTTCCAAGGGATCGTTGAACCTCGCGCGTTAGTCTCGGGGCACCATGACTTCTGATCCATTGGAATCCACAGTTCAAGCCGCAGGTGACTTCGATTGGTCCTTCCTCCTCGGAGCCCCGCTGCGGATCACCGTCATCATCGTCGGTGCCATCATCGTCAATCTCATCGTGCGTCTCTTCATCCGTCGTTTCACGACGGCGGTGGCCAAGGGCACGGTCGGCAGCGAGAAGGCCGAAGGTGCCGGTCTCGCGAAGTTCTCGGCCACGGCGATGGAAGCGCAGCGCACCGGGATCGATCAGCAGACGATCAAGCAGCGCCGTGCGCAGCGGGCGAGGACCGTGGGACGGATGCTGTCGTCGGTGACGACGATCCTCATCAGTGTGATCGCTGCGCTGATGATCCTCGACGCGCTCAGCTTCAACATCGCCCCGATCCTCGCCTCTGCCGGTATCGCAGGTGTCGCCATCGCCTTCGGTGCCCAGGAGCTCGTCCGCGACTACCTCTCCGGGTTCTTCATCGTCATCGAGGACCAGTACGGCATCGGTGACACCGTTGACCTCGGTGAGGCCGTCGGCGAGGTCGAGGACGTCGGTCTGCGCCGCACTCAGGTCCGTGACCTCACCGGCACCCTGTGGCATGTGCGCAATGGTGAGATCCTGCGCGTGGGCAACCTGTCGCAGGGCTGGGCTCGCGCGGTCCTCGACATCCCCATCGACTACCGGACCTCGATGGACGACTTCCGCGAGATGGCCGCACAGATCACCCACAAGCTGAAGCAGGACCCCGAGATCGCCAAGGCGATGCTCGAAGACCCGGAGATCGCCGGTGTCCAGTCCCTGTCCGGTTCGTACCGAGTCATCCGCACAATGGTCAAAACCAAACCGAACCTGCAGTGGATGGTCGAACGCGCATTCCGCGCCGAACTCATGACCCAGCTGGCCGAGCGCGGCGGACAGATCGGTATGATGCAGGAGACGGTCCTGCGCACACTGCCGACCACCGAGGATGCCGCCACCACCGCTGCTTCCACGACCGGCGCGGACTCATCTGCCCAGCGTGCGCAGAGCACCGTCGGTGCCGCACCGACGAAGTCGACTGCGACCGCCGAGGACAAGCCCTCGGCGCTGCCCAGCGACCAGGAGATCCGCAGCACCGTCCAGGAAGACTCCCCGAGCGAAGGATCGAACGATGACGCAGACGACTGACGATTCGGTGTTCGCCGCCGTCGGAGGCCACGAAACCTTCAGCCGTCTCGTCGATGTGTTCTACCAGCACGTCGACGCGGATGCTCAGCTCATCGCCATGTACCCTGACGGCCACGAGCTCGAGGGCGCGAAGCATCGCCTGCAGACCTTCCTCGAACAGTACTTCGGGGGTCCTTCGACGTATCAGGAGGAACGGGGGCATCCGCGGCTGCGGATGCGTCATTTCGACTATCCGATCGACTTCGATGCCCGTGACCGGTGGCTGCGCTGCATGCGTGCGGCACTCGACGATGTCGCTCTGGCCCCGCTCTACGACGAGATCTTCTGGGACTACTTCCAGCGAGCCGCGACGGCGATGGTGAATACGGCCAATCCGAATATCCGCTGAGCGAGCTCGGACTCAGCGTCGAAGGCGCCGCTCAGCGAGCGCCGGCTCAGCGTCGAAGGCGGGTGAGCACGATTCGGCTCAGCCGCGGATCCGAGTGAGCAGGTGCCCGCCCGGAGTGACGAGACGCAGCCATCCCGCGGATTCCATGATGGTCAGTTCGCGGTCATCATCGCGTCCTGCCGCAGGAATGAAACGCAGGGCCGTGGCCGCGAAGGCGAGCCCGCTGGGCACGGCCGTACCCTGGTCGCCGAACATTTCGCGCGACCAGATTCGGGAGCGCAGCGCCTTGACCGCGTGAGCCCCTGAACCTTCCGGCGCTCCGCTGCTGATCTCGGCCACACCCTGTGCTGCGGTCTCGTGCAGACCGCCCACCGAAATCGTGTCCGTTGTCTGCCATCCTCCGCGCGGAGGCGCGATGCCCGTCCACGAGACGAGCACGGAGTTCGGGGGCACGGGCAGAGCCGTGCCGTTCTCCTCCCGAGCGAAGCGGTCGAGCAGGTTCGACAGCGGCACTGCTTCGTCCAGTCCGTCGAGCTCGGAATCATGCAGGCGCAGAGTCCGCATGGCCAGGACCAGGGGCGTCGAATCGCCCAATCCGTGGGGGAACAGCGGCGCCACGGAGGCGGCGAGGACGTTGGAGACGACCTGCAGCCGCATCGCACCGTCGGAATCGGCACGGTGGGCCAGGGTGGTGAAAGAGGCGAGATCCCGCATCGCCAGCGGGTCGGCGATCTGCAATGTGGTCATCGGCGTGCCCTCCGCAGCGGAACGGCGGTGCCGAGGACGGATTCCATCGCTGCGGTCTCGGCTTCGTTGAGGCGACGCGGTCGGCCGCTGGCGATGTCGATGAAGACGATGACGGTCTCGGCGACCGTGTAGACCTGCGAACCGTCGGGTTCGCAGATGGTGTAGCCGACCGTCACCGAGGCGGCCCTGACTTCGCTGATGACCAGATCGACCGCGACGGGTCCGGTGCGGTAGGGCATCGGTGCGCGGTATTCGATCGCGTGGGAGGCCACAAGCAGCTCGGTCGTCGCCGATGCGTCAGCGAAGATCGTCGGGATCTTCACCCCGCTGACAGCATCGGACACTCCGTGCCGGCCGGGCGTCGTCGGAGCATCGGAGCTGTGGGTCGGCGATCCCAGCGCGCGTACACGAGCCTCTTCGAGCAGCCTGAGCTGGGTGACATTGTTGACATGCCCGTAGGCATCCATATCGCCCCATCTCAGCTCCAGCAGTACACGGGTGAAGTCATCGAGCAGTGGATCGGTGGCGCCTGAGTGCATGCTTCCCATCATGCCACCTTTATCGACTCGGTGTCCCACGCGATAGGATCGTGGACCGTACGCGAAAAAGTCACCGGCGTTGCAGGGAGAGAGCTATGACCGAAGAAGCATCCACCGAAGCAGAGACCAACGTGGCGACGCTGCATGACATCCTCGATCTGCAGCGGCTCGAGTTCACCTCGGCGTCGAGCGAAACGGACTTCTTCATCGGCCACAGCCAGTACAAACCCGATGGTCGTGTCTACGGCGGTCAGGTGCTGGCCCAGTGCGTCATCGCGGCGGCAGCGACTCTGCCCTCCGACCGGCTCATCCATTCCCTGCACGGCTATTTCCTCCGTGCCGGGGATGTCAGCGAACCGATCGAATTCGGTGTCGAGCGCCTGCGCGACGGCCGTTCGTTCTCGGCCCGGCGCGTCCACGCCTATCAGAAGGGCGCGCCGATCCTTTCGCTGAGCGCCTCGTTCCAGGACGAACAGCCCGGTCTCGACCACGCCGAGCTGATGCCCACAGGTCTGCCGGCTCCCGAGGACTGCCCGGAGCTGCTCGACTACATCGGCGACGAGGATTCGGCGGTCGTCACCGACTGGCTGCGCAAACGTCCCTTCGAAGTCCGCCCGGTCGAACCGTCCCTGCACACCTCAGGGGTCTCCGATCCTTCGATCACCGAGCAGCATTCATGGTTCCGGGCCAGTGCCCCCTTCGGCGACGACCCCGTCCTCAATGCCGCAGCTTTGGCCTATGCCAGCGACTTCAACCTCCTCGAACCTGTTCTCCGTCATCACCGGCTGACGTGGAGGAGCCCCGGTCTGCGGGTCGCCAGCCTCGACCACGCCATGTGGTGGCATCGTCGGGTCAAGGTCGACGAGTGGATGCTCTACGTTCAGGAGTCACCGGCGGCACAGGGCGGACGGGGTCTCGGTTACGGACGGATCTTCTCCCAGGACGGGACGCTGCTGGCCACGGTGGCGCAGGAGGGCATGGTCCGGGTCAAGGAGAGCCGGTGAAGAACGATCCGATGCCGAGCGACCCGACGATGATGGACGTCATCGGCACGATCCTCAGCCGCCTGGTGAACGTGGCCCTGTTCATCGTCATCGCGCTCCTCACCCTCGCCGCGCTCAACGGCAGAACCGATCTGCCTATCGGGGTCTGCGCGATCCTGTCGGTCATCAGCGGGGTCATCGGCACAGTTCTCATCCGCCTCCTGTTCAAGGGTCTCGGAGCGCTTCTGCGCCCATCCGAACGCTGAACCGTACACTCGGTCAGCGGCCAGTCGACGATCTGCGCACGCCGGTTGAGAGCCGAACAGAGCAGCAGAATCATTCGATCAGCGCTGACCGGACACAGAAGTGCCCCCGCCACCGGGCGGAGGCACTTCTGTGGAGAATCGGCGGCTGCGGCCGGTGAGGCTCAGTCGCGGGTGAGACGACGGTGCGTGACCCGATGCGGTCGCGCCGCATCCTCACCGAGGCGTTCGACCTTGTTCTTCTCGTACGACTCGAAGTTGCCTTCGAACCAGTACCAGTTCGCCGGATTCTCCTCGGTGCCTTCCCACGCCAGAATGTGTGTGGCCACACGGTCGAGGAACCACCGGTCGTGGGAGACCACCACGGCACAGCCCGGGAACTCGAGAAGCGCGTTCTCCAAGGAACCCAGGGTTTCGACGTCGAGGTCGTTAGTCGGCTCATCGAGGAGAAGGAGGTTTCCGCCCTGTTTGAGGGTGAGTGCGAGGTTGAGACGGTTGCGCTCACCGCCGGAGAGGACGCCGGCCTTCTTCTGCTGGTCCGGACCTTTGAATCCGAACGCTGAGACATAGGCACGCGAAGGCATCTCCACCGCACCGACCTGAATGAAGTCGAGTCCATCGGAGACGACTTCCCACAGGCTCTTGTCCGGGTCGATTCCGCCGCGCGACTGGTCGACATAGGAGAGCTTGACGGTGTCGCCGACTTTGAGATCGCCGCCGTCGAGCTCTTCAATCCCGACGATCGTCTTGAACAGCGTCGTCTTACCGACGCCATTGGGTCCGATGACACCGACGATGCCGTTGCGCGGCAGCGAGAAGCTCAGACCATCGATGAGCTGACGACCGTCGAAGCCCTTCTGCAGGTTTTCGGCCTCGATGACGACATCTCCGAGGCGGGGACCGGCAGGGATCTGGATCTCTTCGAAGTCGAGCTTGCGGGTCTTCTCCGCTTCTGCGGCCATCTCCTCATAGCGGGCCAGACGTGCCTTGGACTTCGTCTGCTTCGCCTTCGGATTCGAACGCACCCACTCGAGTTCGTCCTTCAGCCGCTTGGAGAGTTTGGCGTCCTTCTTGCCCTGGACCTGGAGGCGCTCCTGCTTCTTCTCCAGGTAGGTCGAGTAGTTGCCCTCATAGGGGTAGAGGTGACCGCGGTCGATCTCGGCGATCCATTCGGCGACATGATCGAGGAAGTACCTATCGTGAGTGATCGCGATGACCGCTCCCGGGTAGGTCTTCAGGTGCTGCTCGAGCCACAGCACGGATTCGGCATCGAGGTGGTTCGTCGGCTCGTCGAGAAGCAGCAGGTCCGGCTTCTCGAGGAGGAGCTTGCACAGGGCCACGCGGCGGCGCTCACCGCCGGAGAGCACCGAGACCTCGGCATCCGGCGGCGGGCAGCGCAGAGCGTCCATCGCCTGTTCGAGCTGCGAGTCGAGATCCCACGCGTCGGCCGCGTCGATGGCTTCCTGGAGCTTGCCCATCTCTTCCATGAGGGCGTCGAAGTCCGCATCGGGACTGGCCATCTCCTCGGAGATCGCATTGAAGCGGTCGACCTTCGCCTTGATCTCGCCGACGCCTTCTTCGACGTTGCCGAGGACTGTCTTCTCTTCGTTCAGGGGCGGTTCCTGCAGAAGGATGCCCACGGAATAACCGGGGCTGAGTCGAGCTTCGCCGTTCGAGGGCTGCTCGAGTCCCGCCATGATCTTGAGGATCGTCGATTTGCCGGCGCCGTTGGGGCCGACCATACCGATCTTCGCTCCTGGGTAGAACGACATCGATACATCGTCGAGGATGACTTTGTCACCGTGCGCTTTGCGCGCTTTGTGCATGGTGTAGATGAATTCGGCCATAGTGTCCTCAGGCTATCGTTTCCGCGCGCTCAAGCGTTAATTGGCGTTCAGCCGCCGCCGAGCGAAGGGGCCTCGTCCGAGGAACCGGAACTGCCGTCGGAGCTTGGAGAGTCCTCGCTCGGCTGCGGAGTCTCTGTCTGCTCGTCCTTGCCGTTGATATCCTCCCCCGGCAGGTGGCCCTTGCCGTTGGAGTCACCTTCTTCGTCCCGCTTCTCCCCCTTCGGAGCCTTGACCCCCTTCGGCCTGTCGACCTCGCCGAACAGGCAGGAACCCGTCGACTCTGTGGGCTCCACGAGTTCTGCCGTCGCCTTCCCCGACCGGATCTCTCCGACGACACAGCCCCTGTCGGTCTTGACTCCAAACATCTTCGATGGGACATCGTTGCCCAATGGCGAGGCGTCGAGTGTGGCTTCGAGCTGATCGGGCTCGTAACCGGCGTCGAGCATCGTGGTGAAGAACTTCTTCGTCGACGGGACCGAGTCCTTGTCCCCCGTGATCGGTTTGAGTGCCTTGAGCACCTTGTCCACCTCGGCCACGGGAGCAGCGTGAGTCGTCTTCGGTTCGGGTTTGGCGTCGTCGCCGCCGAAGCCCAGAAGGGAGCAGCCCGACAATGCCAGAGTCAGTGCTGCGGCACCCAGCACAGGAACAAGACGCATCTGAAACCTCGGCGAGAGGGGACGATTGACAGTCTCACTTTAACCGATCGAGGCGGCTGGCGGTGGCAGCGAATCGATCAGAACGGCGCCGCCGCGGCAGCGGTCACTGCCGCGATCGCGGTATCGTCCGCGCTGGGCCCGTCGTTGTCGCCCGTCGCAGCGCTGCTGCCCGTTCCCTCTTGGTCGGCTCCATCGCTTTCAGCCGCCGACGCCTCCCCCTCAGCGACCGAGGTGTCGGCATCGGACGATGGGCGCTCACCGGCACCGGTCGTGCGAGCAGCAGTCGCCACCTCGGCTGCAGAAGGAGAACCGAGGCCCTCCCAGCCATCGCTCTCAGCCGTGCCGGTGTCCTCCGGCGCTTTCGACGGCTGATTCTCTGTCCGGTCCTGTCCCTTGGCCCTCCGGTAGTGCGCGGTTCCGTAGCGCAGGTCGGGACCGATGTGGTCGGCGACGACGGTCGGGGCGACGCCGCTTCGCTCTTCGGTTTCCCACTCGCGGTTGCGCAGACTGCCGGTGACGATGACCGCGGTGCCTTTGCCCAGCGACATGGAGGAATTGCTGGCCAGATCTCCGTAGCAGTCGATGCCGAACCAGGAGGTGCCGTCGTTGATGAATTCCCCGGTGCCTCTGTCGACTCTCCAGTGATTGACGGCAAGGCGGAAGGACGCACAGGCCCGCCCGGACGGCAGCGTGCGAGCAGTGGGTTCGGTGGCGATGGTGCCGGTGACGGTGATTGGAATGGCGGACATCGGTGTCTCCTCTTCGACTGGATGGCGGCACGCGATCCTCGGCGGTCGCGTGGTCCTCCAGTCAGCCCGGAACCGTCCTCCCCCGTCCAGAGATTGAAAATGCCCTGTGGATGACGCTTTTCCATCCACAGGGCACAGGAGACCGAGTCGCACTCATTGTGCGCTGAAGTCTCAGGTGAGCATTTCGTATGCCCGCCGATGCTCACCGATGACAGCCTTCACCGGTTCGAGGTAGGAGCTCTGCGCAACCTGACCGACCGCGTCCCGCAGTCTGGCGTCGACTTCGGCACCCGCTTCGCTGGCCCCTCTGTTCCGCGCCGATTTCGCCATCAGCGAGGTGATCACGGAGCCGATCACACCGATCACGAGCAGTCCGATGCTCACCACCCAGCACCAAGCCGGCAGCGTTCCGGAACCGATCGCCGCGGCCAGGGCGGAGGCGACGACACCGACGATTCCGATGATCGTGGCGATGAAGAAGACGATCTGCAGGGTGTGTGCAAGCGACCACCAACCGGGACGACGCCGGGTGATCTCCACAGCGGTGATGGCCGAGTCGAGGTTGTCGGAGAGCTCGTCTGTGCTTCTCTTCTCCGCTTCGGCGGCGTCGTTCTGCCACGCTCGGGGCATCGTGGACACCGATTCGGTGATCAGTTCGTGGGCCATCAATCGCACGTGCGCACTCTGCGCCTTGGTGGTCGCCGGGACCGAGGCGCGGACGAGTTCGTCACGGTCCTGTCCGTGCTTGGCGCCGAGTGGATCCGGAGCATTGCGCTGCATCCACGCGAGAACGGGATACCCGGTCTTGCGATAGGCACGACGAATGTAATCATCGTGAACCGTCTGCGCCACGGCGTCGACGCCGGCGGCATCGGACATCGTCTCGACGAGGCGGGAAGCTCCTGGCAGTTCGTCCGGAGGGGCGACGGGCTCGCCGAGTTCCTTCCGGATCCGTTTGGCCATGGCCTGCATATCCGCCAGCAGTCGTTCGGCGGCCGCTTCATTCGAGTCGACGGTATCGGCGAGGATGCTGCGCAGCTCGGGAATGCCCTCACGGGTCGCTGCTGAGGAGACGCGCACATTCGTTTCGCTGAGACCGTCTTCATTGAGCAGCTGTCGCAGATGGTCGGCCGCCGCCTTCTGCTCTTCCGGACTGAGCTTGTCGATCTGGTTGAGGACGACGACCATATTTGCGCTGTTCTCGGCGAGTTTCGTCAGATACTCCGAGTGCAGGGAGAAATCGGCGTACTTCTGCGGATCGACGACCCAGAACACAACGTCGACGAGGCCGACCAGACGATCGGATTCGACCCGATGCTCGACCGCGGTCGAATCGTGATCGGGCAGGTCGAGGAGGATGAGTCCGTGCAGTCGGCGCTGGTCGTCACCGTCGAGGGCGGATTCGCGCCAGGTGCGGCTGCGTTCGGGAACATGCAGCCAGTTGAGGACGTCGTTTCCGCCGTCTCCCCACACGCAGGCTGTCGGCCGTGACGTCGTCGGCCTCCGAACCCCCACGCGGGCGATCTCGAGACCTGCCACCGCGTTGAACAGCGAAGACTTGCCCGAACCGGTCGATCCCGCGAAGGCGACAACGGTGAAGTCCTCGCCCAGGCCCAATCGGTCCTCGGCCCGGTCGAGCAGATTTTGGGCATCGGCTCGAACGTCTCCGGCGAGTTTGTCCTCATTGAGCGACAGCGAATGCCGGATCCCTTCGGCCAGTCGTCGGATCTCGGTCTGTGCAGAACTGTTCACAATGCCACCTCAAGTCGTTCACCGGAGGCGCGCAGCGCGCCCGCTTGCCGCGCCGGTACCGCGGATATTCTCAGAGCGTTGTCGAACGGGGTCCGGCAGCCTCTCACGATTCCAGTCGCAGCGTCGAAGAAGCGCTGGCGGATCGAGGCGATGATGCCGGCGGCTTCGGATTCGCCGAAGATCGTTTCAGCCAAGTTGACGGCGACTCCTGCACCCTGGCGTTCGCTCTGCTGTTTGCCGAGCGGACGCTGCGGGTCCGAGAACGCCGCATATTCGACGACCGCGCAGACACCCGCCACTCCGAAGGAGAGGATCCGGGCCTTGGACTTCTTTCCCTGCCCGATGTCGCGCACCAGCGCGTTGACGTCGTCCGACCACGCGCTGACGGCGGCCTTCACTGACTCCTCAAGATCGCTGGCGACCTGCCGCAGTTCGGCCTGATCCTCGATGAGGGCCGCACCTGCCGCGGTATTGCGCCATTCGGTGTTGACGTCGTCGACCACAGCGATGGCCTGCTCACGCAGCGACACAGCGGCGCTGCGCAGGATCGCGACATGCAGCGGGGTCGCCGCATCGTGTTTGCCGGTCACGGCCGCCGAGATGCGATCGCGCATCCGCGCCATCGTCGGCTCGAGGCCGCGGAACAGCTGCCCCGTACCCACGAAGTCCTGCCAACGAGCGTTGACCTCGCCGTGGAGCACACGGCCGTCCGAGAACACTTCGGCCAGCCCCGCATCGGCCGAGCGGAAACTCTCCTCGAGGGATCCCGCCAGTGCGGCGTGCGCCTGTTCCTGCGACTGTGCGAAGTCGGCGAGCTCGCGGACACGGGCAGGCAGCGCAGCGACCGCGCCGGTGAGGGTGCGTGTCCGGATGCGCTCGAGAGACGTTCCTTCGGCACCGACCTGAGAGATCCAGGAACGGATCGGATAGATCGCCGAATGCGGCAGCAGACCGTTCTCGAGTTCGAGCTCGGCCACGGAGAAGATCGGTGAGTTCGCCAGTCCGGCGTCCGAGAGCAGGCTTGAGAGATGGTGCCTGACTTCGCGATTCGCCTCGGGCGGAAACCGGTCGAGGACGATGGCAACGGAAGTGTCACGGGCTGCGGCCGTCTTCAGCAGCGCCCAAGGGGCGGCATCGGCGTAGCGGTTGGCCGTGGTGACGAACAGCCACAGATCGGCGCTGAGCAGGGTCCTGCGTGAGAGTGCACGGTTCGTCTCGGAGATCGAGTCGATGTCCGGGCAGTCGAGGATCGCTGTGCCCGGGGCGATGTTCTCATCGGCGACCATGACGACGCCGGGCACCGCCGATTCCGGGTCGCTGCTGCGTGGGAGATCCGGCAGATAGTGCTCGGATTCGAAGAACTTGGCATCGGCGGGATTGTGGATGACAACCGGGTTGCCCGTCGTCGGACGACGCACTCCGGCGGGGCTGACAGCCCGCCCCACGAGGGAGTTCACCAACGTCGACTTCCCGGCACCGGTCGATCCGCCGACCGCGATGAGAAACGGGGTCCGGGAGCGGTTGATCCGAGGCAGAACGTAGTCATTGAGCTCTGCGGTCAGCGCCGCGTGCGCGCCGCGAGCGTCTTCGAAGTCACCGGTCCGCAGCGGGAAGCGCGTCTCAGAGACGCGTTTGACGATATCGTTCAGCGCTTGGCCGACCGGCGGCGTCACGGCACTCTTGCTCTCTGTCATCACGCTCCCACTCTCTATGTTTTCCCAGCTCGGCTCCAATTGCCACGCCGTGCCAGCGCCGAATTGCTCACAGCATGCAGGGGCAGGCACGAGTGTGGGTGCGCGCCCGAATACGCCCGGCGGCACGGAGCCGGTCGGATCCGAGCAGAGCCTCGTGCGAGGGCCCGAGACAGCAGAAGCGCCCCCGGCGGGGCTCGAACCCGCGACCTACCGCTTAGAAGGCGGTTGCTCTATCCGACTGAGCTACGGAGGCTCAAACATCGTAACCGATGGCCGAACGTGAACAGAAAGCGGCCCCGTGCGGAGCGGAACCGCTTCGGTTCCCTCCCCGCACGGGGCCGTATCGCTGATATAGGGGTTCAGTGACGACGCGCTGCCTGCTCCATTGACTTGCGCACGGTCACGAAAGACACCACCGCGACCCCGGTCATCGCCAGGATGACGGCAATCGCTTCGATTCCGAAGGCGAAGTCGACGACCACCGGAAAGAACCCGGCCAGCATGAAGCCCAACAGAGCCACCAGCGTCAGTGCAGTGGCGATCGAAAAGTATTTGGCACCGTTCATTGCTCATCTCCTTCTTCCGTTGGAAAAAGGTTAGCGCCTTCAGTGACTCACGTCACTGGGAATTCCTTGAAAATTTCAATCAGTTCTGTTCGCGCGCTTCGATCGCCGTCTCCAAACGTTCGAGCTTGCCGTCGATCTCACCGGTGTAGCCGGGGCGGATATCGGCCTTGACCACCAGGGAGACGCGGGTGCCGAACTCACCGACGGCATCTGTGGCATCTTTGATGACGGCGAAGACTTCGTCCCATTCGCCCTCGATCGTGGTGAACATCGAATCGGTGCGGTGCGGAAGTCCGGAGCGGCGCACGATGTCGACTGCCGCGGCTACGGCGACATGGACGGAGGCGTCGGCCCCTTCTCCCCCACTGGGCGCGACCGAGAATGCTGCGAGCATGTTGTTGTCCTTCCTTGAGCGAGCGGCGGAGGGCCCTCGGGCACTCCGCCGCTCTGCGGAACATCGCCGGGTCAGGCCTGAGCCGGGACGTTGATGATCAGCGAATCGCCCTGTCCTCCGCCGCCGCACAGAGCGGCGATTCCCGAGCCGCCGCCTCGGCGCTGGAGTTCGAGGGCCAGGGTCAGGACGATGCGTGCCCCGGAGGCGCCGATCGGGTGACCGAGCGCAACCGCTCCGCCGTTGACGTTGACCTTGTCCGCGGCGACGCCGAGGTCTTTCGAACTGGCGAGGCCGACTGCGGCGAAGGCCTCGTTGATCTCGTAGAGGTCGAAGGAGTCCGCGGCGACGCCTTCGCGTTCAGCGGCGACCGTGATCGCCTGCGAAGGCTGGTGCTGCAGAGTCGAGTCCGGCCCTGCGGTCCAGGCATGAGAACGGACCTCGGCGAGGATCGGGGCCCCGAGCTCTTCGGCCTTCTCACGTGACATGACGACGACGGCGCAGGCACCGTCGGAGATCTGCGAGGCGTTGCCGGCCGTGATCGTCCCGTCCTTGCGGAAGGAGGGCCGCAGCTTCGACAGAGATTCCGCAGTCGTGTCGGGACGCACTCCCTCGTCGACGGAGACGGTGACGTCGCCCTTGCGCGAGCTGATCGTCACCGGAACGATCTCATCGTCGAACGCTCCCGCCTCCTGCGCCTGTGCGGCCCGCTGATGCGAGCGTGCGGAGAACTCGTCCTGCTCCGTTCGGGAGAATTCGCGATCGCCGGCGTTGGCATCCTCGGTGAGTCCGCCCATCGCCTGGTCGGTGAAGGCGTCCCACAGCCCGTCGTAGTCCATATGGTCCTTGACGACGACATCGCCGTACTTGTACCCGGACCGCGACTTCATGAGCATGTGCGGAGCCTGGCTCATCGACTCCTGGCCGCCGGCGACGACGACGTCGTATTCACCGGCACGCACGAGCTGCGCGGCCTGAGTGATCGTGTTGATGCCCGACAGACACAGCTTGTTCACGGTCACGGCGGGAACCGACATGGGGATCCCGGCCTCGACGGCGGCCTGTCGGGCCGGCCCCTGACTGTTACCGGCCTGCAGAACCTGTCCCATGATCACGTAGTCGACGTCGCCGCCTTCGATCCCGGCCCGATCAAGGGCACCGGCGATGGCCTTGCCCCCGAGTTCGACGGCGCTGAGCTTCGACAACTCGCCCTGCAGACGCCCGAACGGGGTGCGCGCTCCGGCGACGATCACTGCATCAGCCATTTTTCCTCCTCGGATTCTCGCGCCCGGACTCGGTCCCAGCACGTGTGCTTTTCGACATCCACCAGACTAGTCGAGTCAGCTGTGGCCTTCGTCACGGGGTCTGCGATCGAGTTCCCACAGGAGCCTGTCCACCCCTGCGCATTCGCACCCAACACTCATAGAGTCTCCGTTAGAGTAGGACGAGGACAGCCCAGATCACCCCCTTTCCGAGACGACAGGAGTTCGCTTCAGTGACGCCCACCGAAGAATTCCGCACAGCGATGCGCGGCTACGAAAAGAGTGAAGTCGATTCGCGTCTGCAGCAGTTGCGCACCGAAGTCGAGTCGGTCCGAAAAGCGCTTGCCGATGCGCGCAGCCAGGTCATCAATGCGGATCGGGCGAAGCTGCAGATCGCCGGTGAGCTCTCAGAGGCCAAAGCCCAGCTGAAGAAGGCGGCCAACGACAACGCCGAGGCTTCCGGCCCTCCCGGAAGCCGCATCGACCATCTGCTCAAGATCGCTGAGTCCCAGGCGCGCGAGACCCTGGCTCAGGCCAATTCCGATGCCGAGACGATCAGGAACAAGGCTCGCGCCGAGGCGGCGTCTGCTCGCGCCCGAATGCACACCGAGAGCAACGACACTCTGTCCAATGCCCGGTCCGAAGCGGATGCGATCACCTCCTCGGCGGAATTGCGTGCCGAGGAGACCGTCAAGGCCGCTGAGAAGCGGGCCGCCGAGCTCAAGGCGACCACCGAGCGCGAGACCAATCAGGCCAAGGAGGCCAATGCGGCCGCCGCCAAGGAGGCCCGGGAAAGCCTCGACCTCGAGCTCTCCGAACTCCGTGCCACCGCGGAGAAGGAAGCTGCGGATCTGCTGGCCGAGGCCAAGACCGAGGCCGAAGAGACGATCGCCGCCGCGCAGGCGCAGGCCGACGAGCTGCTTGCCGCCGCCAAGGCCCGCGACGAGGCTTCGAAGAAGGCTGGCAACGACTTCGACGTCGAGCTCGCCGCGAAGCGCAAGGAAGCCGAGACCGAACGCAAGAAGCGCTACGAGCAGGCTCAGGCCGAGAACAAGAAGCTCATCGAGGAAGCCCAGGCTCGTGCGAGCAAGGCCGATTCAGAAGCCAAGGAAGCAGCCGAGCGCGCAGAGAAGACGCGCACCGATGCGGTGAAGAAGGCCGACGAGATCATCGCCGACGGCAAGTCCCGTGCCCAGACGCTCATCTCCGAGGCGCGAGCCACTGCCGAGGCGACGATCGAGGAATCGGCGGCCGAAGCCAAGCGCAATGTCGCTTCCGCACAGTCGCAGGTCGATCTGCTGACGAAGCAGCGCAAGACGATCACCGCCCAGCTCGATCAGCTTCGGTCGCTGTTCGCCATGCCCGGCGTGATGGGCGGCGACAGCGTCGATCCGGCGAAGGCAGAATCGGCCTCGCACGCCACCGAGCAGATCGCCGACGGCCAGGAGCTCGAAGACCTGTTGGCCGAAGACGACGATTCGGAAGCTGCGGAGAACGTGGAGGAGAAAGACGCCGCGGACTCGTCCGACAGCGCATCGACAGCGTCGAATACTGCGGCAGCCAAGGACTCCGCAGATTCTGCGGAGAAGGCGAGCGACGAAGAGGACTCGCCGGAGGATGGAGAGTCGGCTCAGCAGGCGGAGACTTCAACGGAATCTGACGCCGAGGCGGCTGAAGACTCGCAGTCAGCTCCGTCCGGAGAGGCCAAGCAGTCCGGTGAGTCCACCGGCAAGGGCAAGAACCTGCCGAACGGAGCCACCGACGAAGACACGATCGCCATCGACGCTCAGGTGTCCGGATCGAAGAAGAAC
The DNA here is from genome assembly GCF_049804075.1 of Brevibacterium sp. FAM 24630. Lineage (NCBI taxonomy): Bacteria > Bacillati > Actinomycetota > Actinomycetes > Micrococcales > Brevibacteriaceae > Brevibacterium > Brevibacterium sp. FAM 24630. The sequence continues at coordinate 80,195 of NZ_JBNBZD010000007.1, forward strand.
AGCTCGAAGACGACTCGCTCACGCAACTCTCTGCGTTGACGCTGTCGCACGCGCCGCTCTGATTCGTTGAGCGACGCCGAAGCAGCATGAAGAAGGGCTCCGCCGAAGCGGGGCCCTTCTTTATCTGTGCAGCTTTCAGAAAGCGAAGGGTTCAGCGGAAGCGGTCGAAGCAGCGGGAATGCCAGTGACGTCGACTCTCCACACCGATCTCGATGCCGTGCCGGGCTTCCTGCCGCCACGCGACGATGTGGCTCGATGCTGCGTTGACATCCCGCCCGCAGCCGGGACAGATGTAGGACCTTCCGGAGTCATTGCCTTTCACGGTCTGCACCGACCAGGTGCCGTCCGGCAGCGACCTGCTCGTCCGCATGCCCGCGGTGGTCTCCGAAAGGTCACGCGGCTCCCGCTGCCATTTGTTCTTGCGACGCGAAGATGAAGATCGTGGCATTGGGCCATTGTCTCACGTAGGCTGTTGCGCGTGCGTCTTGTCATTGCCGAATGCTCTGTTGATTATGCCGGTCGTCTGACCGCCCACCTGCCGATGGCCACCCGCCTCATCATGCTCAAATCGGACGGGTCCATCCTCATCCACTCCGACGGCGGATCCTATAAACCGCTGAACTGGATGACTCCCCCATGCACGATCAGGCATCTCGAGCCTGATGCCGAGCAGGCAGAAGCGGGTCTGACCGAATTGTGGGAGGTCTCCCAGACGAAGACCGGCGATCGTCTGGTCATCTCCATCGCGAAGATCATCAACGATGACAGCTACGAGTTCGGGGTCGATCCGGGGCTGGTCAAAGACGGAGTCGAAGCGCATCTGCAGGAGCTGCTCGCCGAGCACATCGACACCCTCGGCGAGGGCTACAGTCTGGTTCGACGCGAATACATGACGGCGATCGGACCCGTCGACATCCTCGCGCGGGATCCCGGCCACCAGTCAGTCGCAGTCGAAATCAAGCGTCGTGGTGACATCGACGGCGTCGAACAGCTCACCCGCTACCTCGAGCTGATGAACCGTGACCCGCTTCTCAGCCCGGTCCAGGGGGTCTTCGCGGCGCAGGAGATCAAGCCGCAGGCCCGCACGCTCGCCGAAGACCGCGGCATCCGCTGCGTCGTCCTCGACTATGATGCACTGCGCGGGATGGATGATCCCGATTCTCGGCTGTTCTGAGGCACAGACACCCACTCATCATTGCGAAGCCTCGTGGATCGCCAGTCGGCGATTCGGGCAGTGGCCCGACGTCTATTCGAAGTTGAGCACGTCGCGTTTCTCAACGCGTTCGATGTCGACGCCGAGGCTGCGCAGGTTGGTCACGAAGTTCTCGTAACCGCGTTCGATATGGTCGATTCCCGACACCTCCGTCACTCCGCCGGCTCGCAGCGCGGCCATCACCAGACCGGCACCGGCACGGATGTCCGAGGCCTCGACTTCCGCCCCCGAGAGGCTGTCGCTGCCCGTGACGAGCGCGTGGTTACCGTCGATGCGCACTTTCGCACCGAGGCGGGCGATCTCCTGGACGAACCGCCATCTCGCCTCGAACAGGTTCTCCGAGAGCAGTCCCACGCCGTCGGAGACCGAGTTCAAAGCGATGACGAAGGGCTGCAGATCGGTCGGGAATCCCGGGAACGGCATCGTTGCCACCCGGATCGGGTGCGGCCGAGGAGCACCGATGACACGGAAACCGGCACCGGTCGTTCCATCGCCGAGAGTGATATTCGAGAGTTCTTCGACCGTGGCTCCGGAATCCTGCAGCTTCAATCCGATGTTCGGCATGAGGTCGAGCCCGATGCCGCGGACGGTGACGTCACCGCCGCTGAGCGCGGCGCCGAAGGCGAAGGTGCCCGCGACGATGCGATCGCCCACAGTCCGGTGGGTCACGGGCCGGAGGGACTCGACACCGCTGATGGTCAGTTCTGAGGTGCCGATGCCCTCGATCTGTGCACCCATCTTCACGAGCATGGTGCAGATATCGACGATCTCCGGTTCGCGAGCGGCGTTTGAGATCGTCGTCGCTCCCTCAGCGAGGGTGGCTGCCATGACGAGGTTCTCGGTGGCGCCGACGGAAGGGAATTCGAGGACGATCTCGGTGCCTTTGAGCCCGGAGGGAGCCTCTGCGACGAAGTATCCGTGATCGAGATGGACGAGGGCCCCGAGGGCTTCGAGGCCGGCTTGATGCATATCGAGCCCGCGGGAGCCGATGGCGTCACCGCCGGGAAGAGCGACATGAGCGGCGCGCATACGAGCGGTGAGCGGTCCGAGGACCGAGATGGAGGCGCGCATCGCGCGGACGAGTTCGTAGTCAGCTTGGATTCCGACTGCTGCGGGGACATCGATGCTGACGACTCCGTCTTCGGAATCGTAGTCGACATCGCAGCCGAGGCGGACGAGGAGTTCGACCATGATCCTGACATCGAGGATCGCAGGGACATTCGTGATCGTCGTGCGCCCCACAGCCAGCAGGCTCGCAGCCATGAGTTTGAGGACGCTGTTCTTCGCGCCTCGAACGTCGATGACACCGTCCAGTCGCGCCGGGCCGGTCAAACGGAAGACATCCATCAGGTGAAACGTCCCATCGTCGGGTTGAAGCCGGGAGGCGAGGATTCCAGCCATGAGGCCATCGTCGACAGTGATTCGGTATCCATCGCCAGAGACACCGAGCGCGGACGACCATCCGCTTTGCCGTAGGAGCAGTCGACGACGACGGCGTCGGGCAGCACCGAATACTGTTCGCCCGATGTGGGTTTGCGGCGGACCAAGATATCGAGGTCGGCACGCGGCAGCCTGAATGCTGCTCGCCTGGTCAGGGCGAAGACCGGGTACCAGTCCAAGGAGGCGACCGAGAACACGGCCACGCCCAAACGCCAACGTGGGCGAGAAGAATACTCCTCGCCCACGTTGATGGAGCAGTCAAAGGCGCCCGAGAGCTTCGAGATCGACCTGCGTCGAATCGTCACAACGACGATGAGAGCAAGCGCAAGTCCTACCAACGAGAGCAGAACGATCAGCAGGACAGAAGGGTTCACGGTTGCCAGTGTAACCTGCGGATCAGAGAAGTTCGGCCTGATCAGCGGCAATGATCACGCGGTTGTTCTCCACCGAGAGGAAACCACCATCGGCTTTGACCCTGATGGTGTCCTCTCCGGGCGTGAGAATCCGCGTTTCGCCGTCGGCGACGACCCCCAGCACGGGCTCGTGGCCCGGCAGGATGCCGATCTCGCCGTCGAGGGTACGGGCGATGACGCGCTTGGCCTCACCGACCCATACCTCGCGATCGGCAGCCACGACATTGACTTCAAGTGTCGCCATGGCTTACTTCTGCATCTCTTCGTAGTTGCGCATGACATCGTCAAGGCCACCGACGTTGAAGAATGCCTGTTCCGGGATGTGGTCGACCTCGCCGGAGCAGATCTTCGCGAAGCCTTCGATCGTGTCGGTCAGCGGCACGGTCGAACCGGGAACCTGCGTGAACTTCTCCGCGGTGTAGGTGTTCTGCGAGAGGAACTGCTCGATGCGACGGGCACGGTGGACGACGAGCTTGTCCTCTTCACCGAGTTCGTCGACGCCGAGGATGGCGATGATGTCCTGCAGCTCCTTGTTCTTCTGCAGGATCGCCTTGACCTCGTTGGCCACACGGTAGTGCTCGTCACCGACGACCAGCGGATCGAGGATCCGCGAGGACGAGGCCAGCGGGTCGATAGCCGGGTACAGACCGCGCGAAGCGATGTCACGGCTGAGCTCGGTCGTCGCATCGAGGTGTGCGAAGGTCGTCGCCGGAGCCGGGTCGGTGTAGTCATCGGCCGGAACGTAGATCGCCTGCATCGACGTGATCGAGTGACCACGCGTCGAGGTGATGCGCTCCTGGAGCAGACCCATCTCGTCAGCCAGGTTGGGCTGGTAGCCCACGGCGGAGGGCATACGACCCAGCAGGGTCGAGACCTCGGAACCGGCCTGGGTGAAGCGGAAGATGTTGTCGATGAACAGCAGCACGTCCTGGTTCTGCACATCGCGGAAGTACTCCGCCATGGTCAGCGCCGACAGCGCCACACGCAGACGGGTGCCTGGCGGCTCGTCCATCTGGCCGAACACGAGGGCGGTGTCCTTGAAGACTCCGGCCTCGTCCATCTCCATGATGAGGTCGTTGCCCTCACGAGTCCGCTCGCCCACGCCGGCGAACACCGAGGTGCCCGAGTGGTTGTGCGCGATACGGAAGATCATTTCCTGGATGAGGACGGTCTTGCCGACACCGGCACCACCGAACAGACCGATCTTTCCACCCTGGACATAGGGGGTCAGCAGGTCGATGCTCTTGATGCCGACTTCGAGGATCTCGGTCTTGGATTCGAGCTCATCGAACGCCGGCGCAGAACGGTGGATGGGCCACCGCTCGGAGATCTCCAGCTCCTCGCCATCGGCGAGGTTGAGGCAGTCACCGGTGGTGTTCCACACGTGGTGCTTGGTGACGTCGCCGACGGGCACCGAAATCGGCGCACCGGAGTCGACGACTTCCTGGCCGCGGACGAGGCCGTCGGTCGGCTGCAGCGACACGGCGCGGACGAGTCCGTTGCCCAGGTGCAGTCCGACCTCGAAGGTCAGCTTCCTGGTTCCTTCGGACAGATCCACTGTCGTGGTCAGTGCATTGTAGATCTCGGGCACGGAGTCGAGCGGGAACTCGATGTCGACAACCGGGCCGATGACTCGGGAAATCCGGCCGAGGGCAGTGCCCTGTGCCGGAGAGGTTTCCGTTGCTGTGGCAGTCATGGTCTCTTTCTCTCTGCTCTCGCCGGTCAGTCGCCGGCTGCCGATGCCGCGAGGGCATCCGCCCCACCGACGATCTCGGTGAGTTCCTGGGTGATTTCCGCCTGGCGAGCCGTGTTGGCCAACCGGGTGTAGGTCTTGATGAGATCATCCGCGTTGTCCGTGGCTGTCTTCATCGCCGCCTGTCGCGAGGCCTGCTCGGATGCCGATGCGCTCAGCAGAGCCGACAGAATGCGCGAATCGATGTATCGCGGCAACAGGGCGTCGAGCACAGCCTCCGCGCTCGGTTCGAACTCGTAGAGAGGGAACGCGGGCGCATCGGATGAACCGGCGGACTGTCCGCCCGTCGACGCCTCATCGGCATCGACGACCTCCAGCGGCAGCAGCCTCCGGTATTCCGGATCGTGCGTGACACTGGATACGAACTTCGTAAAGACGATGTAGATCTCATCCACACCCGACTCCGCAGACTCAGGATCGAAGTTCTCCAACAGAGCTTCGCCGATCTCCCGGGCGTTCTCCGCCGTCGGGTTCTCGGAGATGCCTGTCCAGGACTTCTCGATCTTGCGATCGCGGAAAGTGTAGTAGTTCTTGGCCTTGCCTCCGACCGTGAACAGCTGCACGTCCTTGCCCTCGTTACGCAGAAGCCGAATGAGTTCTTCGGCTTCGCGCAGCAGGTTCGCCGAGTAGGCGCCGGCGAATCCGCGGTCGGGCCCCATCACGAGCACAGCGGCCCGCTTGACGTTGTCCGACTCGGTGGTGAGAACGTGGTCGACGTTCGACTCGCTGGCCACCGCCGAGACGGCCCTGGTCAGGGCGTTCGCGTACGGGCTGGCGGCCTGCGAGCGGGCAATAGCCTTCTGAATCCGCGACGCAGCGATGAGCTCCATCGCCTTGAAGATCTTCCTCAAGGACTGAGTCGAGCGGATCTTCTGTTTGAAGACCCTCTGCTGGGCTCCCATCAGTTCTTCCTTTCGCCGTTACGGAACAGGTTCAACGCTTCTGCCGAACGATCTGCTCCTGCTCGACCTCGTCAGAGGAGGCCGTGGCGCTGTCTTCACTGCCGGCCTTCGACCCACCCTGATCCGAGCTGGCGAAGTTCTGCGAGAACTCGGCGAGCACATTCTTGAGCTCTTCGGCGGTGTCGTCATCGAGCTTGAGGGTCTCACGAATGGTCGTGAAGATGCCCGTCTTGCGTTCGATGTGGTCGTGCAGTTCGGATTCGAAGCGCAGAACGTCGTCGACCGGGATCTCGTCGAGGTAGCCGTTGGTACCGGCGAAGATCGACACGGTCTGCTTCTCGAACGGCATCGGAGTGTACTGACCCTGTTTGAGCAGTTCGGTCAGTCGAGCGCCACGGGCCAGATCGCGCTTCGTGGCATCATCGAGGTCGGAGGCGAACATCGCGAAGGCCTCGAGCGAACGGTACTGAGCCAGCGAGATCTTCAGCGTGCCCGAGACTCCCTTGAGAGCCTTCGTCTGAGCGGCACCACCGACTCGCGACACGGACACACCGACGTCGACAGCAGGACGCTGACCGGCGTTGAAGAGGTCGGACTGCAGGAAGATCTGGCCGTCCGTGATCGAGATGACGTTCGTCGGAATGAAGGCACCGACGTCATTGGCCTTCGTCTCGATGATCGGCAGACCGGTCATCGAACCGCCGCCGAGTTCATCGGAGAGCTTCGCACAGCGCTCGAGCAGACGCGAGTGCAGGTAGAACACGTCGCCCGGGTAGGCTTCACGGCCCGGCGGACGACGCAGCAGCAGCGACACGGCGCGGTAGGCTTCGGCCTGCTTCGACAGGTCATCGAACACGATGAGGACATGCTTGCCGTCATACATCCAGTGCTGGCCGATGGCCGAACCGGAGTAGGGAGCCAGGTATTTGTAGCCGGCGGGGTCCGAAGCGGGCGAGGACACGATGGTCGTGTACTCGAGAGCACCGGCCTCTTCCAGCGACCGGCGGACACCGGCGATGGTCGAGCCCTTCTGGCCCACGGCCACGTAGATGCAGCGCACCTGCTGCTTCGGGTCGCCGGTCGCCCAGTTGGCCTTCTGGTTGATGATGGTGTCGATCGCCAGCGCGGTCTTACCGGTCTTGCGGTCGCCGATGACCAGCTGACGCTGACCACGGCCGACGGGGATCATCGCGTCGATGCTCTTATACCCGGTCTGGAGAGGCTCGCGCACCTCCTGCCGATCCATCACACCTGCGGCCTGGAGCTCGAGCTCACGACGACCGACGGTCTCGATGTCGCCGAGGCCGTCCACGGGACGACCCAGCGGATCGACAACGCGACCGAGGTAGCCATCGCCGACGGGGATGGAGAGGACCTCTCCGGTGCGGTAGACGTCCTGTCCCTCGGCGACTCCGGAGAATTCACCGAGGATGACGACGCCGATCTCACGCTCGTCGAGGTTCTGTGCCAGGCCCAGGGTTCCTTCTTCGAACCGCAGGAGCTCATTGGCCATGGTGCCGGGCAGACCCGAGACGTGGGCGATGCCGTCACCAGCGGTGACGACCTTGCCGACCTCGGCCTTTTCCGAGCTCTCGGGGTTGTACGAATCAACGAACTTCCCGAGAGCGTCCCGGATCTCTTCCGGGCGAATTGTCAGTTCCGCCATCTGGTTTCCCTGCTTCCTTTTCTCAAATCTTGCGTCCGACGACCGGTGGGCCGCCTATGCCGGAAAAGCCGGCCCCTAGTGTCAACCTGCGAGCTTGCGCTGCACATCGGCCAGTCGATCGGCCACGGTCGAGTTCATCATCTCGTCGCCGACCTGCACCCGGACTCCCCCGATGACCTTGGGATCGACCTGGATATTGAGGACGAGTTCGCGGCCGTAGCTGGCTGACAGAGCTGCCCGCAGCCGTTCGGTCTGGGACTCGTTCAGCGGCTTGGCCACGGTTACGTCCGCAACCGAACGCTGCTGCCTGGCTGCGAGGATGTCGCTGTACTGGTCGAGAGCCTTCGCCACGCGCAGCCCACGCGGGTGCAGCGCGACCTGCCCGACCAATGTGATGGTGTCAGGCTGAGCCTTACCCGACAGCAGGTCGGAGACGAGAGTCAGTTTGCTCTGCCCATCGGCCTGCGAATCGAGCGCCCGAGACAGCTCGTGGTCGGATTCCAGCAGACGCGCGAAGCGGAAGATCTCCTCTTCGACCTGGCCGAGCTGTCCGCCGGCTTGTGCGGCAGCGGCGATCGCCGTGACTCCGGCGACCTCCAGGCTGGTGACCAGGTCCTGGGTCCGCGCCCAACGACGGCCGACGGCCTCATCGCTGATCCGCAGAACCGCATCCGTGATCCGAGTCGAGAACAGAGTCCGCAGCAGCTGCTGCTTCCTCTCGGCCGATTCGGACGAATCCGCCAAGGCTTTGCGCAGCGTGACGTTCTCGGCGAGAACTCCGACCACAGCCAGAGTGCCCTCGCCGATCTCACGCGGGTCTCCCCCGGAGATCTCGGAGTTCGCGGTCTCGAGGACGGCCTGCAGGGACAATCTGCTCGACTGGAGCATCACGCCCCCTTGACCGGCTGCGCGGACGATTCGGACTCGAGATCGGAGATGAAGCGATCGACCACATTGGCTGAACGCTGGTCATCGGTGAGGGATTCGCCGACGATGCGAGAAGCCAGATCCGTGGCCAGTGAACCGACTTCCGAACGCAGCTGCACCATGGCGGACTGACGTTCGGCGTCGATCTGATTCTGAGCCGATGCGATGATGCGGTCAGCCTCGGAGTGAGCCTGCGCCTTCATCTCGGCGATGATCTGAGCGCCTTCTTCCTGAGCTTCGGCGCGCAGCCGTGCAGCTTCTGCACGACCGTCGGCGAGCTGCTTCTGATACTCGGCCAGAGCCTGATCGGCTTCGGCCTGCACCTTCTCGGCCTTCTCAATTCCGCCCTGGATGCGCGCAGCGCGCTCGTCGAGGGTCTTGTTGAAGGCCGGGAGGACGTACTTCCAGACAACCAGGAAGACGATCAGCAGGCAGACGGCACTCCAGACGATGTCGTACAGGCCCGGGAGAAGCGGGTTCTCCGCGGAGGCGACGATGGTTACCGGAGTCATATCTCAGTGCCTCACTGATTAAGGAAGAACGGGGTCGCGATGCCGATGAGGGCCAGAGCCTCGATCAGAGCGATGCCCAGGAACATGTTTCCGCGCAGGGCGCCGGCCATCTCGGGCTGACGTGCGGTTCCTTCGATGGTCTTTCCGATGACGATGCCGAGACCGACACCGGGGCCGATTGCGGCGAGGCCGTAACCGATCGTCGAAACGCTACCTGTCACTTCGGCGAGCATATCCATAGGATGCTATTCCTTTCATAATGGAGTCGGGTGGTTGGCCCGACCGTGCAACTCGTGAGTTACGGATCTTGGGAGCTGACTCAGTGTTCTTCCGAGACAGCCGAATTGATGTAGACGCAGGCGAGCAGGGCGAAGATGTACGCCTGCAGGACCACGACCAGCATTTCGAGGAGGAAGACGAACATTCCTCCGGCGAAAGTCAGGATCGAGAAGAACTGGAAGCCGTTCGAGGCATCGAAGAGGAAGAAGCTCGTGGCCGAGAAGCAGAGGACGAGCAGCAGGTGGCCGACCATCATGTTTGCGAAGAGTCGGATTGCCAGTGTGAACGGCTGCGTCACGAACTTCGTGATGAATTCGATCGGAATGAGCAGGATGTGCATGGCCGGCGGAACACCGGGCAGGACGAGAGCGTCCTTGAGGTAGCGGCCGAAGCCCTTCTGTGCAATGCCGGCCCAGTGATAGGTGACGTAGACAGCGAGGGTGGCCACGAGGGGCAGACCGATGACACCGGTACCCGGCATGTTGAGGAACGGAATGAGCTTCGTGACGTTCCAGAATAGGATTCCGAAGAAGAGAGCCACGATGAGCGGCATGAACTTCTTCGCTCTCTCCTTGCCCATCGTGTCTTCGGCGATGCCGACAGTGACGAATTCCATGGCCAGTTCCAAGGTCGACTGGAAACGACTGGGGACGAGCTTCATGCGCTTGGCCCACACCGCGAGGATGATGACGACGGCGATCGTCGCCAGGAGGCGGATGAGCATCACTCGGTTCATCTCGAATGGAGTGCCCTCGAAGAGGAACGATGCCGGGAAGAACTCCGACATCGAAGGAGCGTGGTAGCCACCTTCTGCAGCATTGATCATTGTGTTCGCGGCGTTAAGAGTTCCCACGTTGTAAATTCTCTCCCATGGTCAAGGGCCCTGATGGCCTGGCCTTGGCCGTGCGCTTACAGCACGGCGTGAGGTTCAGGAGCGACAGAGGGCGCAGATACGCCCTAGCACCGGGTCTACTCTACCAATTGTAGAGAGTCACCGACAAATTCATCAGGCTTGTCTGTGCAATTTCTGTCAGCGATTGCGCTCAACACGTCATTCACCGGGGATCCCGACCCGCGGCACGGAGACCGAGCACCTTTCGGCACAGGTTCGCACCGTCGTCATCTGCGTTGTGCGGCGGGCTATCCGGCATCGGGATCGACGTACGGAACTCGCCCTTTGACGACCGTGAGCGCCTCGACGATCGAGGTGGAGAGGACCGCGACGACGATGGTGAAGAAGGCGACCGTGCCGTCGAGCCACGTCGCGTCCTTGATCCGCCAGATGACGATCATGAAGATGAAGGCCTTGAACAGGAACCCGACGCCGAGGAGCCCGGCGATGGTCGTCAGTCCCATGTTCCGTCCGAGGTACATGATGACCAGAGTGACGATGATGAACACGGCGGCCAATCCCCCGCCGACGGCTCCGCCGAGGAGTCCGGTGGAGCCCGACACCAGCCACCCGATGCCCATGCCCAGCGCCGCGACAACGAGGACGAGGATGATGCCGCGGATGAGCAGCGTCCTCCAGACCCGGGTCCAGGCGGCTTCGACTTCGGTTTCTGGTCGTGAGGTCGGATCTGTCACGAGATTTCCTCTCTGGCTTTCTGACGCATACGCAGGGGGTAGAAGGTGAAGACCAGGGTCACGGCGAACAGCCCTCCGACGATGCCGAGGACGAACAGCCAGCTCCGGAAGAGCAGCAGCACGGATCCGAACGCGATGAGCGCCGTCCAGGTGTAGAGGATGAGAACCGCTCGGGCGTGCGAATGGCCGAGCCGCAGCATCCGATGGTGGAGGTGCTTGGCGTCGGCGGAGAACGGCGACTGCCCTGCCCGCAGCCGCCGGACGACAGCCAGGGCGAGATCGAGCAGCGGCAGGAACATCACAGCGATGGGCAGGATGATCGGCATGAACGTCGCGAAGGCACGCTCCTGTCCGATGAGTGCAGGATCGACCTGTCCGGTCACGCGAATCGTCGAAGCGGCGAGCAGAAGCCCGATGAGCATCGAACCGGAGTCGCCCATGAAGATTCTGGCCGGGTTGAAGTTATGCGGCAGGAAGCCGAGGCACGTTCCCACGAGGATCGCGATGATGAGCGAGGCGAGGTTCGCGTAGGACTCCGGGGAGGCGTCGCGGGCCAGCCAATAGGAGTAGATGAAGAACGCGCTGCCGCCGATGGCGACGACCCCAGCGGCGAGGCCGTCGAGCCCGTCGACGAAATTCACTGCATTGATCGTGACGAGGACGACGAGCACGGTGATGATGATCGACATGCGCGGAGAACCGATGATGACTCCGCCGAAGGGAATCGAGAGCAGGGCAACGCCCTTGATCGCCATGAAGCCGGCAGCCAGAGCCTGCCCGGCGAGCTTCGCCATCCAATGCAGGTCCCAGATATCGTCGATGACTCCCAGCAGGCACAGCAGGCCCGCGGCTCCGGCAACACCGATGATCGGTCCCATCTCGACGAAGATGCGCTGCAGGAACGGCATCTGGGAGGCGAATACGAGCCCCGCCAGCAGTCCGCCGAACATCGCCACTCCCCCCAGCCTCGGCGTCGGCACCGAATGCACGTCGCGATCCCGCAGGGGTGAGAAGATCCGCCCGCGTTCGGCGACCCGCTTGACCATCGGAGTCAAGAGGTACGCCACCAGGGCGGAGACGATGAGGATGACGAGGTAGGCGCGCACTCAGCCGTCCAGGTCGATGAGTTCGGGGACGATCTCGCACAGCTCTTCCGCGCCGATGGGTCCGCGCCGGAGGATGCGCGGCACGTCGCCGCTGAGGTCGACGATGGTCGAGGACATCAGCGATTCGCGGGTTCCCCCGTCGACGTAGATATCGACGTCTTCGCCGAGCATCTCCTGGGCCTCATCTGCAGTGGTCGCCGCGGGACGTCCGGAGATGTTCGCACTCGAAACCGCGAGCGGTCCGGTGCGGCCCAGCAGTGCCAGAGCGTATTCGTCATCAGGCATGCGCACGGCCACGGTTCCGTGCGTGTCACCGAGATCCCAGTCCAGAGAGGGCTGTGCGTTGGCGATGATCGTCAGCGGACCCGGCCAGAAACGGGCCGTGAGTGCCAGAAGCCTCTGATCGACTCCGTCGACGAGTCCGAAGATGGTCTCCGACCGTGGGACGAGCACCGGTGGAGGCATGTCCCGTCCGCGCCCCTTCGCCGCCAGCAGCGCCGCCACGGCCGCGGCGCTGAAGGCATCGGCGGCGATCCCATAGACGGTGTCGGTCGGGATGACGAGCAGGTTGCCGGTGTCGACGACGCGTGCGCACTCGTCGAACACGAGGTCGCGGATGTCGGCTTGGGTGACGTCGAATCGTCTCGACACGAGTTCTCCGTTTCGAATCTCTGGGCTGTGGCTTCGATGACTCTGCGTTTCAGCGGTGGTGCCGCATCGTCATCAGTCATTCCTCCGTCTGCCGGCGTGCCACCGTATAGCGGTCGCGTCCAGTGTAGTCCTGGTGAGTGACGGCAGCTGTCAGGCTGGCCGTCGTCGCAAGCAGCTCGCGGACGCCGGGGCCCTGTTCTTCGCTGTGTTCCATGAGGAAGAGTCCGCCGGGCCGGAGGAGCTGCAGAGCCTGGGCGATGATGAGCTCAGGCGTTTCCAACCCGTCCTCACCCCCGTAGAGCGCGGCGGCGGGATCGTGACCGGCAACCTCGGGATCGCGGGGAATCGCTGCGTTCGGAACATAGGGAGGATTCGTCACCACGACATCGGCCCGCCCGAGCAGTTCCGGACGCCCGTGTGTGAGTGTCGTCGCATCCGCGTGGACGAATTCGACACTCGAATCGCCGAGGCGGGTGTGATCGAGGTTCGTCCGTGCCCAGTCGAGGGCGTCGGCTTCGCGCTCGACACCGATCACAACGGCGCCGTTGTGTTCGGTCGCCACGGACAGAGTGATCGCGCCCGAACCCGAACACAGGTCGATGACGAACGGGGGCCGTTCTCCGCTCAGCTCCGCGAGTTCTGCGAGCACCGCTCCGGCGAGCAGTTCGGTTTCCGGTCTGGGGACGAACACCCCGGGGCCCACCCGCAGTTCGAGGTGGCGGAAGTGGGCGATGCCGGTGAGATGCTGCAGCGGGATCCGCTGCCGTCGCAGTTCGCACAGTCGTGCGAATTCCGCAGTCTTCTCTGCGGGGACGATGTCGTCGAAGAGCCGACGACGGCTGAGCACGGTTCGGTCGATGTGCCAGGCGTGAGCGAGCAGCTCGACGGCGTCTGCCTCGGGGGTGGCGATTCCCGCCTCGGAGAAGAGGGCGATGCCGCCGCGCAGGACGTCGCTCACGCGTGCGGGTGTGACGGTGTCCAGCTCAGTCTCCCAGTGCGTCCAGGCGTGCGGCCTTGTCCGCTTCGCGGCAGGAGCCGATGACGGGGTCGAGGTCTCCGCCGAGCACCTGGTCGAGGTTGTAGGCCTTGTACCCGGTGCGGTGGTCGGTGATCCGGTTCTCCGGGAAGTTATAGGTGCGGATCCGTTCGGATCGGTCGACGGTGCGGACCTGGGAGCGGCGGATGTCGGCGGCTTCAGCGGCGGCTTCCTCGGCCTGTTTGGCCAGGATCCGAGCCCGGAGCATGCGCATGGCCGCATCCTTGTTCTGCAGCTGCGACTTCTCGTTCTGACAGCTCGCGGTGATGCCGGTGGGCAGGTGGGTGATGCGCACGGCCGAGTCAGTGGTGTTCACGGACTGACCGCCCGGTCCCGAGGACCGGTAGACGTCGATGCGCAGATCGTGTTCGTCCAGCTGGATCTCTTCGGGCTCGTCGACTTCGGGGAAGACGAGCACTCCGGCGGCTGAGGTGTGGATGCGGCCCTGGGACTCGGTGACGGGCACGCGTTGGACGCGGTGGACTCCGCCTTCGAACTTCAACCAGCCGTAGGCACCTTCGTCCTTCGCTTTGACGGCCATGCTGACGTCCTTGTATCCGCCGAGGTCGGAGTGCGTGGCATCGAGGATCTGGCTCGACCAGCCGCGCGAATCGATCCACCGCTGATACATGCGCAGCAGATCTGCGGCGAAGAGTGCGGATTCGTCGCCGCCCTCCCCCGCTTTGATCTCGATGATCGCTTCGCGTGCGTCATCGGGGTCCCTGGGCACGAGGAGGTCTTTGAGCTCACCCTCGACGTTCTCCATCTCCACGGACAGACGTTTGGCTTCCGCGGCGAAATCATCATCATCTTCGGCCAGTTCCACGGCTGCGGCGTGGTCGGCCTCGAGTTGGGCGAAGCGCCGGGCGGCCGCGGCGACTCTTTCGAGTTCCGCGTACCGCCTGGTCAGCTTCTTCGCCCGGCCGGCGTCAGCATGCACGGCGGGGTCGGAGAGTTCCTCCTGCACCCGCGCATGCTCATCGAGCAGTGCGCTGACGCTGGCCGTGAGGGTGTCGTCGGCCATCTCAGCTGTTGTCGGTCGAGGACTTCGGCAGGGGTGTCGTCTTCTGCACCTGCATGAGGAACTCGACGTTCGAACCGGTTTCCTTGAGCTTGGACATGAGCAGTTCGACTGCCTGCTGCTGTTCGAGTCCCGAGAGGAGTCGGCGCAGCTGCCACATGACCTTGGTCTCTTCCTTGGTCATGAGCATCTCTTCGCGGCGGGTGCTCGACGAGTTGACGTCGATGGCCGGGAAGATCCGCTTGTCGGCGAGCTGACGGCTCAGGCGCAGCTCCATGTTTCCGGTGCCCTTGAACTCCTCGAAGATCACTTCGTCCATCTTCGAGCCGGTCTCGACGAGGGCGGTGGCGAGGATGGTCAGCGAACCGCCGCCTTCGATGTTGCGCGCTGCGCCGAAGAACTTCTTCGGCGGGTAGAGCGCGTTGGCGTCGACACCGCCGGAGAGGATGCGGCCCGAAGCGGGCTGGGCGATGTTGTAGGCACGTCCCAGGCGAGTGATGTTGTCGAGGAGGATGACGACATCGGAGCCCATCTCCACGAGGCGCTTGGCGCGTTCGATGGCGAGTTCGGCAATC
Source organism: Brevibacterium sp. FAM 24630 (assembly GCF_049804075.1). Taxonomy (NCBI): domain Bacteria; kingdom Bacillati; phylum Actinomycetota; class Actinomycetes; order Micrococcales; family Brevibacteriaceae; genus Brevibacterium; species Brevibacterium sp. FAM 24630. Next base: position 95,276 of record NZ_JBNBZD010000007.1, read on the forward strand.
GTCGTGTGATCATCGGCAGGACGGTCGAAGGTCGAGGCGATGACCTCACCCTTGACCGCTCGCTGCATATCGGTGACTTCCTCGGGGCGTTCGTCGACGAGGACGACCATGAGGTGCGCTTCGGGGTTGTTCTCCGTGATCGCATTCGCGATCTGCTGCATGATCGTCGTCTTGCCCGCCTTCGGAGGCGCGACGATGAGACCGCGCTGGCCCTTGCCGATCGGGGTGATGAGGTCGATGAGTCGAGTCGAGTGCAGCTTCGAGGTGGTTTCGAGGCGCAGACGATCCTGCGGGTAGAGCGGCGTCAGCTTCGAGAACTCCACCCGGGAGCGCGCATCGTCGACGGTCAGTCCGTTGACGGAGTCGAGGCGGACGAGTGCATCGAACTTCTCACGCTTGCTGTTGCGCTGTTCGTTCTCGCGCGGCTGGCGGATCGCTCCGGCCACGGCATCGCCCTTGCGCAGGCCGTTCTTGCGCACCATCGAGGCCGAGACATAGACGTCGTTCGGCCCCGGCAGGTAACCGGAGGTGCGGAGGAAGGCGTAGTTGTCGTGGACGTCGAGGATGCCGCCGACGGGGATGAGCACATCATCGTGGCGGATGTCCGGCTCATCGTTGCCGCGACCGCGGCGCTTCCGGTCCCGACCGCGTCCGCGACGGTTGCCGCGATCGTCGTCGTCATTGTTCCGGTTGCGGCGATCGTTGCGGTTGTCGCGATCGTTTCCGCCGTTGCGGTTGTCCCGATCATTGCGGCTGTCCCGGTCGTTTCCGCCGTTGCGGTCGTTGCCGCCACGGTCATTGCGGTGTCCGCGGTCGTTGCCGCCACGGTCGTTTCCGCCGTTGCGGTCGTTGCCGCCGCGGTCATTGCCGCCGCGGTCGTCGTCGGATCGGTCGCTGTTTCGGCTGCGACGGTCGTTGTCCCGTCCGCCGCGTCCTTCACGATCCGAGCCGCGGTCACTGCGACCGCCGCGACCGGAGGACTCGTCGGAACCCTGATCCTGGTCGTCGTTCTGGCTCTCGCCGCTGCGCGACCGGCTGCGGCTGCGACGGGAACGCTGACGTTCCTGATCGCCGTCGTCCGACGATTGGCCGCCGGAGTGCTCGGCAGACTCATCGGCCTGTGCGGAGTCATCGGACTGCGCAGAAGCATCGGACTTCGGTTCGACGATGAGTGCCGGAGCTTCCTCGGCCGACGGAGCGGCGGCCCGACGCGAGGAGCGACGACCCGTCGCCTCCTGTTTCGGTTCGTCCTGCTTCGCCTCCGACTTCGGGGCCTTGCTGCGCGATTCCTCGGCGGCGGGCTTCTTCTCGACAGAAGCGGCCTTCGTCTCCGAAGATCCGCTTGAATGGCTGTTGATGGCGTCGATCAATTCGCTCTTGCGAAGACGACGGTAACCCTTGATTCCCAGGCCGGCTGCCATTTCCTGAAGCTGAGGCAACCGCAGCGCTGTGAGGCTGCCGGTACGGGGCGTGGAATCCTGAGTGGTGGTTTCAGACACGAAGGTCCTTCTCCCTCTTTCGGCCGTGCGGCATGTGCCGTTTGCTCACGGCGACGGAAACACCATTGACGGTGCGTTGTGAAAGAAAACCTGCTAAAGAATGAGCAGGAGATGTTCCAGAATATATGACATCGGCGGCGAACCTGTGAAGAACAGCAGGAAGCCGTGCACTGTCGGAACACCCACAGTCTACTTGTTCGGAGCCGATCTTGCGAATCGTTTCGTCAATTTTCTCGGCTCACTCGGTATCCCTCGAGGTCAATCGCGGTGCGCATCGCAATGACATCGGCGGGCACCGCGGACTCGGGCACCGCCTCGGCGAGGACGAGCACCGTCGGGCCGGCACCGGAGATCACGGTCGGCAGCCCCTGCGTCCTGAGCGAATCGACGAGTGCCATGGATTCCGGGTAGGCGCTGCGGCGGAATTCCTGATGCAGCTGGTCGCGAGTGGCTTCGAACAGGACCGAGGCATCGGAGACCAGACCGTGGACGAGCAGTCCTGCCCGGGCCGAATTCTCCGCCGCGATCGCATGATCGATGGCGGCGGGGATGAGCCCTCGGGCGACGTCGGTGTCCAAACGGACCGCCGGGATGAGCACCGTGACCTCATCGAGCGTGCGCACCGGCACCTGCCAGGACAGGACCGGGTCGGAAAGGGATACGGTGAGCCCGCCGAAGATCGCGGGAGCGGCATTGTCCGGGTGCCCCTCGACCGCGGTGGCGAGTTCGAGGACCCGTTCGCGGGAGAGCTCGATCCCGGTGTACTCGCGGCCGAGTTCAACGGCCAGACCGATCCCGGCGACCACGGCCGCGGCCGAGGAGCCGAGCCCGCGCGAATGCGGGATCCGGTTGATGCAGTGCAGACTCAGTCGTTCGGCCAAGCCCGTCTCTGCGCCGGGGAACTCCGCGGCGAGGACCTCGCCGATGATGCGCATGATCAGATGCGAGCGGTCGCGCGGCAGCACCTCGGCGCCCTCCCCTGCGACCTCGACGCAGGTGGCCGGGTCGACGGGGGCGTCGTGGACGGTCAGGGTGAGCGTGTCGACGATGTTCAGGGCCAGGCCGAAGGAATCGTAGCCGGGCCCCAGGTTCGCCGAGGTGGCCGGGACCTCGAGTCGCAGCCGCACGCTCAGCTGTCCTCGAGGCCGAGCGCGCGGGCGGCGCTGACGGCGTCGACGGAGACCCGACTGGTTTCGATCTCGGAGCCGTCTGCGGTGTGCAGGGCCCAGGAAGGATCCTTGAGACCGTGCCCGGTCACGGTCACCGCGATCGTCGCGTCGGCGGGAACCTTTCCGGCCTCGGCCGACTTGAGCAGACCCGCCACCGAGGCGGCCGATCCGGGTTCGACGAAGATGCCCTCTTCGCTGGAGAGGAATCGGTGCGCTGCGAGGATCTCGTCGTCGGTGACCGAATCGATGAAGCCGCCGGAGTCGTCACGAGCCGTCGTTGCTTGGTTCCAGCTCGCCGGGTTGCCGATGCGGATCGCCGTGGCGATGGTATCCGGTTCGTCGACCGGGTGGCCCAGCACCAGAGGAGCGGCGCCGGCGGCTTGGAAGCCCCACATCTGCGGCAGACGTTCGGCGATGCCGTGCTGCCGGTATTCGGTGTAGCCCTTCCAGTACGCGGTGATGTTGCCGGCGTTTCCGACTGGCAGGACGTGGATGTCGGGGGCATCGCCGAGGACGTCGACGACCTCGAACGCCGCGGTCTTCTGGCCCTCGATGCGGTCGGGGTTGACCGAGTTGACGAGGTGGACCGGGTAGGACTCGGAGAGTTTGCGGCACAGCGTCAGGCAGTCATCGAAGTTGCCGTCGACCTCGAGGAGCGTTGCACCATGGGCGATGGCCTGGCTCATTTTGCCCGGGGCGATCTTGCCGGTGGGCACGAGCACGGCGCAGGTCAGACCGGCCTTCGTGGCGTAGGCGGCCGCCGAGGCCGAGGTGTTGCCCGTCGACGCGCAGATGACGGCCTTCGCCCCGTGGGCGACGGCCTTCGTGATCGCCATCGTCATGCCGCGATCCTTGAAGGACGCGGTCGGGTTGAGACCCTCGTACTTCACCCACACCTGAGCGCCGGTGCGTGCGCTGAGTTTGTCCGCCTTGATCAGCGGAGTGCCGCCTTCGCCGAGGGTGACCGCCGGAGTGTCCGCAGAGATGTCGAGGAGACTGCGGTACTCCTCGACGACGCCCTGCCACTGGTGTCTGGGGTAGTTCATTGTCACTGTCCTTCTACGCGGATCACGGAATTGACGGCATGGACGACGGAGAGATCGCTGAGTCGATCGACCGTCTTCCGCAGCGTCGCATCGGTATTCGAATGGGTGGCGAGCACGAGCTTGGCGTGTTGGACGCCCTGCTCGTCGATGTCGCCGATGGTCTGGCGCATGAGTTCGATCGACGCGCCCTCGTCGGCGAACACCTCGGAGACCGACGCCAGCACACCGGGACGGTCCACAACGTCGAGGGTGATGTGGTAACGGGTGGTGATCGCCGTGATGGGCAGGATCGGGTAGTCGTCGTGGAAGGGACGCTCGTACTGTCCGCGTCCGCCCAGGACCTTCCGCCGAGCCACTGAGACGATGTCTCCGAGCACCGCCGAAGCCGTCGGAGCTCCCCCAGCTCCCTGCCCGTAGAACATCAGTTCGCCGGCGGCTTCGGCTTCGATGAACACCGCGTTGAAGGCACCCCGGACGGAGGCCAGAGCGTGGTTGCGATCGAGGAGCGCCGGGTAGACGCGGGCAGAGAGACCGGCACCGGCGGGCGACGAAGCCACGCGTTCGCAGACCGCGAGGAGCTTGATGACGAAGCCCTGGTCGCGGGCGGTCTCGACCATGTCTGCGGTGACGCCTTCGATGCCTTCGACATGGACGTCGTCGATCGACACGGGAGCGTGGAAAGCCAGGGAGGACAGGATCGCGGCTTTCGCCGCCGCATCGTGGCCGCCGATATCGGCTGTCGGGTCGGCTTCGGCGTAGCCGAGTTCCTGAGCGGTGCTCAGCGCCCGGTCGAAGTCCCAGCCTTCGGAGTCCATCTGGTCGAGGATGAAGTTCGTCGTGCCGTTGACGATGCCGATGATGCGTTCGATCCGGTCACCGGCCAGCGAATCGCCGACCGGACGGATGATCGGGATGGCTCCGGCCACGGCGGCTTCGTGTTCGAGTCGCACACCGGCCGAATCGGCGGCGGACATCAGCTCACCGTATCGGGCTGCCAGGAGCGCCTTGTTCGCCGTGACCACCGAGGACCCCTGTTTGAGCGCCGCGGTGATGAGCGACTTCGCCGGTTCGATCCCGCCCATGAGCTCGACGACGATATCGGCTCCGGCGATGGCCGCCTCGGCGTCGGTCGTCAGAAGCTTCTCGTCGATGCCCGGACGTGCCTTCGTCGCATCGCGGACGACGATGGCGCTGAGTTCCAATGGGGCGCCGATGCGTTCGGCCAGGCCGTCTGCACGGTTCTGGATGCGGGCGGCGACTTCTGTGCCGACGACTCCGCATCCGAGCATGGCAACCTTGAGTGCCTGCATATCCTCACCTTTTCCGCTGTTGTCGTTGACGCTCATCTGTTCTCCTGCTCTCCACCGACCATCCCCGGGTCGGTGGCGAACATCTGCGAATGGTCTTCGGGGGTCACGATCCACTCAACTCTATCGGCTTCAACGGCGAGCACACCCGGCCGGGGCAGGTGGTTGTAGTTGCTGGCCAGGGACCGGCAGTAGGCGCCCGTCGACGGGACTGCGACGAGGTCGCCGGCGGTGACGTCGGCCCCCATGTATTCGTCACGGACGATGATGTCGCCCGATTCGCAGTGTTTGCCCACGACGCGCACGATCGCCGGCTCCGCTCCCGAGGCTCGATTGGCCAGAGTGCATGAGTAGTCCGCATCGTAGAGCGCGGTGCGGATGTTGTCGCTCATGCCGCCGTCGACGGCGACGTAGGTGCGGGTTCCGCTGTCGGTGCTCACCTCTTTGACGGTGCCGACTTCGTAGAGGGTGAACACGGCCGGGGACACGATGGCGCGGCCGGGTTCGATGGAGACACGCGGCACGTTCGTGCCCAGTCCGCGGCATTCCTTGAGCACGACTGCGGCGAGTTCCTCGGCCATCTCCGCCACCGGGATCGGAGTGTCCTGGCTGGTGTAGCGGATGCCGAAGCCCCCGCCGAGGTCGACATCGGGCAGATCGATGCCGTGTTCGGCCATGACTTCGGCGCGGAAGGCCAGCACTCTGGCCGCGGCGACCTGGAAGCCGGAGATGTCGAAGATCTGCGAACCGATATGCGAGTGGAGTCCGTCGAGGCGCAGATGCGCCGAGTCCGCGACCATCTGGGCGGCTCGTGCGGCGGTGCCGTCGGCGAGTGAGAGACCGAACTTCTGGTCTTCGTGCGCGGTGGCGATGAAGTCGTGGGTGTGGGCTTCGACGCCGACGGTGACTCGCAGCATCACTGGGGCGAAGACTCCCTTGGCCGCGGCGACGGCTTCGAGCCGGGTGATCTCATCGAGGCTGTCGACGAAGATCCGTCCGACGCCGTAGTCGAGGGCGTACTCGAGTTCCGCGACGGATTTGCTGTTCCCGTGCAGGCCCACTCGGTCCCCTGGGATTCCGGCGGCGCGGGCGATCATCATCTCGCCCAATGAGCAGGTGTCGAGGCCGAGGCCGGCTTCATGGACCCACCGGGCCACCGCAGTGCACAGGAAGGCCTTTCCGGCGTAGAAGACATCGGCTCCAGCCAGTCCCTTCTCGGGCGAGAAGGCGCTGGTGAAGGTCGTCAGATAGGTTTCTGCCCGGGTGCGGAAGTCAGCGGCATCCATGACGAGGGTCGGCGTGCCGTACTGCTCTGCCAGGTCGGTCACCGAATGGCCGGCGATGGTGAGCACACCGTCGTCGGTCTTCGTGACATTGTCCGACCACAGGCTCGGCAGCAGCGCGTTGACGTCGTCAGGATAGGGCAGCCACACCGGTGCCGGGGTCGCGTGCAGAGTCCCTGCGATATGTGCGGGCATCAGATCCTCTCCGGGGCCGAAGCACCCAGTTGTCGAAGTCCTGCGGCGAGGACGATGATGACGGCTCGCACGAGCACGAGCCGCGAAGCATGCAGTGCGGTGATGTCGACGTTGATGGTCGGAGTCACCGCGCACCGGCTCAGCCAGTCCTCGGCCGCGGCCGCGACCAGGCTCAGACAGCTGAGGAACGGTTCGCTCTCGCCGAGGCGGCACGAGCGTTCGAGTCCGGCGGGAACGGAGGCGATGGCGGTGAGCAGACGAGCTTCGCTCGGGTGGTTGAGGCGAGAGGGTTCGGCCGCATCCGTGGTGATCTCGGCCCACTCGGCCCGACGCCGTTCCCGGCAGGCGGCCGCATGTCCGCGCTGCAGCACGGACACCGCGGCATCGTCGGCAGCCGCGTCGAAGAGACTGCCGCAGCATCGCCGCGATTCTGTCGCGGCCGCCTCGGTGCCGGTCGCCGACGACTCGGCTGCGGCGATGATGTCGAATGCCACGCGCGCACGTGCGGAGTCGGTGAGCCCGATGTTGACGAACCCGGGCCCGGCGACCACAGCGGTGGCCACTTCGGGAAGCAGTCGCAGTTCGGCGCACAGATGCTCGGCGAGTGCCAGACGGCGGCCCGGTTCGACCGCGGTCCGCAGCGCCACACGCGTCGACCAGTCGCCCAATCCGTGTCGGGCGGGTGCGACGAGGTCGACCTCCGAATCGGCCCCCGGAGACACGAGACCCGAATCAGCCGTCGCCAAAGCGCGTGCGAGTGCGGTCTGCAGGTCTTCCGGGGTCACTCGAACAGAGTACTCGGGGCCGGTCTGCGGGGACGAATCAGGTGTCATCTTCGCTCTCATGACGAGACGACCGGCCTCAGATCGCCCCGGGGCGGCACGCGGCGTGGCTGACGAGGAATTTCACTGCCACCGAGACGAGCACGACGGAGAACGCCGGCCACATGCTGTCGAAGCTCTGCACGAGGAAGGCGAAGATGAGCGGGCCGGTGCAGGCCAGCAGATAGCCTCCGCCTTGGACGAATCCCGACAGAGACGCCGCCGATTCCGCGTCGCGGGCGCGCAGAGTGATGAGCGTCAGGGCCAGCGGGAAGGTCGAGATTCCGATTCCGAGCAGCACGGTCCACAGCACCGGGGCCACGGTCGGCAGCAGCCACAGTCCGATATAGCCGACGGCCAGGCTGAGGCAGAAGCCGACGACGATGAGGTAGGCCGAGGCCATCTTCTGTGCCAGCGCGGGCAGAACGAAGCCGAGGACGAGGGGGATGGCGGTGACGAGCGCGAGCATGGCCCCGGCGAACGCCGCGTCGAACCCCGAGCGGGTGAGCAGACTCGGCAGCCAGGTGAAGAGGATGAAATTGTTGAACGAGGTCAGCCCCGTCATCGTCATGAGCGCCCACGCACGTTTGCTGCGCATGAGTCGGGCCAGTTCGCTGCCGCCGACGACGGCGGCGGCGACTTCGGTGGCCGGTGCGGGCCTGATCAGCCGGATGAGGATCCAGACGGCGACGCCCACCACACCGAATCCGGCCCAGACGAGCAAGGACCCGCGCCAACCGAACCCGGTGGCGAGGGGAACCGCGACGAGCGGGGGGATGAAGGTGCCGAACTGCAGCAGGCCGACATGCACGGTCGACATCAGAGCGACACGGTCTGGGAAGTACGACTTCACCAACGGAGGGAGGACGACGTTGCCGATGCCCATGCCCAGCAGAGCGAGCACGCTGAGGGCGAGGAAGAGCGCGGGAGAATCGATGACGGAGCGGGCTCCCAGGCCGATGGCGACCATGATCATCGCGGCCAGTGTCAGGCCGAGGCCGGAGAAGCGGGCATAGAGCCGCGGAGTGATGAAGCCGCTGAGTCCGTAGAGCAGCGGCGGCAGCATGCCGATGATCGCCAGGAACGCTGCGCTCAGGTGGATCTGTTCGCCCATGGCGTCGAGCAGCGGCGAGAGACCGGTGACTCCGGGCCGCAGATTGAATGCGGCGATGACGATTCCGACGACGATCAGAATGCGTGTGCGCGCAGAGTTCATGGGCTCTTTCCTATCAGACTCCCACAGGCATTCCTGTCGTCGGGGTCGCTCGACGGACGGCTTCGGGCTCAGTAGTCGAGTTTGAGGCCCTCCACGGGAGACAGTCGCGAGGCGCGTCGGGCCGGCACCAGGGCCGAGAGGATTCCTGCCACGATGGCGACCCCGAGGATGCCGAGGAAGGAGGGTGCGGAGAAGTCGACGATGAGTTCGGTGGAGTAGTCGTGGGTGACCAGTCGTGTGCCGACGATGCCCAGCGCCCCGCCGAGGGTGAGGCCCAGCAGAGCCGCGACCGACGAGATGAGCACCGCTTCCAGAGCCAGCAGAGCCCGCAGCTGGGCGATGCTCAGCCCCAGGGCCCGCATGAGTGCGTTCTCCCGTCGGCGTTCGATGACGGACAGGCTCACGGTGTTCGAGACTCCGATGAGCGCGATGAGCACGGAGACGAAGAGCAGCGCCACCGCACCGGCGAGCAGAACGTCGATGAGTTCGGAGTAGGCGCCCCGGGCGACCGCGGACCCGCCGACCTCGTCGCTGGGCACGTCGAGAGCTTCAGCCACGGACTGTTGGATCCGTGTGATCTCGTCGATGTCGACATCCTCGTCGAGGCGGATGAGCACCGCCGTCGTCGTCGCCGAGATGCCGAGGTCGTTGCCGACATCGGGGGTCGTGAAGAAAGCGAGGCTCGACAGCCCTTCTTTGCGCACGGGCACGTTGAGCTCGTTGAGACCGCGGACCCGCACGGTCGCGTCCGGATAGTCCTCGGGAACCACGACGCGGCCGGCGACCAGGTCGGCGGCGGAATCGCCGAGCACAGTCGCCGCAGTCTCCGGGTCGACGACGAAGACCGATGGTGTGGCGCCTTTGAAGTCCTCGACCGCCTCGGCGCGGTGAGCGGTGATGGCACGAGCGACCCCGGGGATCTCGCGCACATCGTCGAGCTCATCGGCGTCGACGAGTCCCGACAGGGGCACGGCGATGTCGACCGGATAGCGCTGGTCGAGTCCGTGGCTCAGCGTCGCCTTCGTCGACATCCCGCCCACGAGGATGGTCGCGACGAGAGTCACGCCGATGATCAGCGCCGTCGCAGTCGTCGCGGTTCGACGCGGGTTGCGCAGGGTGTTCAGCGTCGCCAGCTGGCCAGGAACGCCCCAGGGACTGACAGCGACTTCGCCGATCCAGCCGACGATCGGGGGGATGATCCTCGTCGAACCGATGATGAGTCCGGTGACGATGAGACCTCCGCCCAGAGCGCCGCCGGCGATCCAGACCTCTGTCGTCGACACGGCGTAGAGGGAGACGATGATGAGAGCCGCACCGAGGAGCATGACGCCGACGCCCACGAGGTGTCGCCGACGTCTGCGGGTCGACGGGGATACCGATACGTCGAAGGGTTGGAGGGCTTCGAGCGGTGTCACCGCGATGGCGCTGCGGGCCGGGCGGATCGTCGCGATGATCGTGAGGACCGCGCCGACGGCGACGCCGACGAGGAGCGCGGAGACGGGTACGGACAGGGTTTCGTAGGGGAATTCGTCGGGCCAGAAGCGCACGGCCGCTTCCATCAGGGCCCAGCTGACTCCGACACCGGCGACGACACCGAAGATCGAGCCGATCAGTCCGACGAGGAGTCCTTCGGCGACGACGGAGCTGTAGAGCTGGAGGCGGGTCGCGCCGAGGCAGCGCAGCAGCGCGAGTTCGCGACGGCGGCCGGCCACGATGACGGAGAACGTGTTCGACACGACGAGGATGGCGACGACGACGGAGATGCCGGCGAAGACGAGCAGCAGTCCCGTCACGGCGATGTTGCCGCCCGAGAGACGATCGGTCTTGACGGACACGGCGTCGGGGACGCTGAGGGCATTGAGGCTGCCGTTCAGCGCGGAGGAGTCGATGACCGCTTGCAGCTCTTCGCACACCCTGTCCGGGTCAGCATCGGGGTCGAGGGCGATCTGGACGGCGATGACATCGCCCTGCTGCGCGAAGTACTCCTGGTAGCCCGAGGCCGTCGTCAGTGCACGGGTGGCCCCGGGCAGTCCGGGGTCCTGTCCCATCTCGGCGATGCCGACGACGGTGAAGGTGATGCTGCTGTGGCTGGGCCCGCGGTAGACGGGCATGTCCGCATCTCCGGTCTCGACCGGCACCGGGTCGACGCTGAAGCGGACCTCGTCGTCGATGCCGAGGTCGAGCTCGGCGGCCGTCCGAGTGTCGAGGACGAGATCGGTGGTTGCCTCCGGGCGGTCGCCGGAGACCATGGTGAAGGTGTCGAGTCGCTCATCGGCGGGCACGGGTGACAGGGCGAAGGAGCTCTCTGAGAACGCGGTCCCCCGCCCGGTGGTCAGGGTTCGCGCCGACAGCGACGCGGAGCGCACGCCCTCGATCTCCGACATGGGCTTGAGCAGCGGAGCGACCTCGTCTCCCCCGACGAAGACGTCTTCGTCGGGGATGACGGTGAGATCCGCGTGCGCGAATGATCGTCCGACCGCACCTTCGAGGCTGCTCTGCAGCGAAGAATTGATGATGAGCGTTGTAGCGACGAATCCCGCTGCCAGGGCGATGCCGAGACCGATGGCGAGGAACCGGGCCCAATGGATCCGGATCTGCGCCAGCGCGACAGCGATCACAGAGTGCTCAGTTCACTCAGTGCTGTGACCACGCTCTCCCGCGTGGGCTGACGGACCTCTCCTGTGGCCCGCCCGTCCTTGAGCAGCACCACTCTGTCGGCGTGCGAGGCCGCGACCGGGTCGTGAGTGACCATGATGATCGTCTGCCCGTAGAGAGTCGTGGCGCGACCGAGCAGCGACAGCACCTCGGCCCCGGCATGGGAGTCGAGATTGCCGGTGGGCTCATCGGCGAAGATGACATCCGGACGGGTCAGCAGAGCTCGAGCTACGGCGACGCGCTGCTGCTGACCGCCGGAGAGTTCGTGGGGCCGGTGCTGCATACGATCTCCGAGTTCGAGGCGTTCGACGACTTCGGCCTTCCACTCCCGATCGATCTTCTTCCGCGCCAGGGACACGGGCAGTTCGATGTTCTGTTCGGCGCTGAGAGTGGGGACGAGGTTGAAGGCCTGGAAGATGAAGCCGACGCGATCACGCCGCAGCTGAGTGAGCTGCCGGTCGTTGAGGCGTGTGATGTCCTTGCCGCGCATGATGATCGAGCCGGAGTCGACGCGGTCGAGGCCGGCCAGTACGTGCATGAAGGTCGATTTGCCGGAGCCGGAGGGACCCATGATGGCGGTGAAGCGTCCCGATTCGAAGTCGACGCTGATGTCATCGAGAGCACAGACGGCAGTGTCGCCGCGACCGAAGCTCTTCCGCAGATCCTGCGCCCGCAGCACGATATCGGATTCGTCCGCCGAGGCGGCGCGCAAGGGCTCATCAGCAGGTTTCGACATCGCATGCCTCACATCGCGGTTCGGGGTTCTCCTCCGACTACCTTAGAGCGTGTCGGCATCGCCGACCACTCGAGGCGGAAATGCAGAACCGTCCACCTCACCTGATGAGATGGACGGTACGTGGTGCCCGCGACAGGATTCGAACCTACGACCTTCTGCTCCGGAGGCAGACGCTCTATCCACTGAGCTACGCGGGCAACGGGTGCAACTCTATCACCGTCGGGCACCACCTCACAAAAAGACACCGCGTGCAATCGAGTCTCGATTGCACGCGGTGGAAGGCACAGTGGCGACGGCGCGTTTCGCGGGCTCAGGCGCCCTTCATGTCCTTGCGCCCGGGGACGTATTCCCAGTGCCAGAGCTCGTAGGAATTGCGTTTGGCCCAGTCCGGGTTCTCCCAGCCGTATTTGCCGGCGTTGGCAACCAGCCAGTCGTACTGTTCGCCGGTGCCGCTCGAGGTTCCGGCGCCGAGGTCGAGCGCCAATCCCCAACCGTGGTTCGAGGTGCCGGGGCGTGCGGCGAAGCCGGGCTTGCGGGCAGCGACCGAGACCTGCGATTCCAGTGAACGATAGGAGTCGGTGATCGCGAGGTCCTTGCCGGTGTCCTTCTTGAACGCGGCGTTCATCTTCGCGAAGGCCACAGCAGCGTCGGCGCGCAGCTTGTGGTTGCCCACACCGATATCGCACAGCCAATCACTGGGCAACTCACCGTTGCTCACCTCGCCTTTCGGCGCTTCTCCCTCGCAACCGGGCAGAACGGTCTTCGTGATGGCGCGCGAAGCGGCATCGACCTTCGTCTGTTTGGCACTCGGGGCGCCGATGGTCATCGAGGTCTTGTCGTCTTCGTCGACCTTGATGTCGGCGGAGACGGATTCGGCGTTGATCGCGCGCTGCTGGGATTCGGCGGCAGTGTCGTCGACCTTCACTTCCTGGCTTCCGCTGAGATTGCCGGCGACCATGACGGCGGCGATCGCGGTGCCCGTGACCGACACGGTGGCCAGCGCGGAGAAGGTCGTGACCTGGCGCCGGCGAACCGAACGCAGCAGCGAACCATCGGAACCGCGGCTGCCAAGCTGAGCAGCGGCCAGACTCGAGTTGTGCCCTGCGGGTGTCAGCGGCTGGGATGCCGACCGAGCGGCCTCTCTGGCCATCGCAGCCCGCCGCGGTGAACCGGCGGCGGCGCGGGCCTCTGCGGCCATGGCGGCGCGACGCGGAGACAGAGTGGGGTCTTCATGCCCTCGCGACGGCGTTGTCACGGGCTTCTTGGAGAAGATCGTCGAAACCTGAGCAGAGGAATTCTGTCTGCGCAGATCGCGTCGGCGAACCGGCAACGCCTCGACGGTCGAGAGCTCACTCGACATAATGCTCCATACTGTTGGCATCGGTTGTTCTGAAAGGCCCGGATCCGGACCCCGAAAAGCTTATGTCACAACACTATAACGACATCGTTACAGAATGTCACGTTACCCTCATCCACCGTGTGTGACCTGGACATATGCTGAAACACGCTCCCTGCGGATCACTACAGATGACCTGCGTGCGGTGACGACGGTCACCGCTTCGTTATCATTCGTTATCATCTTCTGTGGGCATTCGGCAAGACCGATCCGGAGATGAGAAATCCGCACCCGCGAAGACCGGCGGCGCCTGCTTCGGGACTCCGAGCGAGACGATGGGACTGCGAGAGGCCGCCATTTCGTCAGGTTCAGCGGCGGAAATCGAACCGTCCCCGCTGCATCGCATCCTGGACCTCACCGACGAGCTCCTCGAGCACATCTTCGAGGAAGAGCAGACCGAGGACCCGTGCCTCCGAGTCGATGACTCGGGCGACGTGGATGCCGACCTTCTGCATCTGCGCCAGCGCCTCTTCAATCTCATCAGCGGCGGTGACGGTGAACAGCGGTCGGAACCGTTTGCTCGGCACCGGGGCGTCGAAGGCATCATCGGTGTCGGCGTAGAGGACGTCCTTGATGTGGAGGTAATCCTGCGGATAGCCGTCGTCGCCGACGACGAAATACCGTGAGAATCCGGTTTTGCCCACGAGCGTGACGAGTTCGTTCGGCGTCACCTTGTCCGAGATCGTGATGAGTTCGGACATCGGGACCATGATGTCGACCGCGGTCTTGTCACTGAACTCCAGGGCGCCCTTGAGCAGCCCGGTATCGTCGCTGAGCAGTCCCTCACGCTTCGATTCGGCGACGATCGATTCGACCTGTTCGATCGTGAACGCCTCATTGACTTCGTCCCGAGCCTCGACCTTGAACAGATGCAGGATCGCGTTGGCCAGACCATTGAGGGGTCGGATGACGAAGCCGAAGACGCGGGCGAGGAACACCAGCGGTGTCGCCAGCAGCATCACGGCCTGACCGGATGCAGCCAGAGCGAGGTTCTTCGGCACCATCTCACCGATGACCACGTGCAGATAGGTGACGACGCCGAGCGCCAGGACGAAAGAGATCGTCGAGGACAGGCCGGCGGGGATCCCCAATCCCTCGAGTGGACCGGCGAGCAGGTGGTGGATGGCCGGTTCGGCCACATTGCCCAAGAGGAGGGAACACACCGTGATGCCGAGCTGACAGATCGCCAGCATCAGCGAGACATGCTCCATCGCGTAGAGCGCGGTCTTCGCGGCAGCCGAGCCTTCGGCGGCGCGCGGTTCGATCTGGGACCGCTTCGCAGCGACCACCGCGAATTCGGCGGCGACGAAGAATGAGTTGCCCAGCAGGAGGACGACCAGCCAGATCAATCCGAGCCAATCGGCGCTCATCGGCTCTCACCTCCTGTCTCGAAGGCGCTCGCGTCGGTAGCGCGCAACACCACCCGCAGGCGCTCGATGCGTCGTCCGTGCATCCGCTCGACGCGGATGAGCGCATCATCGGTGCGCACGTGGTCCCCGGGTTCGGGAATCCGCCCGAGTTCCTTGAGCACGAAACCTGCCAAGGTCTCATAGTCAGAATCTTCGGGGATGGTGATCCCGATCGTCGAGGAGATCTCATCGGGGCGCAGCTGGCCGGGCACGATCCAGGACCCGTCGCGGGCCGGTCGCGCCGCGATCCGCATCCGGTCATGCTCATCCGCGACCTCACCGACGAGTTCCTCGACGACGTCTTCGAGGGTGACGACTCCGGCGGTGCCGCCGAATTCGTCGACGACCACCGCCATCTGCAGGCCCGTGGCGCGCAGTTCCATGAGGAGCGGATCGAGCCGCTGGGTCTCTGGGATCTCACGCACCTCGGTCATCAGTCCCCCGGCGTAGGCGTCGTCTCGGTTTGCGGGTGGAACAGCGAACGCCTGCTTGACGTGGACGACGCCGACGATGTGGTCTTTGTCCTCGGCGGCGACCGGGAACCGGGAGAAGCCGGTGTCTCGTGCCTGCTCGATGATCCTTCGCGCCGTGGTGTCCTTCTCCACGCTCGACATGCGGGTCCGCGGAGTCATGACGTCTTCGGCGGTGCGTTCCGAGAAGCTCAGCGTCCGTTCCAACAGGTCGGCCGTCTGCTCATCGAGCACGCCTTCCTCCGCGGAGTGGCGCACCAGGGAGGTCAGCTCCTCCGGCGACCGCCCGACCGACCCCTCCTCCTGCGGCTCGATGCCCATGGAGAGCAGGATCTTGTTGGCCGTGCCGTTGAGGAACGCGATGACGGGTCGGAACACGATCGAGAAGACGTACTGGATCGGAGCGGCGATCCGTCCGGTGGCCAGAGGGACTGCGATCGCAAGATTCTTCGGGACGAGCTCACCGAAGATCATCGACGCCACCGTGGAGAAGATGAGAGCGATCGTCAGCGCCAAGGACGCGGAGAGCCCGGGGCCCACTCCCCACGTTTCGAAGACCGGAGCCAGCAGTCGACCCAGGGACGGTTCCATGAGGTAGCCGGTGAGCAGCGTGGTGATCGTGATGCCGACCTGCGCCGCCGAGAGCTGGGTGGACAGGTGCGTCATCGAGGCGCGCAGGGTCTTGGCCCCGACGACGCCTTCGTCAACGGCCTTATCGGCCGTATGACGATCGAGGGTGAGCAGTGAGAACTCGGCCGCGACGAAGAGGCCGGTGCCGAGGATGAGGACCAGGGCAAGGGCAAGGAACAGCCATTCCATCAGCGACTGTCCTCGCTCCGTGCAGACCGAAGATCACAGTAGGTGAAGTGACGGACCCTCACGGGGTGAGGATCATCATCTGGGGCGCCGGCTTCCCGCCGGCCGAGACTGTCACTGTGCATGAACTGATCTTACCAACTTCCCGACAGCGGGCGGCCCTCTTCGTATCCGGCAGCGCTTTGGACTCCGACGGCGGCCACCCGCGCGAATTCCGCGAGATCGCCGGCGCCGGCGTAGGTGAAGGAGCTGCGCACTCCCGACGTGATTCCGTCGAGCAGGTCCTCGACTCCGGGAGACTCGGGATCGATGTACATGGTTGACGACGAGATGCCCTCTTCGAACAGCCCCTTCCGGGCCCGTGCGAACGCCGTCTCCGACCGAGTGCGGTTGGCCACCGCTCGGGCCGAAGCCATGCCGAAGCTCTCCTTGTACTTCCTGCCTTCGCCGTCGACCAGGAGGTCCCCCGGCGATTCGTGCGTACCCGCGAACCAGGAACCGACCATCACCTGCGAGGCCCCGGCGGCCAACGCGAGAGCGACATCGCGGGGATAGCGCACTCCCCCGTCGGCCCAGACGTGGGCGCCGAGCTCCCGAGCCGCCTCGGCGCATTCGAGTACGGCGGAGAACTGCGGGCGACCGACAGCTGTCATCATGCGTGTCGTACACATCGCACCCGGCCCCACACCGACCTTGACGATCTGGGCCCCGGCCGCCACGAGGTCGCGGACACCGTCGGCGGTGACGACGTTGCCGGCGACGATCGGCACCCCGAGGTCCGCCTCGGCGATCGAAGACAGCGTGTCGAGCATCTTCACCTGGTGGCCGTGGGCGGTGTCGACGACGAGGACGTCGGCGCCGGCCGCGACGAGGGCACTCGCGCGTTCGACGGCGGCACCGTTGACGCCGATGGCCACGGCGATCTTGAGACGGCCCCGCTCATCGACGTTCGGCGTGTAGATCGACGACCGCAGCAGCGACTTCGGCGTCAGCGAACCCAATACCGTGTTCGCATCATCGACGACAGCGGCGAATTCGGCCCGCGAGTCGGTCATCGATTCGAACAGCGACTCCAGCTGCGCATCATCGGACCAGTCGATCTCGGAGGCGCGGATGACATGGGGTGAGGAGTCGAGGAGCTCGGCGACCGAGGTGAACCGGTCGACGCCGCGCAGATCGGCGGCGTTGATGATGCCTTCGAGTCGTCCGGCCGAGTCGACGACGACGCCGAATCCGTGGGGACGCTTCGCCAGCACATGCAGGGCGTTGAGCACCGTGTCCTCCGGCGCGAAGCGCAGAGCCGATTCGAAGATCCGGTCCCGGCTCTTGACCCAGGAGATGGTGTCCTTCGCGGCGGTGAGCGGAATGTCCTGGGGCAGCACAGCCAGTCCGCCCCGGCGAGCCATCGTCTCGGCCATCCGGCGTCCGGACACAGCGGTCATGTTCGCGGCCACGAGCGGTGTCGTCGACCCCGTCGGATCGGTCGTGGTGAGGTCGACTTCGAACCGGGACGTCAACGATGACGAGTTCGGGACGAGGAAGACATCGGAGTAGGTCAGATCGCTGTTCGGGTCATTTGAGATGAAACGCATAACACTATTGTCCCCTATGTGCACATTGCAGGGCACATCGCGTTAGGCTGGGTGTTGTCGTTAAGCAGCAAGTCTTGAATCAGGAAGTAGGCGATCAACGCCGTGTCCGTCAATACTCCGAACCGCACCGTTGAAGACTTCGGGTCGAACGAGTGGCTGGTCGAGGAATTGTATGAGCAGTACAAGTCAGATAAGAACTCCGTCGACAAGTCCTGGTGGCCGTTCTTCGACAAGTACGAGAAGAACAGCGGCGGCGCGAAGCCGGCCGCTGACAAGTCCGCTGCGAAGCAGGAGGCGGAGCCGACTGCGAAGAAGTCGGAGGCGAAGTCCTCTGCCCCCGCTGCGGCACAGACGACCTCACGTGAGACCTCTCGCGGGGTCTCACCGTCTTCGGCCGAGTCCGAGACGCTGAAGGCCGAGACGAAGTCCGTGCCCCAGGTCTCGGCCAAAGACACCGAGCCCAAGCCCGCCCCGGAGGAGACGATCACTCCGCTGCGCGGCCCCGCCAAGCTCATCGCCAAGAACATGGATGACTCAATCGAGGTGCCCACCGCCACCTCGGTGCGGGCACTGCCTGCCAAGGCGCTCATCGACAACCGCATCGTCATCAACTCACACCTCAAGCGCACCCGCGGCGGCAAGGTCTCCTTCACCCACCTGATCGGCTTCGCCGTCATCCGGGCACTGAAGAACTTCCCTTCGCAGAACGTCTCCTACGATGTCCGCGACGGCAAGCCCGTGATGATCTCGCCGGCCCACATCAACTTCGGGCTGGCCATCGACGTGCCGAAGAAGGACGGCTCGCGCACCCTGCTGGTGCCGAACGTCAAGAAGGCCGAGACCTTGACCTTCCGCCAGTTCGTCGATGCCTATGACGGCCTCGTCGACAAGGCTCGCAAGGGCAAGCTGACCGCCGACGACTTCGCCGGCACCACTGTGTCCCTGACCAACCCCGGCGGCATCGGCACCGTCCACTCAGTGCCGCGTCTGACCAAGGGCCAGGGCTGCATCATCGGCGTCGGAGCACTCGACTACCCGGCCGAGTTCCAGGGCGCGAGCCAGCAGACCATCAACTCCCTGGCCGTGTCCAAGGTGCTGACCCTGACCTCGACCTATGACCATCGCGTCATCCAGGGCGCCGGTTCCGGTGAGTTCCTCAAACTCGTGCACAGCTACCTGCTGGGTGAGGACGGATTCTACGATGACGTCTTCGAGTCCCTGCGCCTGCCGTATGAGCCTGTGCGCTGGGTCCCCGACGTCTCGGCCGAAGACCAGGACGACGTCAACAAGACCGCGCGTGTCATCGAGCTCATCGATGCCTATCGCACCCGCGGTCATCTCATGGCCAACATCGATCCGCTGGTCTACCGTCAGCGTTCGCACCCGGACCTCGACATCAACCAGCACGGTCTGACCCTGTGGGACCTCGAACGCGAGTTCCCCACCGGCGGCTTCGGCGCCAAACCGATGATGCCCTTCCGCAGCATCCTCGGACTGCTGCGCGAAAGCTACTGCCGGACCATCGGCTTCGAGTACATGCACATCGCCGACCCGGTCCAGCGCCGCTGGTTCCAGTCGAAGATCGAGATTCCGCATCAGGAGCTGACCCGGTCGGAACAGGGCCACATCCTCGGTCGTCTCAACGCTGCAGAGGCATTCGAGACCTTCCTGCAGACGAAGTACATCGGACAGAAGCGGTTCAGCCTCGAAGGCGGAGAGTCCGCGATCGTCCTGCTCGACGAGATCCTCAACCAGTCCGCTGACACCGGGCTCGACGAGGTCGCGATCGGAATGGCCCACCGCGGACGCCTCAACGTGCTCACGAACATCGCCGGGAAGAGCTACGCGCAGGTCTTCCAGGAGTTCGACGGCACCATGTCCCCCGACAGCGTGCAGGGATCCGGTGACGTCAAGTACCACCTCGGCACGCAGGGTTCCTTCACCTCGCCGTCGGGCAACACCACCGGCGTCTACGTCGCGGCCAACCCCAGCCACCTCGAGACCGTCGACCCGGTCCTCGAAGGCATCGTCCGCGCCAAGCAGGACCTCATCGACCAGGGTGAGGCCGGCTTCTCCGTGCTGCCGGTTCTCGTCCACGGAGATGCCGCCTTCGCCGGTCAGGGCGTGGTCACCGAGACGCTCAACCTCTCGGAGCTGCGCGGCTATCGCACCGGCGGAACCGTTCACGTCATCATCAACAACCAGGTCGGGTTCACCACTCCCCCCGCCTCGGCGCGATCATCCTTCTACTGCACGGACGTGGCCAAGTCGATCAACGCCCCGATCTTCCACGTCAACGGAGATGACCCCGAGGCGGTCGTTCGGGCCGCACGACTGGCCTTCGAATACCGGCAGGAATTCAATCGGGACGTCGTCATCGACCTCGTGTGCTACCGCCGCCGCGGTCACAACGAGGGCGACGACCCGTCGATGACTCAGCCGCTGATGTACTCGCTCATCGAGAAGAAGGGTTCGGTGCGCAAGCTCTACACCGAGTCGCTCGTGGGCAGGAAGTGCATCACCGACGAAGAAGCCGCCGAGGCGCTCAAGGACTACCAGTCGAAGCTGGAATCGGCATTCGCCGAGACCAAGGAGGCCGAGACCGGTCCCTACGAGGGCGAAGCGTTCAACGCTCCCTACGAGCCCAGCGACATCGAGACCTTCAACGATGCCGAGACGGCGATCAGCTCCGAGATGCTCCAACGCATCGGTGAGGCCTTCGCCGAAGTGCCCGAGGGCTTCACGGTGCACAAGAAGCTGCGGGCGCTGCTCGAGAAGCGCAAGGAGATGTCGCTGACCGGTGGCATCGACTGGGGCTTCGCCGAACTCATCGCCTTCGGTTCGCTGCTCATGGACGGCGTGCCCGTGCGTCTGGCCGGCCAGGATTCGCGCCGCGGAACCTTCGTCCAGCGCCACTCAGTGCTCATCGACGCCGTCAACGGCAACGAGTGGACTCCGCTGCAGAACCTCACCGAGGATCAGGCCCGCTTCTGGGTCTACGATTCCCTGCTCAGTGAGTACGCGGCTGTCGGCTTCGAGTACGGCTACTCCGTCCAGCGCAAGGACGCCCTCGTGGCGTGGGAGGCTCAGTTCGGTGACTTCGCACAGGGTGCGCAGTCGGTCATCGACGAGTTCATCTCCTCTTCCGAGCAGAAGTGGCAGCAGAACTCCGGTGTCATCATGCTGCTGCCCCACGGATACGAAGGACAGGGACCCGACCACTCCTCGGGCCGCATCGAGCGGTACCTGCAGCTGTGCGCCGAGTCGAATATGACGGTCGCCTACCCGTCGTCCGGTGCTTCGTACTTCCACCTGCTGCGTCGCCACGCCGCGACGACGAACAAGCGTCCGCTCATCGTCTTCACTCCGAAGTCGATGCTGCGGCTCAAGGCCGCGGCGAACTCCCCGGAGGAATTCACCTCGGGCAAGTTCGAAACCGTCATCGACGATAAGGATGTCGACGCTTCGCAGGTCGAGCGCGTCGTCCTCGTCTCCGGCAAGCTCTACTGGGAGCTCAAGGCCAAGCGGGACAAGGACAACGACACGAAGATGGCGCTCGTGCGTCTCGAGCAGCTCTACCCGCTCGACGAAGCCGCCATCACCGCCGTCCTCGACCGTTTCCCGGCCGATGCGGAGGTCGTCTGGGCGCAGGAGGAGCCGGAGAACCAGGGCGCATGGCCGTTCATGGCTCTCAACCTGCCTCAGCTCCTCGGCGGTCGCGAAGTCAATGTCATCTCGCGTGCGGCCTCTGCCGCCACGTCGACGGGACTCAAGCACTTCCATGAGGTGCAGCAGAAGGAACTCGTCGAGCGGATCTTCAGCCGGTGAGCAGCGACGTCTCCACAACCATCGCCGTGGTCGGCGGCCCTCTGGTCGCCGGCCACGGTGATGGTCGTGGTCTCGGATGGGTCGGCAGGGTCACGGCCAGGACCCTGCCGAGCCTGCCCGAGCTGAAGGTCTATCCGCTGGCAGTGCCCGCCGAGGACTCTGCGGGCCTCCATGCCCGCACCATCGCCGAGGCCTCGCTGCGGTTCACCCCCGACGGAGACAATCGTCTTGTCCTGGCCCTGGGGTCCGGTGACCTCGATACGGGACGTTCCGTGGCCCGGGCCCGGCTCGATGTGGCCAATATCCTCGACGAGGCCCTGGCCCGCAAGGTCTCGACGTTCGTGCTCGGGCCCCCACCTGAGCACGACGGTGACCGCAATCGCCGCATCGCCGAGCTCAATGCGAGCTTCTCCGATGTGGCCAAGAGGCGCGGCATCACCTATGTCGACACCTTCACTCCCCTTCTCGGCCATCCCGTCTGGCAGCGTGAGGTCGCGTCTTCGCGCGAGCATCTGCCGGCACAGGAAGGGTACGGTCTGCTGGCCTGGCTCGTCCTGCACCGCGGATGGTTCGGCTGGCTGGGAGTCCAGGACGTCCTCGGCGACAGCTGAGACTCGAAATCCGTCCGCTCTGCGGTGGGGCGAAGACGAGGTCAACGACTTCGTGATGACTTTGCCCTGCTCAGACGATCATGAGATAATGAACCGTCTATTGAAGGAGATCACCATGAGCAAGCGTGGCCGCAAGCGTCGCGATCGCCGCCGTAACAAAGCAAACCACGGCAAGCGTCCGAACAGCTGATTCACTGATTCGCTCAGTGAATGACGAGGGCGGGAAGAGATTCGTTTCTCTTCCCGCCCTCTTCTACTCGTTTCAGGCTCAAGCCATCCGGCTCAGACTCCCGGCCAGCTGTTCTGTTCGAGCGCGATCCGCTGCCGGATCTTCTCCCGCAGCCCCATCGGTGCCCGGTCGTGGCTGCAGGAACGACGAACAAGCTCCTTGAGCAGCGCTTCGATCTCATACTCGTCGTGGCATGAAGGACACTGATCGAGGTGAATGGAGATCTCACGGATCTCCGTCGTCGTCAGTTCGCCGTCCAGATAATGGTAGATGCGCATCAGAGACTCGGCCCTGACGCTTTCGCAACATCCTTCGTCTCTCATTTCGCACCTCCCTCCGGACTCACGAAACCACGTTCGGCGGCGTAGTCGGCGAGCATCTCCCGCAGTTGGCGACGCCCACGGTGCAGACGCGACATCACTGTGCCGATCGGGGTCTCCATGATCTCGGCGATCTCCTTGTAGGGCAGACCCTCGACATCGGCATAGTAGACGACCATGCGGAAGTCCTCAGGCAGCGCCGAGAGAGCTTCCTTCACGTCGTTGTCGGGCAGATGGTCGAGCGCTTCGAGTTCGGCGGAGCGACCGCCCGAGGACGAGTGGCTGTCCGCTTGGGCGATCTGCCAGTCCTCGATGTCCTCGCTGCCGTGTTCCTTCGGCTGACGCTGCTTCTTCCGATAGTTGTTGATGAAGGTGTTCGTCAGGATCCGGTACAGCCAGGCCTTGAGGTTGGTGCCGGGCTTGTACTGATGGAAAGCCGCGTACGCCTTCGCGTAGGCTTCCTGTACGAGATCTTCGGCGTCAGCCGGATTGCGGGTCATGCGCAGCGCAGCCGCATAGAGCTGATTGACATATTCCAGAGCATCCCGCTCGAACCGCTGCGACCTCTCCGCAGCGGTTTCCGGGACTTCTTTGACTGATTCGGTCATCGCAGTCAATGGTACGCCCGTTCTCTCCAGGACGGCAGTGGCGCTCATAGACCTTCCCTTCTGCCTGTCGATTCGCGACGGGTTCGACCCGCCGAATAGCATCACTGTGTTCAACATCGGACCGAGGTCCCACTATTCCCGGATCAGCGGTTATGCTTGCCATTGAGATGCCCGCCACTGAAGGAAGGACCACCGTG
This sequence comes from Brevibacterium sp. FAM 24630, assembly GCF_049804075.1. Lineage (NCBI taxonomy): Bacteria > Bacillati > Actinomycetota > Actinomycetes > Micrococcales > Brevibacteriaceae > Brevibacterium > Brevibacterium sp. FAM 24630. The sequence goes on from NZ_JBNBZD010000007.1 coordinate 118,679, forward strand.
TCTCCCATTCGCCTCATCGCACGGCCCATGTTGGCCGCCGGCTACATTCTCAACGGCGTCGACCGTCTGCTGAAGCCCGAGGCCGCCGCGGCTTCGGTCGGTCCGCTGCTCAACCAGGCTCGCAAACAGGTCGACGTGCCCGTCGACGCCGTCACTCTCGCTCGAGCGACCGGTGTCGCTCAGGTGGCGGCAGGCTCTCTGCTGGCCATCGGCCGTTTCCCCCGCGTGAGTGCCACGATCCTCGTCGGCACCTACCTTCTGGACACCGTCGGCGAACGTCTGTCTGCAGAGAAGGCGACGACGAAGGAAGAGAAGAAGGCACGCAACGAACGCACCGTGCTGCGCACCTCTCTGCTCGGCGGTGCACTGCTGGCCAGCGTCGACACCGCCGGTCGCCCCGGGCTGTGGTGGCGCACCCAGCACGCAGCCGAGGATCTGTGGTCGAGCGTCGAAGACACCTCGAAACAGGCACTGAGCGCACTCGGAGTTGACTGACATCCCTACGCACACTCCCCCGGTGACCGGCGATTGGCAACCGCCGGTCGCCGGTTCCCGCATCACAGCCACCGTCTCCGTGCCCGGTTCGAAATCCCTGACGAACCGCTATCTCATTCTCGCGGCCCTTGCCCAGTCCGGCTCCGAGCTCAAGGGCTGGCTGCGCAGTCGCGACACCATGCTCATGATCGAAGCACTCCGTCGCCTCGGTGCCGTCATCGACGAAGACGGCGATGTGCTCCACATCGAACCCATCGCTCTGGCCGGCACCGACGTCGGAACCGGTCCGGGCAGCGCCCCCGGCACCGAGGAGGCCCGACCGATTGCCATCGATTGCGGTCTCGCCGGCACCGTCATGCGCTTCATCCCCCCGGTGGCGGCGCTGACCGGTCGTGAGGTCGTCCTCGACGGGGACGAACAGGCACGGGTGCGCCCGATGTCGGTCACCGTGGATTCGTTGCGCCGCCTCGGCGCGCAGATCACCTCGACCGAGGGCATGCTGCCGATGACCGTGCATGCCTCTTCGCAGGTGCGCGGCGGCCAACTCGACATCGATGCCAGCGCCTCCAGCCAGTTCGTCTCGGGTCTGCTGCTGACCGGTGCGGTCATGCCCTTGGGTCTCGAACTCGTCAACACCGGCACGACCGTGCCCAGCCGCACCCATGTCGACATGACGATCGAGGTCCTCCGAGACGCCGGAGTCGACGTCAGCGAACCCGAGTCCGAACGCTGGATCATCGAACCCGGGCAGCCGCGCGGGCTCGACGTCCAGGTCGAACCGGATCTGTCGAACGCCGCCGCCTTCGCCGCGGCCGCGATCGCCGCGGGCGGGACCGTGACCATCGCTGACTGGCCCGCGCACACCACGCAGGCCGGCGACGGGTTCAGGAACATCGCCGAAGCCTTCGGCGCGCAGGTCTCGCTCGACCGGGACGGTCTGCACGTCACGGGCCCCGAGGAGATCTCCCCCGTCGATCTCGACCTCTCGGCCGTCGGCGAGCTGACACCGGTGGTCTCGGCACTGGCTGCCCTGGCGAACGGCACCTCGCAGCTGCGCGGCATCGGACATCTGCGTGGTCACGAAACCGACCGACTGGCCGCCCTCACCCGGGAGTACACAGCCCTCGGCGTCGACGTCGTCGAGCACGCCGAGGCCCTGACGATCACGGGCACCCGCGAACTGCGTCCGGCACTGTGGCACACGTACCACGACCACCGCATGGTCATGGCCGGAGCCATCCTCGCCTCGTGCAACGATGGGATGATCATCGAAAACGCAGGCACCGTGGCCAAGACTCTGCCGGCCTTCACTCAGCTGTGGGAAGCCATGCTCACACCCGGAACCTGAGATGGGGAAGATCTACCGCGACGAGGACTACCGTCCCCGACCGAACCGACGCGGCTCGCGTCCCCGGACGAAGAACCGCCCCGACCACAAGGACGCTGTGTCCGGACTGGTCACCGAGGTCGATCGAGGACGGTACCGAGTCATCCTCGCCGATGACGACGGGAAGTTCCCGTCTTCGGCCCACCGGCAGAAGACGGCGGGGAAATCGGGGCGTCGGGCCGCCTCGGTCACGGCCGTGCGGGCCTCTCATCTGCGCCGTCAGGCGATCGTACCCGGCGACGTCGTCAGACTCGTCGGAGACACCTCGGGCGATGAGGGGACACTGGCTCGACTGGTCGAGATCACCGACCGCAAGACCTTGCTCAGACGCAGCGCCGATGACACCGACCCGACCGAACGCGTCATCGTCGCCAACGTCGACGTCCTCGGAATCGTCACGGCCACGATCGACCCGGACCCCTCCTTCGGGCTCATCGACCGTGCTCTCGTCGCGGCCTTCGATGCCGGGATCACTGCCCTGCTCATCGTCACCAAGACCGATCTGCATCCGGCCACGGAGATCCGGCAGCGGTTCTCCGCCAGCGGGGTCGACATCGTCGAATCGGCGATCGACCCGGATGCAGACACCGTGGAGTCGGATGCGGAGATCCTCGACCGCCTCGGCGGGCGCATCAGCGTCCTCGTCGGACATTCGGGCGTCGGCAAATCCACACTGACCAATGCCCTCGTCCCCGCCGCCGAGCGCGCCACCGGGCACGTCAACGATGTCACGGGACGTGGCAGGCACACCTCCTCCTCCGCGGTCTGCCTGCCGCTGGAACACGACGGATGGCTCATCGACACCCCCGGTGTGCGCAGCTTCGGTCTCGCGCATGTCGACCGGGAGAATCTCATCTCCGCGTTCCCCGAACTCGTCGACGCCACAGCCGACTGCCCTCGAGGATGCACTCACCTCGCCGATTCCCCCGGCTGTCGCCTCGACGACTGGGTCGCGGAAGGCAAAGGCGGCCCCGGCGGAATCTCACGTCTGGAGTCGCTGCGCAGGCTGCTGCCCACGACTGGATAGGCTGGGAGCATGAACGACCTCGACTTGGCGAGAGAGCTCGCCGATCTCGCCGATTCCATCAGCCATCCTCGCTTCCGGGACCAGGATTTCTCCGTCGAAACCAAACCGGATCTCACTCCCGTCACCGAATGCGACCGTGCGGTGGAGAGGGCGATCGTGGACCGCCTCGGCGAGGTGCGCCCGGATGACAGCGTTCTCGGTGAGGAGTTCGGCTCCCACGGCGAATCCTCCCGCCGATGGATCATCGATCCCATCGACGGGACGAAGAACTTCGTGCGCGGAGTGCCTGTGTGGGCAACCCTGATCTCCCTCTATGACGGCGAGGCTCCGCTGCTCGGGATGGTCTCGGCACCGGCGCTCGGACGACGCTGGTGGGCCGAGACGGGCAAGGGGGCGTTCGCCGCGGCGCTGGGGGCTCCGGCGAAGCCGATCTCCGTGTCCGAGGTCGCGAGCCTCGCCGATGCATCGCTGTCGTATTCTTCACTGATGGGGTGGAAGGATCTGGGGATCCTCGACGAATTCCTCGGACTCTGCGAATCCCTGTGGCGCACACGCGGCTACGGCGACTTCTACTCGTACATGCTCGTGGCCGAAGGTGCTGTCGATCTCGCCTGCGAGCCCGAGCTCGCTCTCTATGACATGGGCGCGCTCGTGCCGATCGTGCTCGAAGCCGGAGGAACCTTCACCAACACCGCGGGAGTCCCCGGCCCCTTCGGCGGCAATGCCGTGGCCAGCAATTCCCATCTCCACGAAACCGCACTCGATCACTTCGGTCGGGTCTCCCCCGAGGCGATCGCATGATGCCGGACATCCAAGGCAGCCGACTGTGGCATGACATGGCCGAGGCCGCAGGACTGACCAACCCCGACGGAACGATCGGTGAGACCATCTACGGGCAGATGACGAAGCTGGCCGCCGACCTCGGTGCCGTCAACCTCGGACAGGGCGCGCCCGGGACAGAACCGCCCGATGAGCTCATCGCTGCCACCGCGGAAGCGATGCGCGCCGGTTTCAACCAGTACGCTCCCGGTCAGGGCTTCCCGCAGCTGCTGGAGGCTGTTGCGGCGCAGCGGCAACGCGACTTCGGCCAACGGGTCGATCCCGCCGAGGTGCTCTACACCGCCGGTGCCACCGAAGGGCTGACCGCCGCGATCCTCGCCCTCCTTCCCCGCGGCGGAACAGTCGTGTCATTCGAACCGTTCTACGACTCCTATCCGGCGGCGATCACAGCGGCTGGCGGCAACCTGCACACCGTGGCGATTCTGCCCGACGGTCAGGGCGGCTTTGCGCCCGACTGGGCGGAATTCGATGCCGTGATCGCGCAGGTGCGGCCGACGATCATCCTTGTCAACACCCCGCACAATCCGACCGGGCACATCTTCTCTGCCGAAGAGCTCGCCCATATCGGTCGCGCGGCCGAGTCGGTCGATGCCTGGATCATCACCGATGAGGTCTACGAACAGCTCGTCCTCACCGGGGCCGCACACATTCCACCGGCTGTGGCCATCGAGGATGCGGAGCGGGTCGTCACGGTCTCTTCGGCAGGCAAGTCCTGGAACACGACCGGATGGAAGATCGGTTGGGTCATCGCCTCGCCCACTGTCCTGAAAGCCATTCAAACGGTCAAACAGTTCCTCACCTTCACCGCCGGTGGGCCGATGCAGATCGGTATGGCCGAGCTGCTCTCAGGCAACTCCACGTTCGTCGGGGAGAACCGCGCATCACTGCGTGCCCGCGCAGATGTGCTCGTCCCGGCTTGTCGCAGCGTTGCCGGAGCGATGGTGTCGACACCGCAGGCCGGGTACTTCACCGTGATGGATTTCTCGGCGCTGACCGAGCTCGATGCCTTCGCGCTCAATGATCTGCTGGGCCGCGAGTTCGGCCTGGTCGGAATTCCCGTTCCGGCCCTGTGCCGACCCGGCAGTTCTGCCTACAGCGCTTACCGATCGTCGATCCGGTATTCGTTCTGCAAGTCGGTTGCCGATGTCGACCAGGGAGCCCAGCTGTTCATCGCACTCGGCACCCACCTCCGGGAGCATCCCGACGCGCTTCGCCGCTCACGCTGATGCGTTCCCGTGGCGTTTCGGCTTCGCGCTGAGGAAGCAGCTGCGAAAACGATGGGAGGGGCGAACCGCTTTTGAGCGGTTCGCCCCTCCCATCGTCAGTGCCCGATCGGGCCGGCGCTGAGACTTCTCTGCTCGATACCAGCTTGTTGCCGGGCCGATGGTGAAGGCCGAATCAGGCCTTGACGAGCTCGAGTTCGAGTTCGATCTTGACCTTATCGGAGACGAGGAGCTCGCCGCCGCCGAGCACGGCTTCGAAGGACATTCCGAAGTCCTTGCGATTGACTGTGGCAGTCGCCGACAGACCGGCGACCTGGTTTCCGTTGGGATCGGTGGCAGCGCCGCCGAACTCTGTCTTGAAGGCGACCTCCTTGGTCACGCCGCGCATGGTCAGCTCGCCGACGGTCTCGAACTCTTCAGAGTCAGAGGCCTTGATCGCGGTGGACGTGAAGGTCAGTTTCGGATGTTCTTCGGCAAGGAAGAAGTCACCGCTCTTGAGGTGGCCGTCGCGCTGCTCCTGGCGGGTGGAGATCGAATCGACGAGTGCCTCGGCGGAGACCGAGCTGTTCTCGAGAGTCTCGCCGACATCGACGCTGCCGCCGATCTCTTCGAACAGGCCACGGACCTTCGAAACGCCAGCGTGGCGGGCGGTGAACGTGAACTCCGAGTGGATGGGATCGATGTTCCAGGTACCGGCGGTGAGTCCCTGAGGAAGTGCAGTCATCATGTCTCCTTTTGGTTGAAATTTTAAGTACAAGAATGACTCTAGTTCAACTTTCAATCATGCGCAAGCCCCGCGGGTGAATGGCAAGTGGCCATGTGTCGGAGGTCACCTGTACTCGGTTTGGCCGCCAGGTGACCCCTCGTGTAGAGTTAAGAACACGCCGCGGGGTGGAGCAGTTCGGTAGCTCGCCGGGCTCATAACCCGGAGGTCGGAGGTTCAAATCCTCCCCCCGCCACCAAGGTGGCAGAACCCCCAGTCAGTTGAACTGACTGGGGGTTCTTCTCATTCACACACCTCGGCCTCGGGACTCCGGGGTTAAGGGTTATAGGCCAAAATGTGTGTACAGCAGCGGCGTGTCACGGACACTGATGTCATCGTGATCGACCGCCCCAGCCCTTTTGGATTCCGTTGCCGACCTCGATGCTGAACCCGGTCCCATACAGTCGGTTCGTTTCGTCTCTGCCTGTTCCGGAATCGACTATGGCGGGGCGTTGACGGTCGTTGTCCCATGCCTGCGGGGTGACGAAAGACCACGGTTTCCTGGGAGCCTGGGTCTGCAGGTACAGCAACCAATCGATACCACGGCGGGCGTGTTCGATCGACGGGCCCCGATGAGCACGGAGGAAGTCCTTGATCGCTTTGTCCGCGCCTCCTTCCAAGGCACTCGTCGCTCGCGCCGCGCCCTCGTCGAGAGTCGTGACTTTCGGCAACCGTTGGATCCAGGACGCGGTGATCTGGTCATGGATCTCCTCGGTGGGGCCACTTTGGAGTCACGTTCCAGCATCACCGGGTGCGGCGAGGAAACGTCGCGATCGACTGGGCCTGTTCGGCCAGGCGATGGCTGCCGAGCAGCCAGTTCAGAAACGCCTGGAACAGCGATTTCCGAGTGATATCTGTCTTGGACTGGGTCGTCGAGGCCTTTTACAACGCCACCTGGTGCGGCCTGAGCTGGTCCTGCCGTTCTTGACGAGCTTGCTGGCGCATAACCCCTCGTTTCCAACGATACGTCGACGACTGTGGCGAAGACCCAGCGCGGGCACTCGAAGCTCTATGAGTGGAATGTCGAAGCCGGACAAGCGCTGATGCACGACATCGCTCACTTTAGGGTAACACTGCGCAACGCCGATGATGCTGCGGTCTCGGCCACATGGCCCTACGGCCACGTGGCCCTACGTAAAGCACTGGCTCCTTCACCCAGAGTCACCTGCCGTGATACCCAGCTACCTGAGCCGAAAATCGAAGCTTGACTGACGATCACTGATCCTTCGCTCGGTCCGGCCAGCATGGCCGCCCTTCTCAGCTGCTCAGCTTGTCCTGCGACGATTTCGACGGTACCTCCGGGTCCTGCGACTTGATGAGCGAGAGTTCGAACTCCAATGTGATCTTGTCGCTGACGAGCAGGCCGCTCGAGTCCAGTGCCTTGTTCCACGACACCTCCCAGTCCTTGCGGTCAATGCGTCGAGTGCCCTCCAGACCCGCACGCAGCATCCCCATGTGGTCAGTGTTGATCCCGATGAGCTCAAGCGGCAGCGACACTGTCTTCGTCACTCCGCGGATGGTGAGAGGGCCGGTGACGACGAACGAGTTCTCGTCGACTTCATCGATCCCCGTGGCCTCGAATCGCATCTCCGGGTATTCCTCGACGTTGAAGAAATCAGCGCTGCGCAGGTGCTCGTCTCTGCCCTCATTGCGGGTGTCGACACTGGCCGTTCCGATCACCACGCTCACTGTCGACGAAGCCACGTCGCCGCCGTCGATCAGGGCCTCCCCCGACACATCGCTGAATGCCCCGCGAACGCGCGAGACCATGGCATGGCGGGTTGAGAACCCGACCCGCGAATGCGCTGGGTCGATCTCCCAGATTCCAGTGATTGCTGCTTCCTGTGGCATGTTCTGACTCCTTCATTCGGCACCCATGACGGCAGTCATGAGGCAGGATCTTGGTAATGAGGCGGACGAAGACGAATCAGACGCCGTCTTCATCTCGGTGCGACATGGTGGCCGCAAGTCCGTAGACACGGTCGGCTCCCGAGGCTCGAGCAAGTCGGGCGATCGCCGTCATCGTCGCCCCGTCGGTCCAGATATCGTCAACGACGAGGCAGGGGCCGTGAAGACGCCGTTCAAGGGCACTGGCGCTCAGCGCTCCCCCGGCGATCCGCCACGCGGGCCAATGGAGAATCACCAGGTCCTTTCCCGTCGCTGCGGCCAGACCACGGGCGAGCCGTGTGCGCAGGTTGGGCACTTCACCGAGTGAATCCGGCCCACCGATGATGACGGTGGCGGATCTGTATGCCGGATGACTTCTGACAACTCGAGTCAGGTCGTCGACGAGTGATTGCGTCGCCAATGCCCCGGAGCGAGGTCGTACAGGGAATGTCTTCGCTCGCTCGATCTGGTCGCCGGGGACACGGGATCTGTGCTGGTGGACGCTGCCAAGAGCATTTCTCGCACCTTCCACCGACCAGTCGAGCACTGAGACCAGATCCAGATCACTGACGTTGGGCAGGCTGAGCGTCTCGTTGAGGACGGTGACGAGGTCCTCCTTGTCACGGGTGAGAGATGACAGCATCCATCTGACCCGGACATTGAATTGAGATCTTCGCCGCTCGGGCACCTCCGCGTATCTGAATTCAGCACCGAAGCAGTACTCCAGATGTTCCAACGGCCCATCCGAGTCGACGGACAGATACATATCGAGATCGGGCGCGCCTGAACTCGTCGCAGACTCACGCAGAAGAACGTCGTGAATCCGTCCTGATCGGCGAGCGGCGACTACCGTGTACCCTCTGCTCATAGAATCGGGCCCCAACCACGCCCATACGCACTCCTTCTGCTCATTCGACTCCTTCTCCAGCGCCCCGATATCCGTCTCGACACGACGACTGCTGCGCGGCTATCGCCTGTCCTGCCAAAAGGCATACCCGACAAAGCTATCTGTGGTCTTGAGCCAGAATTGCCAGATTGCGGTGGCTGTGCGGGAAGTCTGCGCCGTTCAGCGGGCTTTGCGGCAGCGGGTTGCGCTGACATCGACACGGACCGGGCCCTGGTCAAACGCGGGAACCGCCCAGAAGACTGAGAGAGCTCGTGGCGGATGAGATCCCTTCAATCCTCAAGGACAAAAACGATTCCCCTAGCCGTCACCGGTGCTCGTCCGGTCCTCGCTGAGGAATCCGTCGAGCACCGAAGCATCGCGCTGCTTGCTCAACCTCGTAGAAGCCCCTGCCCACCAAAAAAGGCGGGTTCACGGCTCGTCACAACACTCTCGATGAGAGGTTGCGACGAGCACGTGAACCCGCCGATTGATCCTCGCGGCGTTCGCGTCAGGCGGCGGGACTCAATTGCCCGAGTCGCCTCCACTGTCGGCAGGCTCCGAAGCCGGGGCGGAGGAATCGCTCTTCGCTCCGTCCTCCGCGATCGAAGGATCGGCGGCCACCGCATCCTCAATCGCGTTCTTCAGGCGGTCCTGAGCCTTTCCGTACTCCTCGAAGTCACCCTTCTTCAGCGCAGCGTCGGAGTCTTCCATGGCCTTCTTCGCCTGCTGCAGCGCATCGTTGAGCGCCTTGTCCGGCGAAGCGGGCTTCGAGTCGTCGTCCGAACCGGACGAGGAACCGGACTGGCCCTCTTCACTCTCCTCGGTGCCGGCGTCTCCCGCGGTCGCACCGGAGTCGCCGCCGAACACCTGGTCGAGAGCCTCGTCGAGGGTCGGCGCGAAGCCGATGTCCTCGCCGAAGGCCACGAGCACGTGCTGGAGCAGCGGGTAGGAGGTCTCGCCGGCGGACCGGACGTAGACCGGCTGCACGTAGAGCAGACCGCCGCCGATGGGCAGAGTCAGCAGGTTGCCGTTCTCCACCTCGGACTCACCCTGACGCAGCAGGTTGAGGCTGCGCTGGACGTCGGGCGCGGTGTTGAAGTTGTTCTGCGCCTGACCCGGTCCGGGCACGGTCGTGTTGCGCGGCAGCTGCAGCAGCCGGAGCTTGCCGTAGCCTTCGGCAGTCTCGCCCTTCTTGCTGCCTGCGTCGGCATCGGCCGAGAGGAATCCGGTGAGGTTGTTGCGCGATTGCCCCTCAGACGACCGCGCCGGGATGTACGAGCTCGTCAACGAGAACGACGGTGACTCCTGACCGGGCATCTGCAGCGTCATGTAGAAGGGAGGCTGCGTCAGTCCGCTGCTGGCCTTCTTCGTCGGGTCCGTCGGCAGGGTCCAGAAGTCCTGTCCGGTATAGAACTCGCTGGCCGTGCTCACGTGATACTTCGCGAGCAGGTCGCGCTGAACCTTGAACATGTCCTCCGGGTAGCGGACGTGGCTCATCAGGTCACCGGACATCTCCGAGGAGGATTTGATGAGTCCTGGGAAGACCTTCATCCAGGTCTTGAGGACCGGGTCGTCCTTGTCCCACTGATACATGTCGACCGAACCGTCATAGGCATCGACGGTGATCTTCACGGAGTTCCGGATGTAGTTGACCTCATCATCCGGCAGTGTCGCCACAGCGTTCGGGGCAGTCGCCGTGGTCGAGTCCTCGGTGGCCTGCTGCAGCGGCTGCGGTGTCGAATAGGGATAGTCCTCGGCGGTGGTGTAGCCGTCGAGAATCCACTTGATCTTCCCATCGACGACGGCCGGGTACGGATCACCGTCGATCTTGAGGAACGGAGCGAGCTTCTCCACGCGCTCACGCGGGTGGCGCTCGTAGAGGATCTGCGACTTCTCATTGAGCGCATCGGAGAGCAGGATCTGCTCGTCCTGGAATTTCAGTGCGTAGGCCAGGCGATTGAACACACCGCCCACCGAGGGCCCGCCGTCACCGGTGAAGGTGTTGTTGACCTGGCCGGCGCCGCCCTTCTCATCCGAGGGATAATCGAGCTCGCGCGGGGTCGCTCCCTTCGGGGCACCGACGATCGAATAGTCAGGAGAGGACTCGCCGAAGTAGATACGCGGTTCGTACTCCGGGAACTCGCCCTTCGGAGGGATGTCCGACTCCATGAACGTCGGTTCGCCGTCGGAATTGCGCTGGTTGCCGTTGGCGGCCACCACACCGAAACCGTGAGTGTAGACGATCGCCCGGTTGAACCAGCTCTGGTTATTCACCGAGCTCGGAGCCAGCTCACGCACCGCAATGACGGTGTCGCGCATGTCGCCGTCGATGTCGTAGCGATCGACATCGAGCTTCTGCACGAACGAGTAGTAGGGTCGCACCTGCTGCAGCTGCCGGAACGTGTCGGAGACGAGATTCGGGTCGAGCAGGCGGATCGAGGCAGCGGTCTCGGCGTCCTTGCGCAGGGCGCCCTTCTTACCGCTGGTGCTCGGCTCATAGGGAGTCACCTCGATGTCGTCGAAGTCGAACGCATCGCGGGTCGCGTCGATGTTGTGCTGGATGTACTTCGACTCCAGGCTCTGCTGCGAGGGATTGACCTGGAACTGCTGGATCATCGCCGGGTAGGCGATGATCGAGACTCCGCCGAGGACGATGAGCGTGAGGGTCGCGATGATCGAGATCCGCCAGTTGCCCTTCCACGCGGTGTACACGAACAGCAGTGCCACGAGCACAGCCGCGATCGCGACGATCGCCATCGCCGGAAGTGCTGCACGGTCGTCAACGTAAGTGACGCCGGGAACGACTCCTCCGGTCGCGGTCAGCCGATCGTAGCGGGCCAGCCAGAGGCGTCCCGCCTGAACGATGACGAGCAGGGCCACCGTGATGCCCAGCTGCCACTGCGCCGTCTTCGTCAGGATCACGCCCTTCTGCTCCCCCGGGCGGATTCCGCCGAAGAGATAGTGAGCGACGAGCGCGGCGATGAGCGAAAGCAGCAGGACCATGCCGAGCTGGTTGCCGATGAGACGCAGTCCCGGCAGAACGAAGACGAAGAAGGAGTTGTCGAGTCCGAACTGCGGATCGGTCGAGCCGAAGGACGTGGAGTTGATCCATTCGAGGATCGTGTTCCAATTCGCCGAGGCGGTGATGCCGGCAAGCGCACCGACGACAGCGGGAATCGCGATCGTGGCGACCTTGCGCAGAGGTTCGATGGCCTCACGGTAGCGGTCGAGGTTCTCCTGGCGCGGTGTCGTCGGAGCATAGACCGGGCGATTGCGGTAGGCCAGATGCAGGCTCAGCCAGACGGGCACGGCCATGAGGATGAACCCGCCGATGAATGCCAGTCCGCGAGTGACCCACATGGTGCGGAAGACCTGGGCGGCCTCGATCTGACGGAACCACAGCACCTCGGTATAGACCTGGGTGAAGGCGATGAAGGCGATCAGCAGAATCGCCACGGATACGAGGGTGAGCAGCAGCGGCGAACGTCTGGGCCGATTCGCCGGCATGCGTGCGGAGGTGGGTGAGGACGAAGAGCTCACTACTGCCCTTTCTCATTGTTGTCGGCACCGTCGGCGGAACACTTCGGCAGATCGGAAGTGTTGCCGGCGGCGTACTGCTCCACGGCGGTCCGCGCGTCATCGAGGGTATCGATGCGCGCCACCGTGATCTTGGACTGGTCTGCAGCGGTCAGGACCTCGGCGCAGTTGTCTGCAGGCGAGAGGAACAGCGTTGCACCGTTCTCGGTCGCTGCCGCCACCTTCTGGCGGGCACCGCCGATGGGTCGAACCGTACCCGATGGAGTGATCTCTCCGGTGCCGGCGACGTGTTTGCCGCCGGTCATGGCTCCTGGGGTCAGTTCGTCGACGATAGCGAGGGCGAACATCGTTCCTGCCGAAGGCCCTCCGACGCCGTCGACGTTGAACTTCACGTCGACGGGGAATTCGAAGTCCTGCTTCATCGTGATGCCGATGGCCTTGCGACCGTCGATGTCGGCCGGGGTCAGGGTGATGTCCTCGGACTTCCCATCACGGTCGACGACGAGGTCGACTTCGTTTGTCGACTGCACCGTTTCGCTCATGGTCTGGGCGGCGTCCGGATCGGAGTCGAGCTTCTTGCCGTTGACCGACGTGAGACGGTCACCTTTGCGCAGCTTGCCCTCGGACGGCGACTTCGCCACGATCTCATCGACGAGCAGGTGCACCGAATAGGGTTTGTCGAGCTGCCCCATGGCCGCGGCCACCGCGACGTCCTGACTCGAAGACATCTCGACGGCGTTCGACGCGGTCACGTCTTCGCGAGTCGTGTCCAGCGGGTAGTAGGCCTCGGTCGGGACCACCGTCTCCTTGCCGTTGAGCACCGCGCCCAAGGCCTGCGAAGCGTAGACATCACGCCCCGGCCCGCCGCTGACGGCGACGGTGAGCATGTCGATGCGCCCGTCGGTGGGATACGTCTTCGCCCCGGAGACACTGATCATCGAGTCGCCCTGGTAATCACCGAGGGTGTTGAAAACCGGTCCCGGCAGCTGAAGCATATAAGGGACCGGCAGAAGTACGGCCAACGCGATGAAGACGTAGGTGAGGACACCCGAAGTCGTGGCCAGACGCGGAGTCTGTCGGCGTCTGGTGTCGCGACGTGGTTCCGCAGACACCGGCACGGCCCGAGGGGCGTTCTCTGTCATGTATTCCTTTCGCTGCACCGCCCCACCAGTCTAGTTGAAAGCTGAGGCTCCGCTTCACAGACTCCTTTCGCCCGGTGCGAACATCCTGCGAAACCTCGACGAATTGGGAAGCTTCCCACATTCGGAACCGTTAACGTGGGAGTCAAACCGATTCTTGGGGGCTGTAGAACAATGACCGATGACAACAACAATGAGCAGAATCCGTTCGAGCAGATCTTTGGGATGCTCTTCGGCGCCAATGGCCCCGGTTCCGGTGAGGGCGAGGACAAAAACGAGTCCGGCATGCCGCAGGGTTTCCAGATCGATCCATCGATGATGGCGACGATCATGAACCAGATGCAGGGGCTGTTCGGGCAGGGCGCCGATCCGCAGGCTCAGGCTGTGTCGATCGCGCAGAAGGCCGTGCCGACCCCTGACCCCGCAGTCACCGATGAAGCCGAACGTGCGACGACCGATGCTTTCCGTCTGGCGGAGCTGTGGCTCGCCGAAGCGACGGAATTCTCCGTGGCCAATCGCTCTGCGCGTCCGCTGCGCCGCACCGACTGGGTGAAGGAGACGATGCCCGGGTGGCAGAAGTTCGTTCTGCCCATCAAGGAGAACATGTCGACGGCGCTGACCGAGACGCTCGAGTCACAGGTGCCGGCGGAGATGAAGGGCATCCTCGCGGGAGCATCGTCGATGTTCGGATCAATGAGCGATTCGATGTTCGCCATGCAGATCGGCCAGGCCGTGGGCGCGCTGTCGGAAAGCGTCCTCACCGGCACCGAGGTCGGACTTCCCCTGCTCCCCCACGACTCTGCCGTCCTGGTGGAGACGAATGTGGAGTCCTTCGCCGCCGATATCGATATCGACGCCTCCGAGGTCCGGATCTACCTTGCCGCTCAGGAGCTCGCCCATCTCGCACTGTTCGAACGTGCACCGTGGCTGAGCGCCCAGGTCGAGACCGCTCTGACCCGCTATGCCCAGGGGCTCAAGGTCGACACCTCGCAGATCGAGGACATGGCGTCGAATATCGATCCGTCGAACATCTCCGACCTCAGCGACAACATCCGTCAAGGCCTGTTCAACCCCCCGACGACGGACGACCAGAAGCAGGCTCTGACATCCCTGGAGAACCTTCTCGCCGTCATCGCAGGCTGGGCCGACGTCGTCGTCTACGAGGCATGCAAACATCTGCCCGGTCGCGACCAGGTTCGTGAAGCGCTGCGCCGTCGCCGAGCGACTGCTGGACCGGCCGAGAAGACCTTCTCCACGCTGGTCGGCCTGCAGCTCAACCCGCGCCGCCTGCGCGATGCCGCTGCACTGTTCGCTTACCTCGAGACGCAGGGCGGGGCCGAAGCCAGGGACCAGGTGTTCTCTCACCCAGACCTGCTGCCGACGACTCAGGACCTCGATGACCCACTCGGATATTCGGAGCGCCGTCAGGCCGAATGGACCAACGAATCGAGCATCGACGAGGCCCTCAGCCGCATCCTCGCTGAAGGACTCGACGGCGCCGGCGGCACCGGAGACGAAACTCCTCAGGCTTCGGACTCCGACGCAGACTCCTCCGCCGACGCCTCGACGGACTCGGACTCGGACTCGGACTCGGACTCGGACGAGGATGACACGGACGCGAGTGACGATCGCTGAATGATCGAGCTCGAAACGGCCCGTCGGGAGATCGACCTGGCCCCTGCCGGACCGTTCCTCGAGGACTTCGTCGAACTCTTCGGCCTGCAGGGAGCGGATTCTCTGCGACGTGACGGCGGAGCTCACCACGTCACCGCGAGCTGTCTGGTCGTCGACCCCGATACGGAGTCGGTCCTGCTCAATCACCATCGCAAAGCCGGACTGTGGGGGCAGTTCGGCGGTCATCTCGAACCCGAGGACCTCTCTCTGCATGCTGCCGCCCGCAGAGAGGCCGAGGAGGAGAGCGGCATGCAGCTCCTCCACGTCTCCCCCGCCCCCGTCGACCTGCACGTGCATGACCTGTCATCGTCGTTCGGCAGCTGCACGCGGCACTTCGACGTCGTGTTCGCGGCCTACGCCTCGGTGACGGAATCGCCGAGCGTATCCGCGGAATCACTCGACGTGGCGTGGTTTTCGATGCGAGATCTGCCCGCAGCGCTCATGCCGGACCTGCCGGCACGCCTGCCGGGGCTCTACGCTGCAGCTCTCCGCTCGTCCGATGCTCATCGCTGACGGGCTCCGGGCTCTCAACACCCGCAACCGACGCCCTCCGGTCAGTCAGCTCCCCCGGCCGAACCGCTCACCATCACTGAAGCCTTCGAGGTAGAGCTTCGCATCCGCCTGCCTGGGGTGCCGGTTCGCCAAGGCGTGGAATTCCTTCGAATGCGGGCCGATCTGCAGATGAACGAGTTCATGGACGACCACTGTCTCAAGCACCCACCGGGGGACGGCCTGAAGCCGGTGGGAGATGCGGATGTCGCCCGTCGAGGTCGTCGTCGACGCCCACCTGCTGAGGTTCTGGTTCGTCACCCACCTGATCGAGGCAGGGCACAGCCGCCCAGCGAAAAAGCGGCGGCTCATCTCCTCGGCCAGTTCGACGAGATCGGCGGCGGAGGAATGATCGCGGGCGGAGAGACGATTGAACAGATCTGTCAGCGACCTGATGTTGTGCTCGACGCTGTAACGCACAGGTGTGCGCAGGACATAGGTCTCAATCTCCTTCGACACGGCCACGGTCTTCTTCCGCCTGGCCGATCGGCGCACTTCGATCTCACCGCGGGCGATCGCTCGCAGCACTTCCTCTTCGGTCCACCGCTGTCCTCTGGTCACTGCACCATCATAGGAAACGGCACTGACATCGCCGGGAGATCTCCATCACCGCTCCCCAACTTGTGAGTTTCCTGAGTATCACGGTTCTTTCGTCCTCGATCCGGTCGTCCACAGCCGCCTCGGCGATCGGAAACCGCCTCGAAGTGGTGTTGGCACCGACTGATGGATGGCTTATCAACAGATTCGACCGCGTACGAGCCGCCTTCCCTCCACAGCCCTACCAGCGATTCCCACAGCTTATCCACAGGCTGTTGACGTGTCTGTGCATGACGGTGCATTGACGCGGCGGCGAATGCGGAATAAGTTCTATGCTTGACCCCGGAAAACCCGGAGATACGTGCGGAAGGGGAAGCCGCACGAGTCTTCGCGAGCGCCTGGGGCATGATGCGGTTGAGGGCAAGCCCGAACATGTCTTCCGGCTTGTCCTCAACCGTTTCCCACAGGGTTATCCACAGTTCGCTGCGGCCCATGGCTATTCGCCCTCCGGTTCACTACCGTGGAAGTCTCAGAGCTGCCGAGGCGAAGGTGCCGAGATGTTCAG
The DNA here is from genome assembly GCF_049804075.1 of Brevibacterium sp. FAM 24630. Taxonomy (NCBI): domain Bacteria; kingdom Bacillati; phylum Actinomycetota; class Actinomycetes; order Micrococcales; family Brevibacteriaceae; genus Brevibacterium; species Brevibacterium sp. FAM 24630. The sequence goes on from NZ_JBNBZD010000007.1 coordinate 135,188, forward strand.
GATCTTTCCCAGTGTTCCCATCACATGGCGTTCGTCGTCGTGCGTCCAGTTCGGTGCCGATGATCCTGTGCTCATCGACGGGCTGCTTCCGGCCGATGTCAGTCTCATCGAGGATCTGCGGCTGGGCATCGGCTCTTCCCAGTTCTATGCGCGCGCTCAGGAGCTCGGGGCAGATCTCAGTCGGGCCAGCTCCCTCATCACGCTGCTCGGCGAGGCCGGCGTGCTGGTTCCTGAAGGTCCGGACTCGGGAGCCGTTCGGAAAGGCTCGCCCGTCTTCGCCGCCGCACGTTCCTTCGGTCTGGCTCCCGACCGAGTCTCACAGATCCTCGGTGCTCGTCCCGTGCTGGTCACCGGTCCGCTGCGGGCGCAGGCAGAAGGGCAGCTCGCTGCACTCGGCTTTGCGATCTCCTCAGCCCGTCGCATTGACGAGCTGAACCTGATGAGCGCTCCCATCGTCGTTGCGAGTTCCCATCTGGTTCCGGACCTGCATGCGGCCATATGGCTGAACGACCGTGAGATCGACCATTGCCAGGTGGTGCTCGGTGAACATGCCGTGGAGATCACAGGGCTCATCCGTCCCGGGCGGACTCCGTGCACGATGTGTCAGTGCCTGCATCGCAAGGACAGCGATTCCGGATGGCTCGAGCAGTATCCTCGCCTGCGGGCCCTTGCCGATCGCGAGACTCTGTGCGATCCCGCCGCGCGCATCCTCGGCTCGGCACATGTCGCTCAGCTGCTCCGGCAGGCTCTCCTGCGTCCCGAACTCGCTCTCGTCGCCCGGAGCATCTCGCTCGAGTCAGGAGGTGTGGACGACCACGGGCCGACCTTCCACGAGCGATGTCGATGTCGGGCGCCCGTGCCCGATTTCGGTTCACTCGGAGAGCAGGCTCAATAGACTCTTTCCGTACAGCTCGAGCTTCGTCGCCCCGACCCCGGGCACGCGTGCAAGCTCCTCGAAATCACGTGGACGGACCTCGGCGATGACGGACAGGGACGTGTCGGTGAGCACCAGGTAGGGCGGAAGCCCCTGTTCCATACCTACTCGAACCCTCCAACGCCGAAGTCGGTCGAGGAGATCGAAGTCGATGTCTGCGGGGCATTCGGAGCAGCGCCCCACAGCCCTGTCGACTTGCGAGACCAACGCTCGTCCGCATCCGCGACAGCGGTTGAGGCTCGCCGTATTCGCAGGCTTTCGCCCTCCGCCCCTCGCGTGGCCGACCTGTCCGAGTTCCGAGAGGAACCGGGAAGCCTTGCGAGGTTTCTGCTTCGACTCGAAGCGGGCCAGCGACCAGCTCATCGCCAGCTCCTTTCCGGCACGGGTCAGCGCAACGTAGAACAGGCGCCGTTCTTCGGCAATCGCGCGGGGCGTCTGCGCATAGCTGATCGGCAGGAGTCCTTCGCTCAGGCCCACAAGATGGACGCTGTCCCATTCCAGACCTTTGGCAGCGTGGAACGACGCCAAGGTGACACCTTCGATGTCGGGAGCGAACTGGTGTTCGGCCCGGTCGGCCAGATCATCGAGGAAGGCTCCCATCGGGACAGGCAGTTCCTGACCCGTTTGATGCTCCTCGGCGAGGTCCACGAGCGCTTTGAGCGATTCCCACCGCTGCCGGCTTGCTCCGGGACCGGGCGGTTCGCGTGTGAAACCGAGAGACCCGAGCACCTCCATCACGGCATCGGGCAGCCGCTGCCCGCTCGAGGTCGCACGCGCGGCCTTGAGCATGAGGACCGCTTCCTTGACCTCCTTGCGTGCGAAGAAGCGTTCACCCCCACGCAGCACATAAGGGATCCCCGCAGCGGCCAGTGCCTGCTCATAGGCGGGACTCTGCCCGTTCGTGCGGAAGAGCACCGCAATGTTGCGGGGACGACGCCCCGCCCGGATCTCAGCCGAGATCGCTTGGACGACACCGTTCGCCTCTGCTTCGTCGCTCGGGTATTCGGCCATGCTCGGGGGCTTGCCTTCGGCATTGTCGGTACGCAGGGTCAAGGCGGTCTTTGCCGTGTACCGGAGCAGATTGTTCGCTGTGGTCACGATCGACTGCGAAGACCTGTAGTTGCGCACCAGCCGGACCGTTCTGGCTTCGGGCATCGCAGTGCCCAGAGAACCCAGCAGACTCGCGTCGGCTCCGGCGAAGGAGTAGATGGTCTGTGCGGGGTCGCCGACGACGCAGAGATTGTCGCGTGGGCCCAGCCACCGAGAGAGCACATCGAACTGCAGCGGAGAGACGTCCTGGAACTCGTCGACGACGAAGTGTCGGTACTGTTCGCGGATCTCTGCAGCGATGGCCGGGTATTCGGCGAGGACGCCCGAGAGCACGAGCAGCACATCGTCGAAGTCGAGCAGGCGCCCGCGTGTCTTCGCCTCCCCATAGGCTTCGAAGATGCGGACCATGTCATCGACACCCAACTGTCCGGGCAGATCACGCGCCGCCGCCTTCGTCGCATAGTCGTCGACGCCGAGCAGCGAGGCAGCGGCGAATTCGATCTCCGAGGCGACGTCTCGGGTCAGCTCCCGGCTGGTCTCCAGACCGAGACTCTGCATGACCGATCCGATGATTCCGGCCTTGTTCTCGATGATGCGGGGAAAATCGCCTTCGGCGAATCGGTCCCAGAAGAAGCGCAGCTGGCGCAGAGCCGCCGAGTGGAAGGTCCGAGCCTGCACGGCGGGCACGCCGAGGCCCCGCAGCCGCGACCGCATCTCACCGGCCGCCTTTGCAGTGAATGTCAGGGCCAGAACATGGTTGGGAGGAAACACTTCGGTGGCGATTCCATAGGCGATGCGGTGTGTCATGGCGCGTGTCTTGCCGGTGCCGGCTCCGGCGAGGACGATCACCGGGGAGTCGAAGTGAGTCGCGACTTCGCGCTGCTCCTCGTCCAGGGCCTCCAGCAGGGCCGTGGCCGAAGCGTTCACGCGTTGTCCAACCAGCTGCAGAGAAGCTGACCGGCGATCGAGATCGTCGACGGGGCGCGAACGGCCTTCTCGGCTATGGCTGTGCGAAGCTCGTCGCGGGTGAACCAGCGCAGTGAAGCGATCTCGGACCTGTCCGCGGCGAATTCCCGGTTCGGTGCCTCTGCAGAGAACCCCAGCATGAGCGAACAGGGGAAGGGCCAGGGTTGGGAACCGAGGTACTGCGGGTTCGTGACCTCGAGGTGGGCTTCCTCCCAGATCTCGCGGATCACCGCATGTTCGAGAGTCTCGCCCGGTTCGACGAATCCGGCCAGAAGGGAATACCGGTCGGCTTCCCAAGCGGCGTTGTTGCCCAGCAGCACGCGTTCGACTCCGTCCTCATCCGTGTTGACGATGACGACGATGACGGCGGGGTCCGTGCGGGGAAAGTGCTCGCTGCCGGTCTCCGGGTCGCGGCGCACCCACCCGCCGAGAACCGGTGTGGTCGGAGCTCCGGTACGCGGAGAGAACCGGTGGGCCCGGTGCCAGTTCCCGACGCCGACGACTTCGACAGCAAGCGACACCTGCACATCGTCGAGAGCCTCGGCCAAATGCCGCAGCGGCAGCCAAACGGGTTCGGAGCTGTCGATGCCCTCCCCCGGAGCGGTGAGCAGATCGCTGGCATCACGTGCGCGGGAGACGTCGAGAGCGGAATCGAGGTGGCTGCGCCCCTCGTCATCGAGGGAGACTCCGATGTACCGGGTGCCCAGACGATCCCGACCGAGATAGATCTCCGTCTGCCCGTCCGGCACCAGACTGCGATCGCTGAGGAAGAGACCGCCGGCGGAGACGAGCAGCGTCCCGCGATGTTCGAAGACAGGCACGGCCCCTGCGGCCCAGATCTCAGACAGGTCGCCGTCCTGACCACGGGTGAGATGGTCACGATCGATTCCATGACGGGCGAGACTGATCGGCTGCACGGGAGGCAATGGCTTCATGTCTTCCACGATAACTTAAGCCCCTGACGCAGGCGGGCCCGAGCGAAGCAGCCTCCAGACACGCTCGACGGCGAGTCCCGTGTCTCAGCGCAAGGCAGACGGTAGATTGGGGAAGGTGGATACCAAGGCGCTCAAGTTGACTGCGATCGCGGCGACGATGCTCGACGGCTTCGCACCGACGAAATGGACACCCCTGCCGCCCCTCGACGCCGGAGTCCGAGTACTTCTCGGCGATGACCGGCAGGAGCTTGTCGCGACGGCCCAGACCCAGCTCGATCGCACCGCGGACATCGGATCCGCTGCCGAGGCGGGTCGGATCTACGATTCCATGTACCCGCACGCGGACTTCACCTGGCCGCATCTGCGCGCCATCACCGAAGTGGATGCCGAGTACTTCGAGACCTCCACACCGACGGCGGTCACCCTGGTCGATCCCCTGCCGGGTGCACCGCTCGGCGATGTGCCCATCGCCGATACGGCCCGGGCCAGTTCCTTCGCGCAGGCGCTGGCAACCGTGCATTCGGCAGCCCCCGAACCGGTGTCCGAAGCCGGGTTCCCCGTCGAAGATCCGTCCCGATCCCAGTTCCTCATCCTCGAACGACTCGATCAGGCAGCGAGCACCGGACGGGTGCCCTCAGCGCTGCTCCAGCATTGGGAAGAGGAGTTCGAGAAGGTCGCTCTCTGGCATTTTCTGGCCACGCCGATCCATGGGTCCATCGATGAGACCAGCGTCTACACCGATCAGGAGCGAGTGCTGGCCCTGTCCGAGATCGGCAGACTGCGTGTCGCCGATCCTGCCATCGATCTGGCCGCAGCCTCGGCGCTCATCGATCCGGCCGCGCTGCCGACGTTCTACGAGGAATACCGCAGCGCGCGCCCCCGAGCCGATGAGCACGTCATTGCACGTGCCGAGCTGCTCGCCGAATTCGCGGTCGTCGACTGGCTGCTCGAAGCCGTCGACTCCGGCGACGAATCTGCGATCAACGATGCCGCCGATCTGCTGACCTCGTTCAACGACGTGCTCTTCGCCGGCTCCGCCGATGCACAGACGGATCAGGCTTCGGCGGCCTCTGCTGAAGCGGACACTGGGAACTCGAACCCTGCCGAAGCATCGCAATCGGCCGGTGGCACGGCCGAACCGGACGTCGAAGCCGCCATCACCGAGAACGAACCCTCCGATGTGTTCATCCCCCGGGCACGGCCGACCGACACTGCGTCCGACGGCACTTCCGACCGCGATTCCGAACCCGGATCCGGTGTCACCACCGAGCCCACTCCGGACACGGTCGACGGTGACGAAACCGGTCCGATCTCACGGCCGGATCGTCCCTGAACTCACGAGTTCTGCCCCTAGGCTTCCGATCCGCCCCTGAAGCGAATCGGACCTGCCCGGGGCGCCACGCGGGCGATCGGTGGAACAGAGGCGTTCAGCCGAGGTCGTTGGCGTCGAGCCACTGGATGACGTCGTCCTCATCGGGCAATTCCGTGAAGCGGACGACCTCGTCGCTGCCGACGAAGTAGAACGTGCCCGTAACCTCGGTGATCTCCGGATGTGCACGCAGAATCGCGAATCGGTACAGCGCCAGCTGCCACTTCATCACCTCGAGCACCTGAGTGTCGGGCTTCTTCGACGTCTTCCAGTCGACGACCTCGGCATGGCCGTCGGTGATGAAGACCGCATCGATCTTTCCGGGCACCCGGAACCGACCGAGGACGAGCTCGAACGACATCTCGACATGGTCGGCCCGCCGGGTGGCGAACTCTGAGGCGAGGAAGGTCGACTGCAGCCGTTTGATCGTGGCGGCATCGATCGGGCGGACGGCTTCGTCCTCGCCGATGTCGATGCTCGACTGGCCGAAGTGCTGTTCGACCCAGGAGTGGAAGTTCGTGCCGATCTCAGCCGCCCGACTCGGTGGCGTCGGAATCGGTCGCAGCACCTGTGTGCGGAATCCCTGCGGATCCCGTCGCCACGAGACGAGAGCGGTTGCGGACAGGCGGTCGGGCATGCCGGCCGTCGCTGCCGCCCCCGGCCGGGCACCGACCCGCAGTGCTTGAGCGGCGTACCGGCCGACGTCCCCGTGAACGTCAGCCAGCGTCTCCAGACTCACCTCGGGACTGGCTTCGACCCATGATGCTGCCTGTTGCGCCGCGGCGACCTGCCGGGTGCGCGGCACCGGCCATTCGGTGGTCTCGATCCTGTCTTCTCCGGATTCATCGGCCGGCTCTGGAATGTCGACCGTCAGTCCCAACGCTTCGACCGCTTCGGTGAGGAATGGGGACAGCTCGTCGGGTTCCGTCCGCGATCCCATCAGTTCCGCGCCGAGCCACAGGTGGCGTTTGGCACGAGTGAAGGCGACATATGCCAGCCGTCTCTCTTCGGCCACATGTGCATCGGCGATATGTGGGCGGATGAAGTCTCCGATCCATTCGTCGAGTGCCTTCTTCGTGTCGAACTGTGCTTCCCGCAGGTCGAAGTCGACGAGGTGTGCGCGGTCTCCGCGCAGCGGATACGGCAGTGCGGTGCGGTCCATCCACCCCTCCTTGTCACGCGGTTCGGTCGGGAAGTCCTTGACCACCAGCGACGGCACGGCCACAGCATCGAATTCGAGCCCCTTCGAAGCGTGAACGGTCATGATGTTGATCGCCTCAGCGGCGGCCGTCGGTTCGGCCGTGCTCAGCGCATCATGGGCCTCCATGAGGCTCAGCCATGACAGGAACCCGGGAATCGAAGGGCGGTCGTCGGCGGCCGAATACTGGCTGGCTGCGGACAGGAACGCATCGAGGGCCGACCGATGCAGATTGCGCAGCGAATCGCTCAACCCCCAGACGTCGGAGTCGATTCCGGTCTCCGTCATAGCGGTTCGGATGATCGAGGAGATCGTGCCGGTGCCTGATCGAGTGGTGCGCAGGGCACGGGCAAGACGGACCAGCCGCTGCAGCGCTTCGGTGCTCAGACCAGAGCTGCGGTAGTCAGACAGCAGCGCTTTGTCGGTCGCCGAGCGCGGACCGTGGTCGAGTGCTCGGTCCACTTCGACGAGTTCGTCGAGACCTTCGACGATCGTCGCCTGATCGATGGCTTCGACGATGACCTCGGCGGGATCGGCAGCGGTCTCGGCGCGCTCTGCCTGGCGTCGTTCGGTCTGCCGGCGGGTGAAGGCCTGCAGCCCGGCGATGTCGGCGGCGCCGAGGCCGAGCATGCGGCCGCTGATGAGCCGCATGAGTTCGTCTCCGGCCATGGGATCGATCGCGGCGGTGAGCACCGACCGCAGGTCGGCGACGAAGGGGTCACTGAGGAGCCCGGAGGATCCATGCACGTGGACGGCGAACCCGGCGGCTTCGAGCGCGGCGGCCACCGGCGCGAAGTGTGCGCGTTTTCGGCACAGCACGGCCTTCGTCGCACCCTCGGGGATGGTGGCGAACCAGTCGGTGACTGCTCTCAGACCGTTGGTCAGATAGTCCGGGTCATGAGCGCCCGAGCTGACCTCGACACTCACCTCACCATCGCCGGCCCCGTCCCTGGCCGACAGTGGGGGTTCGCTGCTGTCGGTGAGCCCGTCGGCGATGCGGTTGGCAACCTGGAGAATGGTTCGGTCGTTCCTCCAACTTGTGCTCAGGGTCAGCGATTCGACGTTGTGGAAGTCGGAGGAGAAGCGGATCATATTGTCGGCACTGGCGCCGCGCCAGCCGTAGATGGCCTGCCTCGGATCGCCGACCGCGGTCACAGCGGTGGAGTGGAAGAGGTCGCGCAGCAGTGTGAGCTGGGCGACCGAGGTGTCTTGGAATTCGTCGAGGAGGACGATCTTCCACCGCGCCCGTTCGGCGGCGGCCGCTGCCGGCACCTGATCGATGATGCGTTGGGCGAACCGCACCTGGTCGGAGAAGTCCATCGCCAGGTTGCGTCGTTTCTCGCGCATATAGGCGTCGGCCAGTCGCGCTGTCCGGATCTTCGCTTCGAGCTTCGCCCGTCGCCCGTTGGGGTCGACAGGTCTGCCTTTGCTCGACACGAGGGCGGCCAGACACTGTTCGAGGTATTCGGTGACTTCACCGACATCGCGACCGTGGTCGTTCATCGCGCCGGCGAATGCGATGACATCGGAGATCATCGTCTCGCGGGAGAAGTTTCCGGGGATCTCATCCGGCGGGGTGGCGTCGATGAGGTCTCCGGCGATGGTGTGTGCGGTGGCATCGTCGAGGAGCACTGTTTCGGGTTCGATGCCGATGCTCACTGCGTGTTCGCTGACGATTGAGGCGGCGTAGGAGTTGTAGGTCGACACCGTCGGATTGTCCAGTCCCGGCAGGGAGAGCTCCTGTCCCATGCCGAGGTTGTGACGCAGTCGGGACAGGAGGACCCGGATGCGGCCGCCGAGCTCGCCGACGGCCTTGCGGGTGAAGGTGAGGCCGAGGATCTCCTCCGGGGACACGTGGCCGTTGGCCACGAGCCACACCACACGTTGGGAGATGACCGTGGTCTTGCCCGATCCGGCACCGGCAGTGACTTTCATCGACTGCGCCGGGTCGGCTTCGATGATGACCCGCTGCTCGGGGCTCGGTGGGAAAGCCTGCGCGGGCTCGGCCGCGGTCAGACGGGCCAGCTGCTCGGCGCTGTAGCGCATCAGTCATCCTCCAACATCTTCGGACCGATCGCCGGGCAGGACGATCGCACGGGGCAGGACTTGCATTTCTGCTGCTCGACTCGGGCAGGGAAGCTCGCCGCCCGCATCCGGCCGGACACGTCGTCGATGAGCTCGCGTGCCCACTTCGGGTTCTCGTCGATCTCGAGTGCCGGCTGCTCCCGGACGGTGCGGGAGGACTTGCGGAGGAAGACGAGCTCGGCCCCGAAGGCTTCAGCGTCGAGTTCCTCATCCTCGCCGATCCGGATGGTGCCGGAGTTGATCGCCTCCTGATACACCCCGAGTTGCGCGTGGCGGTCCATCTCCTTTCCGGCGACGACGTTGCGGCCGGTTTTGAAGTCGACGATGCGCAGTCCCCCGGAGACCTCCTCGACCCGATCGAGGCGACCGGTCACCTTCCACCGGCGCCCTGCGTCATCGACGCCGGCGGCATAGACCTGCGCTTCGACTCCGATGAGGCTGCCGGGAGCGTTCTCAATGTATTCGCCGAGGCGGTCGGCCATCTTCATCGCCACATCGAGTTCCCGTTCGCGTTCCCACTCGGCATCGAATTCGAGAGAGGAGAATTCGCCTGCGACGAAGTCGCGGATCGCTGAGGTCGGTCCTTCGGGGTAGTTCTCGGCGGCTGCGTGGATGATGGTGCCCAGGTTCTGTGCGGTCGAACTCGCGCGATCGCCGCCATTGCGAGTGAGGAACCAGCGCAGAGAGCAATCGGTGAAGGCTTCGACCTGGGACGGCGAGACGCGGACAGTGTCGGAGTCGGTGTACAGCGGATCGAACGAAGTGATGTCTTCGGATTCACGCCAACGGCTCGGGTCTTCGACTGCCGGGCTGGCCGCGGAGAACGCCCGCATCAGCTGCGCCCAGCTCAGGGTCTCGGAATCCGGGGCGTCTGCCTGCTGGGCTGCCGCGGTCTGCAGCAGATGGGCTCGGGCGTGTGCTGCCATCTCCGGCAGAGTCAGCGGCGGCAGCTCGTCTTCATGGGTGATCGCATAGCCGTCGGCGACCTCGGTGCCCTTGGCGGTTCCCGCAGCCAGCACGTCGAAGAAAGGGGAGGGTTCGGTTTCGGCATCGGTGACTGCGGTGACGATGACCTTCTGCTGGGCACGGCTGAGCGCGGTGTAGAAGAGCTCGCCCTCTTCCCGCAGGTTCGTCTTCTTCGCATGAGCGTGATATCCAGGGTCGGCTGTCACGGTCTCTCCGCTCGTCAGCACGGACGCGAGGTCGGTCAGTCCGAGGATGCCGCCGCGCAGCTTCGGGTTCGGCCACACTCCCTCGTTGACTTCGGCGATGATGACCAGCGGCACGCGCACATGAGCCAACGATGAGGGCGTGCCGACGCGAACATGGTCGGCGAATCCCGCAGTGTCGGCCAGGGAGTCCTGAGCGATGTCCTGTTCGGCGACGATCCCCGCGAAGGATCGTGCGGTGAAGCCGCCGCGGTCGGCGATCTTCTCGGCCAACGCGAACAGGCGCAGCACCGAGTCGAGGTAGCCGTTGGTCACGGACTCGGGGTCCTGCAGGGCTTCGTGCTGCCACTTCTGCGCGACACCGGCGGCTTCCCAGATCGTCCACAGTGCTTGGTGGGGGTCGTCGGTGCCGACTGCAGCGGCGGCGTGGAGCATGCGCGAGATCGTCGCCAGTGCCTGCGGGGACGAATCGTCGATGGGGCTGCGCAGCGCCAGCGCGAGAGAGGCGGTGCTGCTGGGCGCGGGGAACCGGCGGCGCACGGTGCGGCGGAAGCGGCGGATCTGCACGGGGTCGAGCCGAACGTAGATGCTGCCGGCCAGGGACAGGGCGAGTTCGGCGATGGACTCATCGTCGTCGAAATCAGGCGTCGTCGACAGCAGCTCCAGGAGCGGAGCTGTGGCCGGGTCGACGTTGAGCGGCTGCATCAGAGTGGCGATGGAGACACCGGAGGCCCGCAGCTCATTGGCGATCGACCGCGCGCTGTTCGCGTTTCTGCAGATGAGGGCCACATCCGACCAGGAGTGTCCATCTTCGACGAAGTTCGTGATCCGCCGGGCCAGATACCGGGTGCCCGAAGCGCTGCCCTCGAACACGTGAGTCTCCAGATGCGCGTCCAGTGCCGTCTCCGGAGACACCGACTCCGCGGGGACCTCGGCAGGTGCTCGTGTGTTCGCCGCCGACTCGTCGCCCAAACCACCAGCGGAGTCGAAGGACAAGTCCGCGGAGAAGTCGGCGGCGGGTGCTGCTGTGGGGCGTGGTCGGGGCATATGGCCCAGTGACCACCGGGTCGTGATTCGGGCACCGAAGCCGTCGATGGTCTCGGCCAGAGCGGGGTCGACGTCCCACAGTTCGTTGAGGACGATGGTGTCGAATCCCGTGTCCGCGGTGGCCCGGTCGATGATCGAGGCGTCCGCACCGTGGAAGCGCCCGGTCACCGTCTCCGGAGTTCCAAACAGGGCGATCGCGCTGCCGCGGTCACGCAGCTGTTCGAGGATGCCCCAGCTGGCCGCCGGGAAATCCTGCACACCATCGGCGAGGACCACCGTCGGCACCCGATCGGGAGCGAACGACCATGTTCTGCCGGCGGTCGCCTCGGCGGGTTCACGGAAGATCTCGAACGCCGCCAGAGCGAGCACGGTGGCGGAATCGACACCGCCGTAACCGGGCATCGACAGGATGCCGAGGTATTCGTCGAGGATCTCGGCGATCGCGTCCCACCGCGGATCGGGGCACCGGGCGAGGACGCGGCCGAGAGCGGTGCGACCGAAGTCGAAGATGTGCTCGCTCGGGCCGGTGACGGTCGATGACGGTTCGGGCGTGCGGATCCCGAAGTCGAACTCCATCACTCGGTTGAGTGCATCGCGGACCTCGGTGCGGAAAGCCGAGGTCGAGCGCACCTCGGCGGTGAGTTCCGAGGGCCACAGCGGTCCACGGGAGTGACCGAGCTCATGCCCTGCCAGCAGGTCGGCCAGGAAGACGTCCTGGTCGGCTCCGGAGATGAACTCGAGGTCCTCGCCTGTGCGTGTCGTGTGTGCGGCACGGGCGATTCCGTAGGCGTAGGAGGCGAGACTGCGGGCGGCGGCGCCGGTGAGGACCGCATCGGCGGGCGGCTGCAGCCGGTTGCGCAGAACATCGGCGTGATCGCGGTCGGGGGTGAGGACGAGGACCGCGGCCGGGTCGATCCGTGTGACCAGATCCGCGTAGACGGATTCGAGCAGCGTCGTCTTCCCCGTGCCCGGCCGGCCGATGATGTTCAGGCAGCGGCCCGAGAGCAGAGCGCCGCCCATCTGCTGGGTCATCTCATCCATACTCGTATTCCATCACGAGCCGCTGACACGAGGTTCCCGAAGCTGGAACCGGCGCGTCGCCGAACGGGCGGCTCGCGCGTCGCCGATGCCGACCTGATGCCTGGGGAGAGGGTGGACTTCGCGTAGCATTGAAGAATGTCGAGTCCACAACAGAGATTGCCCCGTGACCAACGCCGCGACCAATTGGTAGGTGTCGCACGCTCCGTCTTCGCCACCCGTGGATACCGAACGACCTCCATGGACATGATCGCCGAGGCTGCCGGGGTGTCCAAGCCCGTGCTCTACCAGCACTTCGACTCGAAGCAGGACCTCTACCTCGCGCTCATCGACTCCTCGGCCGCGCACCTGGATTCCCGGCTCGCTGCAGCGCTGGAATCGACGAACGACCCGCATGAGAAGATCCGGGCCACCTACCGCGCCTACTTCGACTTCGTCGTTTCGCACCGCGAAGAGTTCGTCATCATCTTCAATTCGGATGTCTACGAGCCGAAGGCGGAGCAGAAGCTTCGCGCCCTTCGTGAGAGTTCGGCCTCCCGCGTCGTCGCCGCACTGCAGGATTTCGCCCGGCTGCGCGATGATGAAGCGCGATTCCTGTGTCGTGCTCTCATCGGCACCGCCGAGGTCGTCGTCAAACAGCTCGACTCCCAGCGCGGCATCGACGTCGATTCCGCCGTCTCTCTGCTCACGCAGATGAGCTGGGGAGGCTTGAAGTCGTTCGCCGAACGCTGACCGTTACGCTCAGGCACCGGGCATCCGGACACCGGGTACGGGCACAGCGGCTCGCGCCTCACGGTTCGTCAGCCCACAGCGGAATCCGGCGGGAAGAAACCCTCCCCCGCTGACGTTAAGCTGGACACAGTCCAATCCATCATCCGCCACCCAGATCGGCACAAGGAGCACTATGGAAATCAAGATCGGCGTCAAGCAGACCCAGCGCGAGATCACCCTCGAAACCGACGAAGACTCGAAGGCGCTGGCCGCCCGCGTCGAGGAGAAGATCCAGTCCGATGGACTGCTGACGTTCACGGACACGAAGGGTCGCCAGATCTTCGTTCCCGCCGCTTCGCTGGGCTACCTCGAACTCGGCACGGAAACCGCGCGCCGCGTGGGCTTCAGCGCCTGAGCACACTGAAGCGCATGAATGCGGAACTGACAGATGGGCCCCGGTCGCAATGACCGGGGCCCATCCGCATTCACTCTCTCAGGCGACGAGGCCGAGCGCGGACATCCGCTTCGAATGGTTCGAGGTCACCGCCGGGATCAGCTCGACGACCATGTCCTCGTCGAGGCCGAGGAAGGGATCGGTGAGCAGGCTGCGTGCCCGCCCGAGGGTCTCGGCGACGAGCTTGCGGCCCCACAGCGCCAAACGCGACGCCAACTGCGTGTCGACGGCCACTTCGGATGTCAGACGATTGCGCGCATATTCACTGGCACGTGTATCATCGAGAATTGCAATAGCCAGGCTGTATCCGGGCTCCGCGAGTTCGTCCACCGCCGTGCGGTAGAAATCATTCATGATTCCGTCGAAGACGAATCCCTTCATGAGGCTTTCGTACCAGTCGCGAGGACGAGTCCTTTCAGCCAGCGTGTTGAAGGTCGGCTCGAAGTGCTGACAGAGCTCGATCACATCCTGGCCCATCTGATCGATGTGCTGTGAGAGCTGCTCGAAGTTCGCGAAGGACTGAGAGGCCAACCGCGCCAGGATGACCTTGTCATCCAGATCCGCTGCGGTCGTCGCGTTGGTGGCCATACGTTCGAAACCGGTCAGCTCGCCGAACGCAAGAAGAGCGAGCGTTGCAGCATCATTACCGGCCAATGGGACAGAATCGGGCATAGTTCAAGACTACCGGTTCTGGGCCATGACAAGCGCGAATGCGCTAAAAGGAGTTTGGAATATGGCGGAGACAGAACCGGATTTCGCAGAGCTGGGAGTCGCCGGACCGATCGTGGCCTCACTGGCCTCAGCAGGAATCACCCACCCCTTCCCGATTCAGGCACTGACGCTGCCCGTGGCGCTGTCAGGTGCCGACATCATCGGACAGGCCAAGACGGGCACCGGAAAGACCCTGGGATTCGGAATCCCCCTGCTCCAGCGCGTCGTCGGCAAGACCGAGGACTCCTCGGTGACCACCCACCCCGAGGCGACTCCCGACAGCGTCAACGACTCCAAGGAACCGCGTCTGCCGCAGGCCCTCGTCGTCGTGCCCACCCGTGAACTGGCCAAGCAGGTCGCAGCCGATCTCGTGACCGCCTCGGTGCAGCGTGACATCGACATCATGACGATCTACGGCGGCATGGACTTCGACCCGCAGATCAACCGGCTCAAGGCCGGTGTCGATGTCGTCGTCGGCACCCCCGGCCGCCTCCTCGACCTCTACGGACGCAAGATCCTCCGCCTTCACCGCGTGCGCACCGTCGTCCTCGACGAGGCCGATGAGATGCTCGACCTCGGGTTCCTGCCCGATGTGGAGAAGATCATCAACGCCGTGCCCGCACACCGGCAGACGATGTTGTTCTCGGCGACCATGCCGGGTGCCGTCATCACACTGGCCCGTCGGTACATGAGCCAGCCCACGCACATCCGGGCCCAGGACCACGAGGACCTGTCCATGCTGGGCAAGAACACGACTCAGTTCGTCTATCGCGCCCATTCGATGGACAAGTCCGAACTCGTCGCTCGCATGCTCCAGGCCGAGGGCCGGGGCCGCACGATCATCTTCACCCGCACCAAACGGACCGCCGACAAGCTCGCGGCCGAACTCGGCGACCGCGGCTTCGACGTCAAGGCTCTGCACGGCGACCTCGGTCAGTCGCAGCGGGAGAAGGCGCTGAAGTCCTTCCGCGACGGCAAGGTCGATGTGCTCGTGGCCACCGATGTCGCCGCCCGCGGAATCGACATCGACGATGTCACCCATGTTGTCAACTACCAGTGCCCCGAAGACGAGAAGACCTACGTCCACCGCATCGGTCGCACCGGCCGCGCGGGTCACTCGGGTGTGGCCGTGACCCTTGTCGACTGGGACGACATGCCCCGTTGGCGACTGATCAACAAGGCCCTCGGCCTCGACTTCGACGAACCGGCCGAGACTTATTCGACGTCTCCGCACTTCTTCGCCGACCTCGACATCCCGAAGGGCACCAAGGGTCGCCTGCCGCGCCAGCACCCCGAAGGTGAGGACGAGACCGGCGGGGAGAAGAACCGCGGGTCCGAGCGTCGCGGGTCCGACCGTCGCGGCTCCGGCCGTGGCGGCTCCGATGACCGCCGAGGCGGCTCCTCCGACCGTCGCGGCTCCTCTTCCGGTGCCGGTGAGGAAGGCCGCAAGCCGCGCCGCCAGCGCAATCGTCGGCGCACCCGCGGCGGCAAACCGGTCAACCGCGGCCATGCCGGCCAGGGTGGGCACTCGGCCACCGACGCCAGCGAGGACTGAACTGACGCCGGCGACGGCGCACAGACTTCGTTGAAGGGGCCCCAACCGTGCTCGGTTGGGGCCCCTTCGCCGTCCCGTGTCCGGATCACGGAGCCTCGTTCACTCTGCGTTCAACCTGATCTCCGAAGGCGTTCAATTCGGTGGTCAAGACTGTTCTGACGCCCTGTCTCCGATGACGAACGAGAGCGATTCATTGTTCAGTTCACGCCGTGTGGATGCCCCCTCCCCCGCAGCACCTGCCGGGGTCTCCGATCTCTCCCCGAAGAGTCAGGAGCTCGCGGCCGGTCTGGACCCGGCTTCCGAGTCGTCAGCGTCCGACCGCGCCTCGGACGCGGCCACCTCCCCCGGCACCCGCACCGGCAGGCGCCACCGGCACGATGTCGATGTCATGCGCGTCCTCGCCGGACTGACCGTGATGATCGGCCACTCCGGCGGTGTGCTCATCGGCCGCAGCGAGGAAGGCTCCGACGCCTGGTGGCTCGGTCATCTCGCCGAGGCTGTCAATCCCTGGGCCGTGCCCATGTTCTTCATGATCGCCGGGTGGGCCGTGCTCGCCGGTGCGCCCCCGCGCACAGAAGCCAAGATGTGGGACCGGATCGTGCGCCACCTGGTTCCCCTCGCCTCGTGGTCGGTCATCTTCGTCCTGGGATTCAACCTCTTCGACACCGACGAGGTGAATGTCCGCCATGACCTCGTGCGCAGCTTCCTCGAAGCCGGTCGCCCCGGCTTCCACCTGTGGTATCTCTACGCGTACATTCCGCTCATCCTCGTCTTCGGCACGCTCGTCCTGTTCTGGAGGAACGAGCGCCCGTGGAGGCTCGCGGCTCTCGCCCTGGTGCTGGCCGGATCGACGGTGTGGGCGCCGTTTCTGCTCGACCTCGTCGGCTCCGATCAGGACGCCTGGAAATGGGGATTCGCCACCTATCAGGTCGTCTACTTCGTCATCGGTGCCTTCGTCATCCAGCACGCCGGGGAGCTGCGTCCGCCGATCTGGACGCTGTGTCTGCTCTTCGCCGCCTCGGCGCTCGGTGTCCTCTGGTGGGAGTCGCAGAAGTCCTATCCGATCGAGAACGCGAATCCGCTCATCGTGGGGCTGGCGATCAGCGTGATCCTCCTCGTCTCCCGCTTGCGCCTCGGCACCCGCACGAAGAAGATCTTCGCGCGTCTGGCGTCAGCGTCGTTCGGCGCGTTCCTCGTCCATGTGTTCTTCCTCGAACTCTTCTTCGAACGCCTCTACGATGTCGAGGCCGGACCGGTCGTCCTCGTCATCCAGTACCTCGGTTTCCTTGCCGCCATGGCCGCCGTGTCCTATGCGCTGAGCTTTGCGTGGGGACGGCTGCGGCTGCGGCGAATCCTCGGCTGAGCTCAGCCTTGGATGTAGTCGACGCCGCCGGGTCGTGAGGCGGCGCGGTCGAGGAGTCTGGTGAGCATGTGGTCGGAGGTGACGTGTTCGCCGAGGCGGTTGGGTTTGCCCGTGCCGTGGTAGTCGCTCGACCCGGTGATGATGAGGTCGTTCTCATGGGCGAGTCGACGCATCGCCTCCCGTTCCTGAGGCGGGTTGTCCCGATGGTCGACTTCGAGCCCGTCGAGACCGGCGGCGATGAACTCGGTCATCGCTGAATCGGGCACGACCCGTCCGCGCATGGCGGCACGAGGATGGGCGAAGACCGAGACTCCTCCGGCTTCGCGGATGAGACCGATCGCGGTGATCGGGTCGATCGTCGGCAGCGCCACATGGTATTTGCCGCGGCTGGACAGGATGGAGGAGAACGCTTCAGTGCGGTTCTCCACGACACCGGCGGCCACGAGGGCATCGGCGATGTGCGGTCGCCCGATCGTCGCGTCTTCGCCGGAGACCGAGAGGACTGCGTCCATGTCGATGGGATAGTCCTCGGCAAGGCGCTCGATGATGAGGTGCGTGCGGTGCAGACGTGCCCGCCTGGTCTCCTGCACGACTTCGGCCAGTCCTGTGTTGTACGGGTCATGAAGGTAGGACAGCAGGTGCACACTGATGCCTTCGTAACGACAGGAGATCTCCATTCCCCGAACCAGCCCGAGCCCGTAGACGCGTGCGGCGTCCTCGGCCAGGGTCCAGCCCGCGGTGGTGTCGTGGTCGGTGATGCCGACGACGTCGATGCCCTCCATCGAGGCTTCGGAGATGAGTTCGGAAGGAGTTTGGGTCCCGTCCGAGAATGCGGTGTGCACATGGAGATCGATGACCATGATCACAGTCTATCTGCAACTGTCGTTCCCTCTTCCACATGTGCCGACGATGTCAGCCCCGCCGCATAGACTGGGTGGCATGACAGAGCAGAATTCAGATTCACCAGACACGTCTCAGGCCCTTTCCGACCGCGTCAACAACCGCTCGCATCGCCCCAATTCCCAGGCCTTCCGCGATTTCGTCGCCTCCGGCTGGGACCGCACCCCGCTCGACGCCGAGGCGTTGGCCGCCGCGGGCTTCACCCCAGCACGCCGGGCACAGGTCTCGGCCGCTTTCCCCGGTGAGCGCCTCGTCGTCCCTGCCGGCGGACTCAAGGTCCGCTCGAACGACACCGACTACCGCTTCCGTGCGCACTCGGCGTTCATCCACCTCACCGGGTTGGAGACCGATTCGGAACCCGATGCCGTCCTCGTCTTCGAGCCCGAGGACGATGGTCATGAGGTGACCCTGTACTTCCGTCCCCGCGCCGGTGCGGACACGGAAGAGTTCTTCTCCGACTCCCGCTACGGCGAATACTGGGTCGGTCCTCGCGCAGACCTCGAGGCCATGTCGACGATGACCGGCATCGCCACGGCGAACTCCGCCATCGTCGATGACGTCATCACGAAGGACCTCGGGGCGATCTCCGTACGTCTCGTGCGCCAGGCCGACACCCGCATCGACGCAGTCATCGACCTCGCCCGCACCCAGGTCCAGGCCGATCTCGAGACCTCCGAGGCCGGCGATGCGGAACTGGCTCAGCTGCTCTCCGAGCTGCGACTGATCAAGGATGACCATGAGGTCGCGGCCCTCCGCGAGGCCGTCGCGATCACGCGAGCCGGCTTCGACAATGTCGTCGGCGCGCTGCCGCAGGCCCTGGGACACCGACGCGGTGAGCGCGTCATCGAAACCGCTTTCGAGACCGCGGCACGTTCCGACGGCAATGGGGTCGGCTATGACACGATCGCAGCATCGGGCAACAATGCCTGCACCCTGCACTGGATCCGCAACGACGGTCGGGTCAGAGACGGCGACCTCGTCCTCGTCGACGCCGGTGCCGAAGCCGATTCGCTCTACACCGCTGACATCACCCGCACCCTGCCGGTGTCGGGGACCTTCACCGAGGTGCAGGCGAAGATCTATGATGCCGTGCTCGCGGCCTCGGACGCGGCATTCGCCGTCGCCGCCGATCACGTCAACCGTCCCGTGAGATTCCGTGAGGTCCACGAGGCGGCCATGGAAGTCATCGCCGAACGTCTCGAGGGCTTCGGAGTCCTGCCGGTCTCGGCCGCCGAGTCGCTCTCCCCCGAGGGGCAGCAGCACCGCCGCTGGATGGTCCACGGCACCAGCCACCACCTCGGACTCGACGTCCACGACTGTGCGCAGGCGCGAGCCGAGATGTACCTCGATGCCACGATCGAACCGGGAATGGTCTTCACGATCGAACCCGGTCTGTACTTCAAGGCCGATGACCTGCTTCTGCCAGAGGAGTTCCGCGGCATCGGTGTGCGAATCGAGGACGATGTCCTCGTGACTGCCGAGGGTGTGGAGAATCTCTCCGCGGACTTCCCACGCACCCGCGCCGAGGTCGAAGCCTGGGTCCAGGGTCGGAATCGCTGATGTCCTCGGCACACGACGCCCATCCGGGGACGGACGCGGACGCCGAGTCGATGCCGGTTGACGGCATCGGCCCGGTGCGCGGCCGGGGCATCCTCGAGGTCCCGGGACTCGGTCTCGGCCATGCGGGTGAGTTCACCCCGGGGCGCCTGACCGGGCTGAGCGTCGTGGTCCCTCCGTCCGGGTCCACCATCGGCGTCGATGTCCGCGGCGGCGGTCCCGCCACTCATGAGACCGATGTCATCGCCCCGGGCACGCATTCCTATGGTGCCGATGGCATCGTCCTCACGGGTGGTTCGGCTCTCGGCCTCGCCGCCGTCAGCGGCGTCGTCGATGCCCTCGCCGAGGCGGGGCACGGTTTCCCCGCACCCGGTCTGCCCGGAACCGTCATCCCACTCGTCCCGGCCGCCGCGATCTTCGACCTCGGTCGCGGGGCGGGGCCGGTGGCACCGCCGCGACCCGACGAGGGCGCGCAGGCGGCGAGGGACGCTCTGTCGACCGGCGCCGAATCGACCGCAGGGAAACCGAGTGCGGTGCCGCGGAGAGAGGTCAGGGGCAGCCTCGGTGCCGGTGCCGGTGCCCGTTCGGGGTTCCAGACGCTTCGCAGCGGACTCGGATCCGTCGCTGTCCGCCTGCCCGGCGGTGTCACTGTCGCCGCACTTGTCGCGGCGAACTCCCTCGGTTCGATCGGCACCTCGACCGGCGGTCTGTGGTTGGATCCACTGCTGCGGTCCTACGGATTCGATCTGCCGAGAGTCCGGGGGCTGCCGGTCGCGGCACCACCGGATGCGGCGGCGAAGAACACGACGATCGCGATCGTCGCCACCGACGCCGCTCTCGACCCGGCACAGGTGACTCGGATGGCATCGGGGGCGCATGCGGGCATCGCCCGAGCCGTCCAGCCTTCGCATACGCTCTATGACGGCGACACCGTCTTCGGCATCGCCACCGGAGAACACGCTCTTCCGACCGACTACGAGGCTGCCACCCGCGAACTCGTGACGATCACCGCGGCGGCCGCCGACGCGCTGAGCCTGGCGATCCTCGACGCTCACGTCTCGGCGGCCCCGGCGGGACCCGGATGGCAGCAGCCGCAGACCCTGAGCGAGATCGCTCCGGACTTCGCCTCGGCCTTCACCGCCGCGTTCTGAGCTCGCCGGCCCGGGGCTCGAGTCCTCCTGACAGTGACGGGGCCCGCCGAGCAGCGGGCCCCGTTTCTGTGCTCTCAGCGCTGGTGCCTCTCAGCAGGGCTGCGGATCAGTGTTCCTGACTGTGGGCACCGGTGACGCTCAGTTCTCGCGGGCGGACTGAGCTTCCTCGGAGTCCAGACCCTGCGGATCCTTGCTGCTCTTCTCCATCTGAACGTCGAAGCCGTCCTGGCGCAGCAGCTTCTGGGATTCGCTGTTCGCCTGGGCCTCGTCTTCGACCACGGTGAAGCGGATCGTCTGCGTGAAGTCACGACCGTAGCGGTCGGTTCCGGTCACCTCTGCGGTGTGAGTGCCCAGATCGAGGTTCGAGGGGATCTCGGTGCGCCACAGGTGCGAACTCGACTGTCCGACATTGCCCGAGGTACGCAGGTTCTGCGAGGCCGTGTACGGATCCGTGAACTCCCATCCCTTGGCCAGAGCCTCGCCCCGGCCGGGCTGTGTGTGCTCGCTCTGCTTCGGAGCCTTGCCGTCAAAGCTGACTTCGACTCGGGCATCGGAGGTGCCGGCCAGGAAGCTCGAGGTCAGCCATGTCTGCCCCTCCTTCAGATCATCACGGGTGACGACCCGTTCGGAGACCGGCTCCGGAGCGGTGCCCGCCTTGTCCGCGTCCTGCCAGTCCTGGGCCTTCTGGGCCCAGTCGCGCCACGCCGGCGAATTCACACCGAGCAGCAGCTGATGATCATCGGATTCGTTGCGCACGGTGTAGCGCTCGCTGCGCGAGGCACCGTCGAACTCCAGGGTGAGCACTCCCGGCTCCGAAGCGTCCTGAGTGAACGAGTACGGCAAGCCATCGGCGTTGAGCCCTCCGGAGTACCAGTCGCCGGAGACCGCACCGGCGACGATCTGCGTGTTCGGCAGCTTCTCGATTCCGGCCGCGGCCCATTCCTCGCGCGACTCACCGGCGATGAGGTTCTCCTGCGTGTGGGTGTGTCCGCCCACGGTCACGGCGTTCGGGTAGTCGGCGATGACATCGTAGAAGTCCTTCGCGTTGTCGACGACGACCTCTGTGTGCGTGACGATGGGCGCGTGTGTGGCGATGACGACCTGCGCGTTCTTCGGCACATTCTTCAGATCGTTCGCCAGCCAGGTCAGCTGCTCCTCGGTGATCCTCTCCTTGTACTTCTTCCCATTCGCCTTGCCCTCGTAGTCGATGCTGTCGAGCACGACGAAGTGGGTCTTGCCCACGTCATAGGAGAAATACGACGGCCCGAACTGGTCGCGGAAGGTGTCGAGGGCGTGAGAGTCGTCGACGGCGTCGTAGTCCTGATCGTGGTTGCCGGGGGCCACCCGCACAGGACCGTTCGTCTGCGCGTAGATGTCGCGCAGTTCGTCGTTGAGGCTGAGGTCGTCACCGACGTTGTCACCGAGCAGCAGCACACCGCAGGCACCGTAGTCCTCACGGTCGGCGAGGTCCCCGACCGCGCCGTCACGGGCATAGCCCATCTCGGTGGTGTCATAGGCCTGCGTGTCAGCGGCGATCGGGCAGTTCTGGTCCGACTTCGCCGACGCCGTCGATTCGACCATCGGGAAGTTCACTGCCTTCGGCGTCTGCCCGGTCGGTTCGATCCCGCCGAACTCGAGGTCACCGGATCCTTCGGGCAGATGGTTGTAGCTGAATTGGGCGACCTTGTCTTCATCGACGGGAACCTGCCATCCCGCCGGCTGGGTCACGGACACGGTCATGTTCTCCCGCACGGGCAGCTCATAGACCCCCTGGCCGTCGGTCTGGACGACGTCGACGCCGTTGGTGACCGCGACTCCGGCCACGCCCTCCTCGTCGTCGTCGAGCTTCGAATTCTCGTTGGCATCGTCGAAGACCCGACCCGTGAACTTCTGCGGATCGGCGGCCTGGCCCCGATCGACCTGCACGTGTCCCTCATAGAGTTCGGCCGGTGCCCCCGCCGCCGTCGCAGCGGTCGGTGACAGCAGCGGAGCGAAGAGTGTCAGCACGGCACAGGCACCCAGACCTGCGACGGTGGTGCGAGGGCGGATTCGGCGTATCTGCATGGATGACTCCTGTTGTCGACTGTGGCTGGATCTGCCGTGACACGACGCTAGGCAGGCCGAACGACAAGGGAGTGAAGTCGTCAGTACAGCTTGATGAATAGGAGAAGTGAGCGCGTGGAACACCTCCCCCAGACCGTCCGCGATTCGAGGTCACAGCAGCGTTCATGAGGCCGTCATCCCGGGATCGGCGGAATGTGAATTGAGTTCAATTCGCCGAGGCGGCCCCGCAGGACTCCGCCCACCCCGTAGTCTGAGAACATGTCTGGTCCACCGAAAAGAGTCTTCGTCGCCCGGCTCGTCTCCGCGCCCGTATTCGACCCTCTCGGCGATCAGGTCGGACGGGTTCGTGACGCCGTCATCGTCTATCGCGCGACCATGCGGCAGTCCCCACGTGTCATCGGCCTTGTCGTCGAAGTCCCGGGCAGACGCCGCGTCTTCGTCCCCATGGGTCGGGTCACCGCCATCGACTCCGGACAGGTCATCACCACCGGCCTGGTGAACATGCGCCGCTTCGAACAGCGCGGATCGGAGACGCTGGTCATGAACGATCTCCTCGACCGCAGGCTGCGTCTGCGGGCAGACGATTCCCCCGTCCTCGTCGAGGACGTCGGCATCGAGCAGCAGGTGAACAAGGACTGGGAGGTCACGCGCCTCTTCGTGCGTCGAGTCCCCGAACGCACCGCCTTCGCCGCGTTCCGCCGGCGCGGTGAGACGAAGCAGATCGACTGGACCGACGCCGACCATCCGGCCGACTCCGACATCGATCAGGAAGCCACCCAGCTCATCGCCGCCTACCAGGACACGAAGCCTGCCGACCTCGCCGATGTGCTCTTCGAGATGAACTCGGCGCGCCGTCTCCAGGTCGCCCGGGCCCTCGACGACGAGCGCCTCGCCGACGTCATCGAAGAGCTCCCGGCCGACACGCAGATCGAGATCCTCGCCGGCCTCGATACCGAACGTGCCGTGACGGTGCTCGAAGAGATGGAACCCGATGACGCCGCTGACCTGCTCGGCGAACTCAGCGACGACCAGGCCGAACGGTTCCTCGCCCTCATGGAACCCGATGACGCCGAGGATGTGCGGACGCTGCTGGCGTACGACGATGACACCGCCGGTGGCCTGATGACGACCGAACCGGTCATCCTCACCCCCGAGACCACCGTCGCCGAGGCGCTGGCCCACGTCCGCCGGGAAGACCTGCCTGCGGCCCTGGCCTCCGCGGTCTTCGTCTGCAGACAGCCCGTGGAGACACCGACGGGCAAGTACCTCGGGCTCGTCCACATCCAGGAGATGCTGCGTCATCCGCCGCATGAAGCGGTGGGCATCATGCTCGACACCGAGGTCGAACCGCTGCCGCCGGAAGCCCCTCTGGGCGAGGTGTCGAAGCTTCTGGCCGCGTACAATCTGGTCTCGGTGCCGATCACGGATGAGAACGACCGCCTCGTCGGAGTCGTCACCGTCGACGACGTCCTCGACGAGCTTCTGCCCGAGGATTGGCGCACGACCGGCCGTGATGAAATCAGGAGGGGGTAGACATGGCTGTTGACGATTTCGAGATCCCACGGTCGAGCAAACGCAAACTGCCGAACTTCGCCATGTCGCCTGAGACCTTCGGCCGCGGCGCCGAGGCGTTCGCCCGGTTCATGGGCACCCCCGCGTTCCTCGTGGGGATGACCGTCTTCTGTGCGGTCTGGCTTGGGTGGAACACTCTGCTTCCCGAGTCCTGGCAGTTCGACCCACGGTCGCTGAACTTCACTCTGCTCACCCTCATTCTTTCCCTGCAGGCCTCCTATGCCGCTCCGCTGATCCTCCTCGCGGAGAACCGCAGCACCGACCGTGACCGCGTCGAATTCGAACACGATCGGCAGCGTGCCGAACGCAACCTCGCCGACACCGAGTATCTGGCCCGAGAGGTCGCGGCGCTGCGGATCGCCATGCGAGAGGTCGCAACCCGCGACTTCATCCGCTCCGAACTCAAGGATCTGCTCAGGGAACTCGAAGAGGAGAGCAGAGAGCCCGGACGGTCCGCCGCGGAACCGAAGGACCCCGGGTACAGGGGCCAGGGGCCGGATGACGGCGCCGATTCCCAAGGGGTAGGGTTGAAGCCCCAGGAGCACTCATCCGGGGAGGAAAGGACGTGGACATGACTGGTCCCGATGTGGACACGGTGAGAGAGGCACTGACCGGCGTCATCGATCCCGAGATCCGCCGCAACATCGTTGAGCTCGATATGGTCGACGACATCAGCATCGACGGCGGCGAAGTCACCGTCACAGTTCTGCTCACCATCGCCGGCTGCCCGCTCAAGGACACGATCTCCAGGGACACGAAGGCTGCGGTGGCCCGCGTCGAGGGAGTCACCGAGGTGACGGTCGTCCTGGGGACGATGACACCCGAACAGCGGAAGGCGATGAAGGAGAAGCTGCAGGGAACCGGTACTCGCGACATCCCCTTCAACCGGCCCGACTCCCTCACCAAGGTGTACGCGATCGCGTCCGGCAAGGGCGGGGTCGGCAAATCCTCGGTGACGGCGAACCTCGCGGTTTCGCTCGCGGCCAAGGGTCTGCGCGTCGGCCTCGTCGATGCCGATATCTACGGTTTCTCCATCCCGGGCATGCTCGGACTTTCGGGCAAGCCGACCCGGGTCGACGAGATGATCCTGCCGCAGATCGGCCACGACGTGAAGGTCATGAGCATCGGCATGTTCGTCCCGCCGAGCCAGGCCGTCGTGTGGCGAGGCCCCATGCTCCACCGTGCCCTGCAGCAGTTCCTCACCGATGTGTTCTGGGGCGATCTCGACGTCCTTCTGCTCGACCTGCCGCCGGGCACCGGTGACATTGCGATCTCCGTGGCCCAGCTGCTGCCCGGTTCGGAGCTGCTCGTCGTGACCACCCCGCAGGCGGCCGCGGCTCAGGTTGCCGAACGTGCCGGCTCCATCGCCACCCAGACGAAGCAGACGCTGTCCGGGGTGATCGAGAACATGTCCTGGATGGAGATGCCCGACGGCAGCCGTCTGGATGTCTTCGGCACCGGCGGCGGCACCAGTGTGGCCGAGAACCTCTCGCAGACGCTCGAGACCACGATTCCTCTGCTGGCGCAGATTCCCCTCGACACACAGGTGCGCGAAGGATCCGACGCCGGCACCCCCGTCGTGCTCAGCCACCCCGAGTCCCCCGCTGCACAGGCCTTCGACACGTTGGCCGAGTCCCTGCGCAGGCGCTCTCGCGGACTGTCCGGCAGGTCTCTGGGTCTCAGCCCGGTCTGAGACAGTGCGGTTGCCTGTCCGTGGAGACGGTCTCGTCTACACACTGTTCTCCTGTGCGCTCGCGCTCAGCCTCTTCATCCTCCTGCCCGGTGCCGTCGTCACCGCGAACCGTCACGCCCCGCCGAGCGCGAAGGACCTGACTGCACAGCAGCATCGGACCACGGCGGCTGAGAACCGCGCCCTGGTGACCGAATCGATGCGCAGCTACGCGATCATCGCCGAGAAGCGAAGCCCGCGGCTGAACATCCATGTCTTCGGCGTGCCCGGGGCACCCTCGTTGAACTCAGCCGTCGAGTCTCGGCTGTCGACGATGATCGAGAAGGCGGGCGGATTCGACGGCAGAGCTGAGTTCTCTCCCCCGCAGACCTCGCCGGTCCACCGGTGGCCGACGGCGACATTCGCTCCGCTGCGGACTGCCTCAGGCGAACCCGCATCGGAATCTCAGGATGCGGCTCCCGGCCCCGGCAGAGATGCGCCCGATCCGGACTCGCTCGACATCGACAACTCGGTCCTCGTCGGAGGGGGCCGCTACCTCGTGACCACCGTCGAACAGCATTCACCGCAGCCGCATACCGCGGTGCTGCTCACCGACCTCGACGCCGAGACCACGGTCGATGCGCGCAGTCTCTTCACCGCCGCAGTGGACCCTGCGACGGTCTCCGGCGATGAATTCGGAAGGCTGACCATCGAGGGCACACCGGTGTCGGATGCGGAACTCACACCGCTGGGGACACAGGTCGCCGATGAGCTGCACACCCCGCTGAGACTGGTCCAGCCTGCCGACCAGCGGTCTCCCGACTTCTCCTGCGCACTGCTGCCCTGCGTAGCACTGACCTATGACGACGGTCCGGGAGAGGCCGCGACCGAACAGGCCATCCTCGATGCCGCCGCTGAGGCCGACATCCGCGTGACCTACTTCTTCCTCGGCAAGAACATCGATCACTTCCCCGAAGTGGCTCGCAAGGTCATCGCCGACGGTCACGAGGTCGACAACCACACCTATCGGCATCCGCGACTCAGCCAGATCCCCTCCGCGAAGATCCGTGCGGAGATCCGCCGGACCCGGAAGTCACTGAATTCGGTCGGTGTCGACACTGATCCTCTGGTCCGCCCGCCCTATGGTGCGCTCGACAAACGGTCCGCCCATGTCGTGGGCGTACCGTCGATCATCTGGGACGTCGACACCGGCGACTGGCAGCACAGGGATCCGAAGAAGATCGTCAAGGCGGTGAAGGCACATGCCCGTCCCGGCTCGGTCGTGCTCATGCACTCCATCCACCCCTCTACCGCGAAAGCCGCACCGGCCGTATACGCGACCGTCGCGGACAAGGGGTTGTATGCGGTGACCGTACGCGAGCTCTTCGCCGGAATCCCCTGGGAGAAGGCCGGGTCCTACTTCTGCCGCGGCTACGCCGATCCGCTGTGTTCGAACCCCGAGCACCCATCGGTGCAGAAGAACTGACAGTCGAGCTCTCCGCTCGAACCCGCCTCCGCTTTCGTCCCGGCGAACCGAAAGGGGTCCTGGTCCTTCAGGTGGCTTCGGAGTCGAACGGGGCGGCCGCGGATCGGTCTCGCAGGTCGACCTGGGCTTGGAACCGTTCGATCGGTGACTTCTCCCGCACAGTCGCCTCGGTGCCGGAGCTTTCCGCCGCAGTCGCCGGGTCCGCAGCGTCGACGGCGGGAGCCTCGAGCGGATCCCGACGTTTGGATTCGCGGATCGCAGCATCCTCTTCGACGAGGGCCTCTCGGACGATGCGCCGGGGGTCGTACTGACGCGGATCGAGCTTCTGCCAATCCACGTCGTTGAAGTCGTCCCCGAAGTCACGACGGACGCTGTCCTTCGCTCCCTCGGCCATCCGCCGCATCTGGCGGACGAAGTCACGCAGCTTCTCTGCGTATTCGGGCAGGCGCTTGGGTCCGATCACGACCAAGGCCACAACGACCAGGATCACCATTTCGGTGCCGTTGATACCCATGAACATGTCACCCAGTCTACCGTGGACGGCTGTAGCATCGACTCATGGTCAGCACAGGTTCGACGAGCGCCGGGTGCCGGGAGCGTCGATGGATGAGATAGCGGTCGAGCGCGTGCTGCGCATCGTCGAACTCGTCCCCGAAGCCCGTGTCGTCGCCTACGGAACCGTGGGTGCCGTCGCCGGCTGCTCGCCCCGCTATGTCGGGCGGGTGATGAGGGAATTCGGCTCGAACGTCACATGGTGGAGGGTGATCAACGCCGCGGGAGTCCTGCCGCCGGAGATCTTCGCCCGCGCCCGCAGCCACTGGGCCGATGAAGGCACTCCGCATTCCCATGCCCGGGTCGACCGGAGTGCGTTCCTCGACGTCGATGAGCTCGATGAGCTGTGGCGCACTCACGGAATCGAGCCCGAATGCGGTTAGACTTGGGAGGACTCAGCAACGGAAAGGAGGGGGCCGATTGTCACGTGAAATTGCAGGTGATCTCACCTTCTCCGAACAGTACAACGGCCCCGATCCCCTGCTCGATGCCGCCCGGACCCACTCTCACGAATTCGGTCTTGCGCCGGTGTCCCAGACGACGGCGAAGACGCTGACGCTCCTCGCCCGACTCCTCACCCCGGTCGCCGCCGTCGAAGTCGGAACAGGAGTGGGCACCTCGACTCTGGCTCTGCTGCGCGGTATGCCCACCGCCGGCATACTGACCTCCATCGACACGAACTCCACAGCACAAGGTGCCGCCCGCGACCTCGTCGATATGGCGGGAATTCGCCCGGGCCGCCTGCGGCTGATGAGCGGACGGGCCGAAGAGGTACTCAAGAAACTCGCTCCGGCCGCTTATGACATGGTCTTCATCGACTCTGAGCCGAGCAACCTCGAGCGCATGATCCAGCCATCGCTGCGTCTGCTCGACGCGCACGGTCTCCTCGTCATCCACCAGACGATGCTCAAGGGCGCTGTCGCCGACCCCGTCGACCGCAGCCCGCGGACCCAAGCGGCTCGCGGAATGCTCAACCGCCTCGCCCAGCAGGAAGACCTCGACCGGGTACTGTTGCCCATCGGCCAAGGACTGCTGCTGCTGCAGAAGAGCAGGTGAATGCGACAACAGCAGAGACTTCCGAGAAGTCTCTGCTGTTCGTGCGGTTCTGTCCGGCCGCTTCAGCGGCCGGAGGCTCAGAGCCCCAGAGTCTCTGCCAGAGTGTCGTGCAGTCCTGTGGCTTCGTCTCTGCTGAGCTCGATCACCAGACGTCCTCCGCCTTCGACAGGAAGCCGCATCACCATGCTTCGGCCTTCTTCGGTCACTTCCAGAGGTCCGTCGCCGGTGCGGGGTTTCTGGGCTGCCATGTGGGCTCTTCCTTCCGTTGTCATGCAAAGACGGTTCACACCAGGTGTACCGAATGTTGTACTTCGATTATTCCATGATCCGGACGATCCGGGTAACTTTCTCATAAACGATCGTTCACGGCGGCAGATCCGCCGGCGGGGTGAAGTGCCACAGGTAGGCCACCCAGATGATCTGGAACAGGATATATGCGACGAGCAGCGCGGCCCGGTAACCGCGTGAGCGCACCAGAGCCAGTGTCAGCGCCAAGGGGAACAGCGGCAGCAGCAGTCGCAGAGTCGAGGTCTGCGGGTTGAAGAAGATGAGCAGGTAGATGCCGTAGCCGAGGCAGAACAGCTGCAGCGTCCGCCCCATGCGCGCTCCGGCCGGAGAGAAGATCAGGCCGAGCATTCCCGCGACGACGATGATGAGCAGAACCGGGCCCAGGGGTCCGATGAGGTTGATCGACTGCGCCACCCATTGGACGACGAACGTCGTCTCTCCGGTGTGCCAGGCCGCCTCGGTGTCGGTGTAGGCGGTCAGCGACCCCGTCGCCCACCACGCGTGGAGCGGATGGATGAGGGCGGCCGCACATGACAGCACACCCAGGGTCCAGGATCGGACCACCTCGGCGGTGGGATAGGGGTCCTGGCGACGGTGGACGAACCGGTCGATGAGATGGAGGAGCATGAAGAACGAGAACGCCACTCCGACCGGTCGGGACAGGTCCATGAGGACGACGACCGGCAGCGCTGTCAGGTACCGGCGTTCGACGAGGAGGAACAGAACCATCGCCTGCAGCAGCAGTGTCAGGGATTCGGCGTAGCCGGTGGAGAGGATCGGCGCCGATGGGAAGAACATCACCAGCGCCAGTCCCATGAGCGCCTGGCCGGGATCAACGTATTTGCGGAAGAGGTGGAGGATGACGACGGCCGCCAACCCGGCGGCCACAGTGGATACGATCGGAGACAGGACTGCGTAGCTGACCCCGGTGAGGTCGGACAGGGTGCCGACGACCGAGGGGTGCAGCGGGTAGAAGGCCCACTGGTTCTCGGCGACCGCGCCGCTGTCGTCGGCGGGCAGGACGTGCGGGTAGCCCTCCTCGGCGACGCGGGCGTACCAACCGCCGTCCCAGAAGTTGAGGAAGTCGTTGAGGGTCGTCGTCACCGGCGATGATGACCAGTTCGCCGGATCCTGCCATTTGAGGACAGAGGCGAAGATCGACAGGCTCACGACACGGGAGACGAAGTACACGGCCAGGGCCTGCAGCCACACGGGCAGCACGATGAACAGTGCGCCGAGGCGGGAGAGTCGGGACGAGTCGAAGACTTCGGGGGCGAGGGTGATTCCGGGCAGGTCGGAAGGACGGCTCATCGTGGTTCGGCAGCCGTTTCCGGTGCCTCATTCGCGGTGTCGACGGGGACAGGGGATGTGGAGGGTGCGGGAGTTTCGGGCCCGGCAGGGTCAGCGGCTGCAGAGTCGACGGGCGTCTGGGCGCTCACATCGGTCGCGGATTCGAGGACGCGCAGGCGGTCCTGCAGGATCTGCATGGCCTCGTCGACGTCTTCCATTCGGTATCCGCGCAGTGCGGGCCTGAAACCCACCGTGTCGAGGTCCGCACTGGTGAATCCTTCGGGCAGGCCGGTCCACCGTTCCTGCGCCTCATCACCGGTTTCGGCGGCGAAGACGTTGAAGCTGGCCGCGATGACGATCACAAGGACGAAGATCGCGGCCGCGACACCGATCACAATCCACAAAGGCATGCGCCCATTTTCGCACAGACCCCGGTTGCGAACTCTCAGCGCAGGCCGCGCACGGTGTGTCTCGGCACGACTTCACCGGTGATCGCCAGGGTCACATCGATGGCGTCGGCGGTGGCGCGGACATCATGGGTCCGGATCATCGCCGCTCCCTTCTCGACAGCCAGCGCAGTTGCTGCGATGGTTCCGTGCAGCCGGTCCTCGGGCGCGACATCGCCGATGGCTTCGCCGACGAAGTCCTTCCTGGAGATCGCCAGCAGCACCGGAAGTCCGGTCGCGGTGAAACGGTCGAGCTCCCGCAGCAGACGCAGCGACTGATAGGTGTTCTTCCCGAAGTCCGGGGTGGGGTCGATGATGATCTTCTCGTCGGGGACACCGGCGGCACGGGCCGCCTCGGCGAGGTCGATGACTCCGGCAAGTGCTGCGTCGACGATGTCCCCGGCATGGAGGCCGTAGCGATTGCGGTGCGCATCGGTGCGGGGATCCAATCCCCCGGTGTGGGAGCAGACGAGGCCGACCTTGTTCCGGGAAGCCACCTCGGCCATCTGCGGATCGACCCCGGCCCACGTGTCGTTGAGAAGACCGGCGCCGGCCCGGCAGGCCGCTTCGGCGACTTCGTGGCGCCAGGTGTCGACGCTGATGAGCACGTGCGGGTGGGCTCGGGCCACGGCCTCGATCGTTGGGCACACGCGGTCGATCTCCTCGGCGACGGAGATCTCCCGACCCCTCCCCGCACGCACTCCCCCGATGTCGACGATGTGCGCGCCGTCGTCGGCGGCCGCGGCAACCGCGGTGATCGCCTCGTCCAAGGTGGCGGCGGATTCGTAGAACGAATCGGTCGTGCGGTTGATCACCGCCATGATCGCCGGTGCCCCCGCCCGGGCCTGGCTGAGGTCGAAGCGGGACATATCCGCGGCAGCGTCGGTGCGATCTTTCACGATGTGCTTCCCGCTTCGATCGTGGCCACGGCCTCGTCGATATCGTCGGTGAGGGTGAAGAGGGACAGATCCTTGTCGCTGATCGTGCCGTTGGCGAGCAGGCTATCGCGCATCCAGTCGACGAGACCCTGCCAGTAGGCGGTGCCGAAGAGGACGATCGGGAATGACGTCACCTTGCCTGTCTGGACCATGGTGAAAGCTTCGAAGAGTTCGTCGAGGGTGCCGAAGCCGCCGGGCATGACGACGAAGCCGCGGGAGTATTTGAGGAACATCGTTTTGCGGACGAAGAAGTAGCGGAAGTGCACGCCGAGCTCGACGTGGTCGTTCAGGCCCGATTCGAAGGGCAGTTCGATGCCCAGGCCGATCGACACCCCTCCGCCGTCGACGGCGCCGAGGTTGCCTGCCTCCATGATGCCCGGTCCCCCGCCGGTGATGACGGCGTTGCCGGATTCGGCCAGCCGGCGGGCGATCTCACGAGTGTCCGCATACGCCTGAGTGTCGGCGTGGAGCCGGGCTGAGCCGAAGATCGCGACGGCCGGTCCGACCTCGGCCAGGGAGCTGAAGCCTTCGACGAATTCGGCTTGGATGCGCATCACCCGCCACGGGTCTTCGTGCACCCACTCCGCACTCGTCCCCGCTTCGAGCAGACGCTGGTCCGTCGTCGTCTCCGGCACCTGGTCCCCGCGCAGACGCAGCGGGCCCTTGCTGTAGTACTCGGGCTGCCTGTCGCTCGGGGCGGGGCCGTCACCGCTCGGGACGGCGCCGTAGTCAGCGGATTCGCCTCTGTCGTTCACCGTGTTCACCGGCCTTCGAGGTAGCTGAGCAGGGTCCGGGTGGCCTGCTCCACCTCGGCGACTCTGACATGCTCGTCGGACTTGTGGGCATACAGCGGGTTCCCGGGACCGAAATTCACCGCCGGGACCCCGAGCGCACTGAACCGCGACACGTCGGTCCACCCCAGCTTCGGCGCCGGCGACAGGCCGAGTGTGTCGATGAAGTCCTGCGCAATGGGCCGGTCGAGGCCGGGCCGGGCACCCTCGGCAGCGTCGGTGACGACGATGTCGAAGCCGGTGAAGAACTCGCGCAGGAACGCTTCGGCTTCCGCGGCGGACCTGCTCGGGGCGAACCGGTAGTTCACGGACACGACGCATTCGTCGGGAACGACGTTGCCGGCCACACCTCCGCTGATGTTCACCGCGGACAGGGATTCGCGGTAGTCGAGCCCGTCGACCGTGACGGTCTCCGTCTCATGTTCGGCCAAACGGGAGAGCACCTGCGCAGCGGCATGGATGGCGTTGACGCCCATGAACGCGCGCGCCGAATGCGCGCGCACCCCGGTGGTGGTGACGTCGACGCGGATGGTGCCGTTGCAGCCGCCTTCGACCGAAGCATTCGAGGGTTCGCCGAGGATCGCGAAATCGCCTGTCAACCAGTCCGGATGAGTGCGCGCGACCCGGCCGAGACCGTTGAGTGAGGCGTCGACTTCCTCATGGTCGTAGAAGACCCAGCTGACGTCGCGGCTCGGGTCCTCAAGGGCTGCGGCCGTGGACAGCTGCATGGCGACTCCGGCCTTCATATCGCAGGATCCGCGTCCCCAGATCACTTCGTCCGTGGGGTAGTCCGCCCCGGTCATCGTGGTCCTCACCGGCGGCAGGTTGTCTTCGACGGGAACGGTGTCGAGGTGTCCGGCGACGACGATCCGTTCGGCCCGGCCCAGGCTGGTGCGGGCGACGACCGTATCTCCGTCGCGAAGGATCTCGAGTTCCGGTCCCGGGCCGCCGCTGATGCGTTCGAGCACCTCGACGACGGCGTCGGCCAACACGGTTTCGTTGCCGGAGACGGATTCGACCGCGCAGAGGCGGCCGGTGAGTTCGGCCGGGTCGCCGAGGGCGGCGAACAGGTACTCACCGAGCTCAGTCGTGGGTGCGAAGATGGACTCGGTCTCAGCAGATGGATCGACAGTCATGTCCCTTAGCCTAGTACTGCCCCCACCGTCTAGGCTTAAGGCATGACAGAACGCATCGTATCCGCACGTGGACTTGCCACGATCCATTCCGACATCGTCCTCTCCGTCTGGTATCCCACCCTGAGCACGGCTGATACCCCCGAATCCGCCGAGGCGGCCGCCACCGCCCGCGCTGCCGACGACGGTCTCGACGCTCTCGTGGGCACCGACGACGCTCGCGGCACCCGCGCCGAAGTCGTCACCACCACGATCGATCTCGACGCAGGCCCCGCCTCGGCGGCGGATGCCTACCTGCGTCTGCACGCCCTGTCCCAACGACTGGTGACGCCCAACGACGTCAACCTCGACGGGATCTTCGGGCACATCGCCAACGTCGTGTGGACGTCGTTCGGCGCCTGCTCCCCCGATGAGTTCGAGGCCACCCGCGCGAAGCTGCTCGCTCGCGGTCCCGTCGCCGTCTACGGACTCGACAAGTTCCCCCGCATGACCGACTTCGTCATTCCCTCCGGTGTGCGCATCGCCGATGCCGACCGTGTCCGCCTCGGCGCCCATTTGGCCCCCGGCACCACCGTCATGCACGAGGGCTTCGTGAACTTCAACGCCGGCACGCTCGGTTCGGCCATGGTCGAGGGACGCATCTCCCAGGGCGTCGTCGTCGGCGACGGCTCGGACATCGGTGGCGGCGCGTCGATCATGGGCACGCTTTCCGGAGGCGGCACGCACCGAATCTCGATCGGTTCGGGCAGCCTCTTGGGTGCCAACGCCGGTGTCGGCATCTCGATCGGAGATGACTGCATCGTCGAAGCCGGCCTCTACATCACCGCCGGCACACGTGTGACGGTCCCCGGTGAGGACGGCGCGGTGGTCAAGGCCGGCGAGCTCAGCGGCAAGAACAACATCCTCTTCCGCCGCAATTCGGTCTCCGGTGCCGTCGAGGCCATCGCTCGTGATTCCAAGGGCATCGAGCTCAACCCCGACCTGCACTGATCGCTGGCTGAGCCTCGGCGGTGTTTGAGGTTCCGCGGTCGGCTGCCGGCATCTGCGGCCGACAGTCCATCTGACCACTGACGTTTCGGTCCGAGGCGACCGCCTGACTTGGGGTTTCGGCCGAGACGACCGCCTGACGTGGGGTTTCGGCCGAGGCGACCGCCTGACGAGGGCGCGTTCACATGAAGTGAGCGCGCCCTCGCCGCATTCACTCGCACAATCACTCGCGTCAACGAGCAGATCCCCAAGCATCCGGTACCCGCAGCATCGCCCCCGGCAGCACCCCTCACCCCTGCAGTCACCACTCACCGTCTCCGCCAATTCCAACAGCAATCATCACAACCCCGTGGTCCTGCAGGGCGTTGTGCGGCTAACGGTGACGGATGCCTGTGATGGGAAGCGTCAGCAGCTGCCGGAGGGGCTTCCAGCGCTGTACAATCCTCCGACTCAGCGGTCCTACTCCAGCCCCGTCCACGAGGACACCGGGCCGATACCCACGACCCATTCGCGACGAAAGTGGACCGCGCCGAGGCAATTTCGGACCGGGTTTCAAGCATCACCCACCGCTAGCCGCACACCACCGTGGTCCTGCAGGGCGGTGTGAAGCTACCGGTGATGGATGCAGTCGCCAGCTGTAGATGAAACGGCTAGCGGTACAAAGCGGCGGAAACGGTGAGGGCCGCTTCCCCGTAGGCGGGAGATGCTTAGCCCAAGTACGGGGCCGCCGGGGTGCGGCGGTGCGGAGAGAGGTTCCCAGGGTGCGGCAGCAGCGGGAAGCGGGGTGCGGAGCGAGGTTTCCGGGGTGCGGCAGCAGCGCTCGGCGGGACCGCCGGGGTGCGGCGGTGAGGTGAGGCCGAAGTCGGTGAATGCGCAACGGCGCCGGGCAGAGAAATCTGCTCCGGCGCCGCTTGACGCTGTCGGCGCCGCTTGACGCTGTCTCAGTCGACTCAGCGGTCGCTGATCTCCTTGTAGTCGCGGGAGTGCGCACCCGTGTAGATCTGGCGTGGGCGGCCGATCTTCGTCTCGGGATCCTTGATCATTTCGCGCCACTGAGCGATCCAGCCGGGCAGACGACCGACGGAGAAGAGCACAGTGAACATGTTCGTCGGGAATCCCAGAGCCTTGTAGATGAGGCCCGTGTAGAAGTCGACGTTCGGGTAGAGCTTGCGCTCGACGAAGTAGTCGTCGGCCAGCGCGATCTCCTCGAGCTGCTGAGCGAGCTCGAGCAGCGGATCGCCACCGGAACGAGCGAGCACCTCATCGGCGGTCTTCTTGATGATCTTTGCGCGCGGGTCGTAGTTCTTGTACACGCGGTGTCCGAAGCCCATGAGACGCACACCGTCTTCCTTGTTCTTCACCCGCTCCATGAACTTCTTCGGACCGTCGTCCGAGGCTGCGATGTTCTGCAGCATCTCGAGCACTGCGGAGTTCGCTCCCCCGTGCAGCGGGCCGGCCAGGGCGTTGACGCCGGCCGAAATCGACTGGAAGACGTTGGCCTGGGACGAGCCGACAAGACGCACGGTCGACGTTGAGCAGTTCTGCTCGTGATCGGCGTGGAGGATGAACAGCTGATCCATGGCCTTCACAGCCAGCGGGTCCGGTTCGTACTCCTCGGCCGGAACACCGAAGTTCACTCGCAGGAAGTTTTCGACCAGGCTCAGCGAATTGTCCGGGTGGATGACCGGCAGGCCCATGTTCTTCCGATGAGCGAGAGCCGCGATGGTCGGCATCTTCGCGAGCAGGCGGAATGATGAGGTATCGATCTGACCTTCGTCAAAGACATCGAGGTCATCTTGGTAGAACGTCGACAAAGCCGCGACCGCCGCTGCAACCATAGGCATCGGATGCGCATCGTAGGGGAAAGCGCGGAAGAACCGGCGCAGATCCTCATGCACGATCGTGTGTCCGCGCAGGCGGGCGTCGAAGGCATCGTACTGTTCCTGCGTCGGCAGCTCACCGTAGATGAGGAGGTAGCAGACTTCGACGAAGTTCGACTGTTCAGCGAGCTGCTCGATCGGATAGCCGCGGTACTGCAGCACACCTTCGTCACCATCGATGAAGGTGATCGACGACGAGGTGGATGCAGTGTTGGCAAACCCTGGATCGTAGGTCACCGAGCCGGTCTCTTTCAGCAGAGAGCCGATACGGTATCCGTTGTTGCCCGCTGACGCCGACACCTCGGGCAGCGTCAGCTCCGTATCAGCGATCCTGAGGTTCGCCTCCGAAGTCATTCGATCTCCTCACCGTTGACGTACCCCAAGAACTTCCTGAGGTGTCTTGCACAGTTCCTTCAAAGACTACCGACAAGTGCAGGAATGAGAAAATCAGTTCACCCTGCATCTACTCGTCAGTAATACTGTTGATCTCGACAAATACGAGATTTTTCGTCCTGAATGCAGCCTCTGCGGACACTTGGCAGAAGCTTAGAATTCAAGGGTTCCTTCCTGATCGGACCCAGCACAGGGATGCGCCCAGCGCAGAGTCCGCACGCCCGACCGATCCGCTCGGCTAGGCCGCTGCCTGACGAAGCCGCTCGGCTGCGGCCGAGATGCGCTCATCGGTGGCCGTCAACGCGATCCGCACATGGTCATCGGCTGCCTCACCATAGAATTCGCCCGGTCCGGCAACGATGCCCAGCTCAGCGAGATCGGCCAGTGAGTCCCAGCAGCTCTTCCCAGCCGTCGACCACAGGTAGAGTCCCGCGCTCGAATGATCGATGCGGAATCCGAAGTCGACGAGTCCAGAACGCAGCAGTTCCCGCCGCTGTCGATAGACCTCTTTCTGAGCCAGCACGTGTGCGGTGTCCCGCAGGCCGGCGATCATGGCCGCCTGGACCGGGAAGGGCACGATCATTCCCGCGTGCTTGCGCGAACGGGTCAGGTCGGCGATGAGCTCGCCGTCACCGGCGACGAACGCGGCACGGTAGCCGGCGAGATTCGACTGCTTCGACATCGAGTAGACGCTGAGCACACCCGTATGGGACTCCCCCGCGACCGAGAGCACGCTGGGAGCCGGTCCGTCCGATTCCCAGTTGAGCAGTCCGTAACATTCGTCGGACGCGAGAACGACTCCGGCGGCACGAGCCCGGCGGACCACCTCGGCGAGGGTGTCGGCATCGAGCACCTCCCCGGTCGGGTTGCTCGGGGTGTTGATCCACACCAAGCCGATGCCCTCGAGCGAAACTCCGGCGACGATGTCGGCGGCGTCGATGCGACGGCACTCGACTCCCGCGATCGTTGCCCCCATCTCGTAGGTCGGGTAGGCCGCGGACGGGCAGGCCACGGCCAGCCCCCGCTGTCGAAGACCCAGCAGCGTGGGCAGCCAGGCCACGAGCTCCTTCGAGCCTACCGTCGGCAGGATCTCGGTGGCGGGATCGAGCTGGACGGAATGCCAGTTCTCATACCACCAGGCGATCGCTTCGCGCAGCTCGGCGGTTCCCGCCGTCGTCGGGTACCCGTGGGCGTCTGACGCATCGGCCAGAGCCCGACGGATCACCTCAGGCGTGGGATCGACGGGCGTGCCGATCGACAGATCGCACACACCATCGGAGTGTTCGGCCGCGCGGCGGCGGAAGTCGGTGAGCCGGTCCCAAGGGTAATCCGGCAGCTCAAGTCCGTAGGAGGTCACCATTGCTCAGACGTCGTGGCTCTGCGGGGGAAGGGCGGAGATGATCGGATGATCCTTGTGGGTGTTGCCGAGCTTCGCGGCACCACCGGGCGATCCGAGGTCATCGAAGAATTCGACGTTCGCCTTGTAGTACTCTTCCCATTCGTCCGGGACATCGTCCTCGTAGAAGATCGCCTCGACGGGGCAGACAGGTTCACAGGCACCGCAGTCGACACACTCATCGGGGTGGATGTAGAGACTGCGTTCGCCCTCGTAGATGCAGTCGACAGGGCATTCGTCGATGCACGCCTTGTCTTTGAGATCGACACAGGGCTGGGCAATGATGTACGTCACTGGACTGACTCCTCGCAAGACTCACAGATGGTGCGCATATACGTCCCACAATACGCCTTCGCCCGATCTCCTTGCCCACCCGTCTCGGGTGATTCGCATTGCATCTGCCCCGGGCGGTGATGCGTTGCGGCGGCGGGCCGCCGTGGTGACTTAGGCTGGGAGGGCACAGATCCGGCGGAGGAAGGCGAGAAGTGGACGATCTGCAGCCCGGCAGACGAGTGGTCGTGCGGTATGCGCTCGATCCCGGGGACACCCATTCGACCTCTGATGCGCTCGGCGTCATCACCGATGCCGACGAGGCGGGTGTCGAGATCGACACGAAGCGCGGTCCGCTGCGCATTGCCCGAGCCCAGATCCTCCTCGTGCACGAGGTGCCGCCGGCCCCGACGAAAGCCGGCCGAACTCATGAGATCGTATCCGCCGTCGACCTCCGCCGAATTTCGGCCGCGGCCTGGCTGCCGCAGGATGTGTCCTGGCTGCATGTGGAGAACCTGCGCAACGAGGGCAGCGAATCCGGCGCGGATATGAGCCTGCTCCAGAAGGGGTGGCTGCTGCGCAATTCCGAGTCCGCGACGCGACGGGCCAACAGCTGCCTGCCCGTGTCCGATTCCGGCCTGGGCTGGGAACAGGCCCTCGACGCGGTCGAGGAGTGGTATCGGACGCGGGAGAAGCCCAGTCGGATCCAGATCTACTCGGCCGATGATTCGGCCGCGCTGGCACCGGAATGCGAGGGGCTTGCTCCCCTGCTCTCGGCACGCGGCTACACCCCCTCCGAGGCGGTGCTCCTGCTCACAGGTGCCACCGCGGAAGCCGCGGCAGGTGCGTCCTCCCCCGCCGAGGCGGCCGCCCCCGGTCTGCTCATCGACGTTGCCGATGCGCCGACTCCCGAACATTTCGCGGCGTGGACGAGTCAGCGCAGTCCCGGCGACGCTCCGGATTCGGCCGAAGCCTTCCGTGCGCTCATCGCTGCCGACCAGCCGTGTGAGTTCGTCACCGCCTACGCCGCGCATCCCGACGGCTCCCGGTCGATGGTCGCCGCCTGCCGTGTCGTGGAACGCAGCAAATGGGGCGTTGTCACGAACCTCATCACCCGCCCCGACCTGCGCCGTCGAGGCGCCGGGCGATCAGTGGCGCAGGCGGCGGCAGCTCTGCTCGCTCAACGTGGTGTGCGGTCTTACCTCGTCGATATCGAAGCCGGCAATGAAGCGTCGATCAACCTCTTCACTTCACTCGGAGCCACCGTCCGTCATCGTTCGTGGTACGCCGAGCAGCGCTGAGTTCGGCCAGCTGAACCGCGGCCGAGTCGCACACACGCGGAGACGGTCCCGAACAGCGTCGGGTTCAGTCTTTGCACTCGACCTTGTTCACGGGGCGGTAGACGGTGGTGAACCCGTCCTGCGTCGTCCGTCCCGAGCTGATGTCCTTGAGGGTGCGGGTGATCTTGATCGACCATCCGCCCTTCGGCGCCTGCGGGGTGCAGGAAGGACCGCTCTCGGTGACGGATCCCGGTGAAGTGCGGTTGAACCGGTCGGAGGCATCGGCCGAGACCTCGTACTTCTTGACGCCGAAGACCTTCGCATGGACTTCCCCGCCCTTGAGGTACATGTCGAGGACGACCGGTGACTTCGAGGTGTTCGTGAACTTCAGGTCGATCGACGACCAGTCGAGCGTCGACTCCCGGCCCTCGGGGTAGCGGGAGATGTAGCGCGAGTGGGCCTGGTGCTCGTCGAGGTCGAATCCGGCGAAGAACGCCGCATTGAACAGAGTCGTCGACACCTGCGAGACTCCCCCGCCGTAGTCCTCCTTCATCTGTCCGTCCGAGATCACGCCGGCGGGCTTGTACCCGTTGGCGCCGGTGCGCTGGCCAAGGGCCTCGTTGAGGGAGAACTGCTCACCCGGCTGCAGCACGGTTCCCGAGACCTTCTTCGACGCCACGCGCAGGTTGGTGTCGCGGTTGGGATCCGAGCTGTACCCGGTGGAGAAGTGGGAGACGGTCGAGGACATATCCGCCTTCTCCGCGTCCTTCGTCGTGAAGTCGGGTTTGACCGAAGCCAGGGAGACCGTCGGGTTCTCGTCTTTGCCGTTGATGGCATCGGTGACCGCGGCGCTCAGTTCCTTCGCTTTGATCCCGATGCCGTCCTCGGCGGGAACGACCTGCGGCTTTCCGTCCTTGATCGTGTAGCTCGCATCCTTCGCCGGTTTGCCGATGCCCTTGTTCGCGGCGAGCACCGATTCCTGCAGTTCGTCCTGGTCGAAGACCGGAACGAGTTTCGAGTCCTTCGCCTTGAATGTCAGCGTCTTCGCAATGATCTTCGGAGAGACACTGAGCTCACCGCCCTTGACGGACGAGTCCGCGCCCTTGCCGGGCTTCGCGGTGATCGTCACGTCTGCGCTCACCGCATCCTCGGCGAACCCATCGGCCGTCTCCTGCGCCTCGGCGGTGGTGATGTCCGGTTCCACGTCGCTCGGTTCGACGGGCAGCGCCCCATCCGTGCGCAGCCAATGCTTGTCGATCGCGGTGCGCACCTGTGCGGTGTCGACAGTCTGCCCGTTCTTCCCGTCCTTGACCTTCGGAGTGGTCTTCTCAAAGCTCAGCTCCGCGTTCGTCGGTTCGACGGCAAGCGATTCGGTGACCTTCGCAGTGGCGGAGTCGAACTTCTCCTCATCGACGTCGATGACCGGGGCGACCTCGTCCTCCCCGAACAGGCGGTGCCAGATGACGGTGGGGTCGAGGGAGAATCCCGTGACTCGCTCGACCGTCGCCTCGGCGTCGAAGGTGATGCCGGCCTTCGTCGGATCGAGTTTCGCCGTCGGCTCCCCGGCTTGGAGCACAATCGTCTTCTCCGCCTTCTCGCGCAGATCGTTGCGCAGAGTGTTCTCCGCTTCGGTGGCGCTCTTGCCGCCGATGTCGATGCCGGCGACGGTGGTTCCCGATCCCAGCACGCGTCCGCTGAAGAATCCGATGATGATGTAGAGCGCCGCAAGGACGACGACGCTGAGCAGGACGACGACGGGCCAGATCTTCTTCCGCGCGTCATCACCGGCCGGCCGCCGACCGGGGTGCGAGTTTCCGTCGGATAGGGTCTGAGTCGACATCATTCTCCCGAGAATGTCGCGAACGACTGGTTCGGCTGTGTGCGGACGAGTCTAACGAGTCTAACGAGTTCGACTCGGCCCGCGCACGCTGATGAATGAGAACACCGCTGCCAGCAGCATCGGTCCCAGCAGCCAGACGACGGAACGCAGCATACCGGTGACGATCATGTCGGCGCCCGGCAGCCAGCTCGGCTGTCCGAGAATGTAGGACAGTACGGCGATGACCACTGCTGCCAGGAGCATCGGTGCGCTGCTGCGATACATCGTCTTCAGATGCCACAGCCCCGCCGCGGCCAGCAGCAGAGACAGCACGAGGCCCCACGGCAGAATGAGCGGAGTATCGCCGAGGTTGACCACCGTGGCATTGAGATGCTGCATGGCACCGAGCAAGGCGATGATCACCGCGAGCACGGCAGCGTGCAGGTACGCGAAGACCCCCGGTCTGCGCGGTTCCCGACGACGACGCATCGGCGCCGCACCCTGTTCCTGGGCATCCACCGCTGCGAGGTCGAGACCGGTGAGCACGTGCGGAGCCGGACCCTCACGCAGCGCCTCGGCGGGAATCTCAGCTCCGGCACCGATGGAGAAGTACTCGTGATCGCCGATCGCCTGCCCGACGCCGTTCGACAGGGCGAAGAAGCGATCGGAGACGCTGACCTGGGTGCGGTGGGCCTGCAACGCTGTGCGTTTGGCCGGGAGCACCGAGGACACATCCTGACCGATGACGATCTGACCGACCGGAGGTTTGGCCGGGATCGAGTCGGCGGCGGCGAACCCGGTGGCAGCGAATCCATCCTGTGCGGGGTCGAAGATTCGGCGGGCCACATCGGTGGGGGTGTCGACAAAGAGCAGCCGACCGACCCGCCATTCGGCGAGGTCGATCGCGGCCGTCGTCGCTTCGTGGACCCGGACGTGGTCGGGGTGGCCGTAGCCGCCGTTGGCGGCGTAGGTGATGACCGCGTGCGGGCAGAAGGCGTCGATGACCGCGGCGATTTGCCGTGCCACGGTCGTGACATCGGCCGCGCACAGGGCATCCTCGGACATCTCGGAGGCGGGACGGGCATGACCGTCGGGGCCCCATTCCATCCCCGAGTCCTCGAAGACGCGTGTGGATCCGCCGAGGAAGGTGTGCAGGCGCACCCCGAGGGCACGCATCGCCTCGGCGATCTCCTGTTCGCGGACCTCCGCCAGACCGGCACGGTCGCCTTCGAGGTGTTTGAGCTCGGCCGGGATCACCTCGCCGCCCTCACCGCGCGTGGCGGTGAGGACCATGACCTCGGCACCCTCGGAGACCAACGCAGCGATTGTGCCTCCCGTCGTGATCGTCTCATCGTCGGGATGAGCGTGCACGAGGAGGACGCGTGGCGTGGCGGTCATGTGTTCCTGG
Organism: Brevibacterium sp. FAM 24630; assembly: GCF_049804075.1. Taxonomy (NCBI): domain Bacteria; kingdom Bacillati; phylum Actinomycetota; class Actinomycetes; order Micrococcales; family Brevibacteriaceae; genus Brevibacterium; species Brevibacterium sp. FAM 24630. The sequence continues at coordinate 178,099 of NZ_JBNBZD010000007.1, forward strand.
GTGCTCTGGGTGCTCGAGGTCATACGGTGTGCTGGATCAGGCGTTCTGGCGGCGCAGCTTGGCGTAGAGCTTCGCACGTTCCTTCTGATCGAGCTCAACCTTGCGGATGCGGATCGCACCGGGAGTGACCTCGACGCATTCGTCCTCACGGGCGAATTCGAGGCTCTCCTCCAGGGTGAGCCTGCGCGGCGGGGTGAGGTTCTCGAAGGTGTCCGCCGAGGCCGAACGCATGTTCGTCAGCTTCTTCTCCTTCGTGATGTTGACGTCCATATCGTCGGCACGGGAGTTCTCGCCGACGATCTGGCCCTCGTACACCTCGGAGGTGGGTTCGACGAAGAAGGATCCGCGGTCCTGCAGGTTGATCATCGCGTACGGGGTGACGACACCCGGGCGGTCGGCGACGAGTGAGCCGTTGATGCGGAACTCGATGCTGCCGGCCCACGGGGCGTATCCGGCGGAGATCGTGTTCGCGATGCCGGTGCCGCGGGTCTCGGTGAGGAAGCGGGTGCGGAATCCGATGAGACCACGCGCGGGAACCTTGAATTCCATGCGCACCCAACCGGTGCCGTGGTTGGTCATGGTCTCCATCACACCCTTGCGGGCGGCGAGCAGCTGGGTCACGGCGCCGAGGTAGTCCTCCGGAACGTCGATCGTGAGCTCCTCGAAGGGCTCGTGGAGTTTGCCGTCGACCTGCTTGGTCACGACCTGCGGTTTGCCGACGGTGAGTTCGAAGCCCTCGCGCCGCATCTGCTCGACGAGGATGGCCAGTGCGAGTTCACCGCGCCCCTGCACCTCCCACGCGTCTGGGCGCTCGGTCGGGACGACCTTGAGCGAGACGTTGCCGACGAGCTCCTGGTCGAGACGGTCCTTGACCATGCGGGCGGTCACCTTCGTCCCCTTCTCGCGGCCGGCCAGAGGCGAGGTGTTGATGCCCACGGTCATCGAGATCGCAGGATCGTCGATGATGATCGCCGGCATCGGCTTCGGATCGTTGATGTCGGTGAGCGTGTCGCCGATCATGATGTCTGGGATGCCGGCCACGGCGACGATGTCGCCGGCCGAGGCCTCCGTGGCGGGGACGCGGTCGAGACCCTGGGTCTCGAGCAGTTCGGTGATCTTCACCGTGCTGATGTCGTCGCCGCGGGCCCATGCCACCTGCTGGCCCTTCTTCAGCGTGCCGCCGAAAATGCGCAGCAGAGCCAGACGGCCGAGGAACGGCGAAGCGTCGAGGTTCGTCACGTGGGCCTGGAGGATGCCGTCGGAGTTGATCTCCGGGGCCGGGATCGTCTCGAGGATGGTCTTGAACAACGGCTCGAGGTCAGGGTTGTCCGGAACCTCTCCATCGGCGGGCTGTTCGAGGGAGGCGGCACCTGCCTTCGCGGCCGCGAAGACCACGGGCACGTCGAGGACGGCGTCGACGTCGAGGTCGGGAACCTCATCGGCGAGATCGGAGGCCAGCCCCAGAAGCAGGTCCTGCGCTTCCTCGACGACTCCGTCGATGCGGGCATCGGCACGGTCGGTCTTGTTGATGAGCAGGATCACCGGCAGCTTCGCCGCCAGCGCCTTGCGCAGAACGAAGCGCGTCTGCGGCAGCGGGCCCTCCGACGCATCGACGAGGAGAACGACGCCGTCGACCATGGACAGTCCGCGTTCGACCTCGCCGCCGAAGTCGGCGTGGCCGGGTGTGTCGATGACGTTGATGACGATGGGGTCTTCACCGGCCGAAGGGCCGTTGTAGAGGACCGAGGTATTCTTCGCGAGGATGGTGATGCCCTTCTCGCGTTCGAGGTCACCTGAGTCCATGACGCGTTCGGCGAAGTCACCGTGTTCGCTGAACACACCGGTCTGCCGGAGCATGGCATCGACCAGCGTGGTCTTGCCGTGGTCGACGTGTGCGACGATTGCTACATTGCGGCGGTTTTCCCGTCGTGTGATGGCTTCAGTCATCAAGAACCTTTTGAGATAGAGAGATCGGTCCAGCCCGGACCCAACAGACGATTATACGGCCACTCGCTCACAACCGTTGACAGCCGGGGTCCGGGACTCGGCACGACCGTAAATGCGAAATGTGGGTCACAGACCCGAAGGCAGACCGACAGTAGGAGCCGATCTGCTTCGGTTCTGCGACCACATTCGCCGGCAGACAGCGGGATGCTGCGTGCCCGAATCGCCGGGTCAGGCGTTCATCGTGGCTTCGAGGACGGCGTCCCTGGCCCCGCGACGCTTGCGCTTCGCAGGCGCGATCAGGCCGCGTGACTCACGACGCCAGGTCGATTCCAGCTCCGGGGATGGCCGCGAGCAGCTCCCGGGTATAAGCCTCCTGCGGGGACTCGAACACTCCGGCCGCCGAGGACTGTTCCACCACTCGCCCCTTCTCCATCACGATGACCTGATCGGCGATCTGCTTGACCACCGCGAGATCGTGGGTGATGAACAGATAGCTCAGCCCGAGGTCGGCCTGCAGTTCGGCAAGCAGACCGAGGATCTGTGCCTGGACGAGCACGTCGAGAGCGGACACCGCCTCATCGAGAACGACAACCTCCGGTTCGAGCGCCAGGGCGCGGGCGATGGCCACTCTTTGGCGTTGGCCGCCGGATAGCTCATTCGGATAACGCGACATCACCCCTGCGGGCAGGGACACCTTGTCGAGAAGATCGCGCACCTTCTTCTCCCGTTCCGACCTTGATCCGACCTTGTGAACGACGAGCGGCTCCTCGATGGAACGGAAGATCGGGTACATCGGATCGAGTGACGCATAAGGATTCTGGAACACCGGCTGCACCCGCCTTCGGAAGTCCAACTGACCGGCACCGGTGCGCAGTCCCGCGATGTTCTTACCGTCGAACTCCACGGAGCCCGAAGTCGGCTCGAGGAGACCGAGCACCATCCGCGCCACCGTGGACTTCCCCGAACCCGACTCCCCCACGATCGCCGAAGTGGTTCCCCGTTCAAGGTCGAAGCTCACCGAGTCGACGGCGGTGAAGCCGATCTTGCGTCCCAGCGCGCCGGCCCGCACCGGGAACTCCTTTGTCAGGTCCCGCGCCCTGATCACGTGCGGATGCGCCACGGCTTCCTCGGCCTCCTGAGCGACGGTCTCAGCAGCCTCCCGGACCTCCTCCCGCTCCTCCACCGCGATCCGGTGGCTACGCAGGGACGGCGCCGAGGAGATCAGCCGCTTCGAATAAGGATGCCGAGGATTCTGAAGTATCTCCAAGGCGGGACCTGATTCCACAACATTGCCCTTGTACATAACGATGAGGTGATCCGCTCGCTCCGCGGCCAAGCCCAAGTCATGGGTGATAAGCAGTAGCGCGACTCCGAGCTCATCGGTAAGAGAATTCATATGATCGAGGATCTGGCGCTGGACGGTGACGTCGAGAGCGGAGGTCGGCTCATCGGCGATGAGCAGCTCCGGTCTGGCTGCCAATCCTGCGGCGATGAGCGCTCGCTGCCTCATCCCACCGGAGTATTCGTGCGGGTACTGCGCTGCTCGTTCAGCAGCGTTGTTCAGTCCAGCTTCCTCGAGGAGTTCTATGACTCGGGCGTCGGCCTCCCCCGGGTCGGCGATGTCATTGACCTCAACGACTTCCTTCACCTGAGACCCCACCTTGTAGAGTGGGTTGAGGTTCGACATCGGGTCCTGCGGGACAAGTCCGATCTTCGAACCGCGGATACTCTCCATCGTCGCGTCGTCGGCTTTCGTCAGATCGTTACCCTGGAACTCGATGGAGCCAGAGGTGACATGTCCGGTGCCCGGCAGAAGGTCGATGATGGCGTGCGCCGTGGTCGATTTACCGGAGCCGGACTCTCCCACGATCGCTACAGTCTGGCCAGCGTAGATCGTGAGATCGACGCCATTTACCGCGGGTACCTCCTTTTTGTCGGATGTGAAGGCGATATGGAGATCTCTGATGGTAAGTAGCGGTGCGGGCATCATTTCCTCACTTTGGGGTCCAGTGCGTCCCGGACAGCGTCGCCGAGCAGCATGAAGCTGAGCACGGTCAGCGCCAGTCCACCGGCCGGGAATAACAGCACATGCAGATTGGATCCGGTACGAACTTGACTCTGTGCAGCTGCGATGTCGTTGCCCCAGGACACGATCGAGCTGGGCAGACCGATACCGAGGAAGGATAGGGTCGCCTCGGCGACGATGTAGACACCGAGGGAAACGGTCGCGGTGACGATGACGGGAGCCAAGGAGTTCGGGATGATATGACTGAACAGCGTCTTCATCTGAGAAGAGCCGATCGCCTTGGAAGCGTCGACAAACTCGAGATGTTTGATCTCCAGCACTGCTCCGCGGGCGATCCTCGTGAACTGCGGCCATCCGAAGGCCGCTAGCGCGATGACCACTGCGATCACTCCGCCCCAATACCCACGGTCCGGCCAAATGTTGTTGAGCGCGGAAAGCCCCACGATCGCGGCTAGCAAGAGCGGGATCGCGAAGAAGATATCCGTGACACGGGAGACGAAGGCGTCGACCCAGCGCCCGTAGTATCCTGCCAGGGCTCCAGTGATGATTCCGATGATCATCACGATGATGGTCGTGAGCAGACCGACCACCACCGAGGCCCGGGCACCGTGAATGACACGGGAGTAGACATCGTACCCCTGTTTGTCGAAGCCGAAGGGGTGCCCTGATTGCGGACCCTGTAGGCTCTTCGACAGATCTGCCGATCGGGGGTCGACCCCGCTGAAGAGTCCGGGAACGATCACGATCACCAAGATGAAGAGGAGCAGCACGGCGGAGACCCAGAAGAGCCAATTGCCCTTGAGTACCTTCCACGCCTCTTTCCACTGACTCTTCGGTGCTTCCGTAGTGTCCACGGTTCCGGTAGCTTCGAGCGGAGTCTGCTCGATGTCGGCGACGAAATGGTTCTGGCCGGGCAGAGGCTGCTCGGCCGATGCGGTTGGGTCAGACATAGCGAATCCTCGGGTCGAGAGCGGCGTAGAGAAGGTCGACGAGCAGGCTCATCACCACGTAGATAAGCACCATAACCGTGACCACGGAGACGACAGTCGGGTTCTCACCGCGCAGGATTGCCTGATAGGCGAGATTGCCGATGCCATTGATATTGAAAATTCCCTCCGTCACCACGGCGCCACCCATAAGCGTTCCTAAGTCAGCGCCCAAGTAGGTAACCACGGGAATCATCGAATTTCGCAGTACGTGCCGCCTGTTCACCTGAGTCCGGGGCACACCGTGAGCCAACGCTGTGCGCACATGGTCTGCACCGAGATTCTCAATCACCGATGTCCGGGTCAGCCTGAGCACATAGGCGAAGGAGACAAGACCGAGCACCACTGCGGGCAGCACAAGGTTCGTGAAGGTCACGTTTCCGCCAACGGTGGGCGGAACCCACCCCAATTGGACTCCGAAGACGAGTTGCATCGTAAAGCCGAGCACGAAGATTGGGATGGCGATGACGATGAGCGAGACGACGAGCATGGTCGAATCAAATATCTTCCCTCGTCTGAGTCCGGCATAGAATCCTGCGATGACGCCGAGGACCGCCTCGATGACCAGCGCCATAAACGCAAGCTGGAAGGTCACAGGCAGGGCTCGAGCAATGAGATCAGATACGGGCTGTCCAGAGTAGGAGAGACCGAAGTCCCCGACCATTGCACCTTTGAGGAAGAGCAGCCATTGGACGATGAAGGGCTGGTCAAGGTGGTATTGCGCTTCGATTTGAGCCCTGGCTGTCTCCGAAACCGGCTTCTCACCGAACAGGGCAACGATCGGATCACCCGGCTGGAGGAAGACCATCGCGTAGATTAGAAGAGTGGCTCCCAGCACGACCGGAATCGTCTGGAGAAGTCTGCGTGCTATGTATCCCCACACAGTTTTTCGCCTTCCTGCAGAAGGGAGTGCCCATGCCCGAGGCGATTGCCCGGGCATGGGCACTCACGATGGTGTGTCAGTTCTTGACGATGAGGTGGTACGCCGGCTTATTCTGCCAGGTGAACTCGAAGCCTGAAGTGTCGGCACTAGCCGCACCGTAGGAATTGCGAGTCCACAGCGGGATTGCAGGAAGGTCTTCGAACAAGACTGCCTGAGCCTTGGTCATGTCCTCGTTCCGCTTCTTTCCCTCAGCGGCCGCGGCCTTGCGGATCGCGTCATCGAACTTCTTATTCGAGTAATCTCCGTCATTCGACCCTGCTCCCGTCCCGAACACGGAGGCAAGGTAGGAGAATGCCGATGGGTAGTCCGGCTGCCATCCGGTGCGGAAGGCAGAACCGATCTTGCGGGAGGTGATGAGCTCGCGGAACTCGGCAAAGGTGGAGATCGGCTTGGGTTCGGCCTTGATGTCGAGATTCTTTCGCACCTGGTTAGTCACGGCCTCGACCCATTCGGTGTTGCCCGCGCCGTCAGCGTTGAAACCGAGCTCGAACTTCCCTTCGAACTTGTTGATTTTGTCGGCTTCGGCCCAGAGCTTCTTCGCCTCGTCAGCATCGAATTCGAGCACCTCATTGCCGGGAACATCCTTGGATGCGTCAGGCATCGCCGGAGAGCTGAAGTCCACAGCTGGCTCGTGCGTGCCTTCGAAGATCTGCTCCGTAATGGTCTTCCGGTCGATGGCTCGGGAGATGGCTTGACGACGCAGCTTACCCTCTTTGTCATCACCGAAGTGCTCGAGCGAATCGGGGATCGTCACTGTCGTATTGATCGGACCGGGCTTGTTGATCGCCTGGATGGATTCGTCTTCTTCGAAGGTGGACAGGGCACTTGGCGGGATCTCATCGCTGACGTTGAGCACACCGGACTGGACATCGGTATACGCAGCCTCGGGATCGGTATAGAACTTGAAGGTGATGCCACCGTTCTTCGGCTTGCGATTGCCGTCGTAGTCCGGGTTCGTCTTCAATTGGGCTTCGACGTCATGATCCCAAGATTCCAGGGTATAGGGGCCGTTTCCGATCGGCTTCTCGCCGAATGCCTCCATGTCTTCGAACGCCGACTCCGGTAGCGGGAAATAGCTCGAATAGCCGAGGCGGTCGGCGAAGTCCGAAGCGGGACTCTTGAGCTCGATGGTGAAAGTCGAATCGTCCTTGACTTCGAGGCCTGAGATGCCCTCGGCCCCTTTCTTGAAGGTGCCGTCACCGGTGGTGCCCTTGATCGGTTCGAAGAAGTACGCGCCCAATTGGGCGTTCTCCGGATCCGCACCGTAGTTCCAAGCGTCGACGAAGGAATCCGCAGTCACAGGAGTACCATCACTGAACTCCCAGCCGTCCTCGAGCTTCACGGTCCAGTTGACGTTGTCCTCGGACTCGATCGATTCCGCGACTTCCATCTGAGTCTCGCCTTCCGGCGAATAGCTCACCAGACCGGCCCATAGTTCGTCGACAATGTTTCCACCCCCGACCTCATTCGTCGAAGTCGGGATAATCGGGTTCTGCGGTTCGATGCTCCTGGCCGCGATCGGTGTATCGGAGTCACCGCCTTCGTCGCCGCCCGACGAACCACAACCGCTCGCGATCAGCCCCAGAGCCGTGGCACCTGCCACGAGCGCGGGAATGCGCTTTGCCTTCTTCATGGACGTCCTTCTTTCTATGTCGAATGCGACCTCCGGCTCGGGCAGTGTGACTCACTCAGGAAGCACCACTGCTACCCAGTAGTACTCCTACTCAGGAGTGCAGAGTCGCTGCCCGCTCGGAGGGGATAAAGACGACTTTATCAGCAGGCTCACATTCTGTTACTGAAATCACGTGGCTGTCCGGTGAAGGCAAGACGTACTGCAGTGATTGTCGGGGAATGGTGGACAGTTGTCCTGTATTGACGGACCAGGTCTGCCTGATGCTTCGGGATACTCTCGGTCTCTTCGAACGCGTCAGGTTGCCCTCCAGCGCGCCTTGCCGGCGGGCGAAGATCAATATAGAAACGGCAAGCTTTGTCCAGTCTCAGTGGTTACGATGACCAGGTGGCCAGCAGTGAGATGGATCGCAATTCAGGAAGTCTTCAGCCGACCGTCGTGCGGACGACGAGTTCGACTGCCCTGTACTTCGTCGCCAGCGGGCTGAGCGCCATCGGCGCCGTCTCGATCCTCATAGGTGACTTCTCCCTGCGCGGACTCGCCGCCGCCGGGATCCCCCTGGCAGTCGGGGCTCTGGTCTTCGTGCTCTATCGCTTCCCTCGTGTGGAGCTGCACCGTATGGAGCTCATCCTCGTTAACCCTTGATCCACCGATCTGCTTGATGTCCGGTGGCCCACTCGAATTTGAGCTTGGGCACGATGAGTGGGCAGGAGGTAGTGTCCCGGTCTCTCACCGGTCTCTTCCACATTGAGCCTCCCAGAGCCTCCTCCATGACTGCGGTCTCGGGCCCCCTTTCAAGGGCGAATTGGTCAGGTCGACATTGTCCGGGGTGGTCCCAACGCCGATTGCCATAACCGGGAGAACTCCGTCGCCCACGGCCAGGCTCTGGGCAGGTGCAGGATCAGTTTCCTGGCCCGGTGAGCAATCCGAGCCGGAACCCCGATGATCCGTGTCCGCAGCGTCTGGGCGCGCACTTTGCTCATCC
>NZ_JBNBZD010000008.1:0-170297 GCF_049804075.1 Brevibacterium sp. FAM 24630
GGCGCCCAGCAACCTCGCGCGAGGTTGCTGGGCGCCCGTCGGGTAGCAAGTGGTGGGGGTTAGCGGATGCGGGCGAGGCGGCTGACCTCGGAGACGAACCATTCGACGGCATACACCGGGTCGCGTCCGCCACCTTTGACGGCCTCATCGGCCTCGGCGGCGGCGATGAGCGACTGGCCCAGCGCCACTTCGTTCCACCGCCTCACCTCGCGTCGGGCGCGGTCGACCTGCCACGGCGCCATCTTCAGCTCCGAGGCCAGCTCCCCGCTGGTGCCGGAGAACCCCTGCACCTTCGCCATTCCGCGCAGCTTCATCGCCACAGCGGCCACGAGCGGAACCGGATCGGACCCTGTCGACAGGGCATGCCGGAGCAGGCTGAGCGCCTTCTTCACATCCCCGGCCACGGCCGCATCGGCGACCTTGAACCCGGTCGCTTCGACCCGCCCGCCGTAGTACTGGTCGACGACTTCGGCGGTGATGGTGCCTTCGGTGTCCTCGATGAGCTGATCGACACCGGCGTTGAGCTCGGCCAGATCCGATCCCAGCGCCGACATGAGCGCAGCCATCCCCGCCTCATCGATCCGACGCTTCGCCGTTTTGAACCGGGTCTGCGCGAACTTCGCCCGATCGCTCTCGTTCTTCAGCACGGCCGCATCGATGCGCGGGAATCCGGCGGCGTCGAGTTTCTTCACCAGCTTCGCACCGCGGTTGCCGCCGGCGTGCAGGAGCAGCACGACGGCATCGTCATTGGGTTCGTCGAGGTAGGCCAACGCATCGTTGAGAAAGTCCTCCGAGCATTTCTCGACGGCGTCGACGACGATGAGCTTCGAGGAGGAGAAGAGGGAGGGTGAGGCCGCCATGGCCAGCTCACCGGCCTGGTACCCGGCCGCGTCGAATTCGATCTCCTCGGGATCGGACTTCCGTGCCGCTGTGACGATCCGGTCCTTGGCCATGCGCACAAGCACCGATTCGCCGCCGGAGATCATGACGACGGGGGCCGGTTTCGCCGAACTCCACGGGACCAGGGTCTTCTTCACTGCCATGGTCCCCAGCCTATCGCGGTCGACAGACGCGAACCGCACGCACCGGCCCGTGCGACCACACCGAGGCGGTCGCCCCCGGAACCAGTCCGCTCCTTCTCATCCCGGGCTCTCCGGGCAGCCGCGGCCCGTGCTGAACCGTCCTTCGGCATAGAGGGCGACCGAACCGCAATGGTCGGTCCGCAGCACCGGCACGGGTCCGAAAGCCCGCAGCGATCTGCCGGTGGGGTGCCCGTAGCTGTTCTCCCCGACGGACACGACACCCAGGCGCGGGTGCGCAGCGGTGAAGAACTCCGTCGCCAGATCGGACGAACCGTGGTGCGGGGCGATGAGCACATCGACCGGTTGCACACTCTGCGCGAGCACGAACTGCTCCTCGGCCCCCACGTCCCCGGGCAGCAGAGTGCTCAGCCCCTCCTGCTCGATGCGCACGACCAGCGAGTCCTCATTGCGCAGCTCCTCGTCGTCTCCAGCAGGCACTTCCCGCCGAGGCGGCCACAGCACCTGCGCCGTAATCGCACCGAAGCTCAGCGTCTGCCCGCGATGGGTCGGGACCACCTCGGCGCCGGTGTCGGCGACCATCCGCTTGGCCTCGGCCGAGTCGGCGACGTTCGCGGACACGAAGAGCCGGTCGATCTGCCTCCCCCAGGTCGTTCCCGCGTACCCGGCGAAGTGGTCGGCGTCGAAGTGGGAGATGAGCAGGTCGAACTCTTCGACCCCGGACTCGTCGAGGCAGATGTCGATGGGTTCGGATTCCTTGCCGGTGTCGACGACGAGCCCCCGACCATCGCCGAGGTTGATGACCGCTCCGGATCCCTGCCCGACATCGCAGACGAGGACGAGCCAGTCGGCGGCGGGAGGTTTCGACCGCACACTGATGACGACGGCGGCGGTGAGGACGAGGCACAGGACGAGGACCGGCAGACCCCATAGGCGACGATGCACGAGCAGCCAGGTCCCCACCGCGGCGATCCCGAGCAGCCCCACAGCCAGCAGGGTCCCCCAGGGTGGGACCGGCCAGTCGAGAGCCGCTCCGGGCAGGCCCGCGCAGAACCGGGCGATGAGGACGATCCACCACGCGGGCAGAGAACCGAGCCCGGCGAGCACGGCCGCGACGAGGTCCGGGCCGAGCAGTCCGGTGGAACCGATTCCGGAGCTCACGAGGCTGAGGAACCCGGCCACGGTCGCCGGAAGAACGGCGGGCGCGGCCAGGGCGTTGGCGGCCACGGACCAGAGCCCGATGCGCGGGTCGATGGCCACGAGCACCGGGGTGCAGGCCAGTTGGGCGACGAACGGGACGATGACAGCGGTGACGAGCACGCTCGGCAGCAGCGGGAAATGGACGGCGAGTCGGCGCAGCAGGATCGGGACGACGAACATGATCGCGGCCGTGGACACCACGGACAGGACGAACCCCACCGAGGTGGCCAGGACCGGGACGAAGGCCAGAAGCAGGCTCGCCGTCGAGCACATCACCGCCACCGGTGAGATCCCTCCCCCGCGCAGGAACACGAGCGCCGCGGCGATGGCCATGCCGGCGGCCCGGATCGCGCTGGGTTCGAAACCGACGATGAAGACGTAGCCGATGCAGGTGAGCACTCCGATGCTCACACGCAGGCGCGGTCCTGCCCGGCAGGCGCCCGCGAGCAGGCCGGCTCCGAGGCTGACGATCGTGACGTTGCTGCCCGAGACCGCTGAGATGTGGGTGAGCGAGACAACTCGCATCTCCTCGGCCATCCGCGCGTCCTGTGGTCCGGTGTCCCCGACGACGAGTCCGGGCAAGAGGCGTCCTCCGTCGTTGCCGGCGGCCAGCGCGTTCGTGCGCAGCTCGGTGCGCAGATGCTCACGCCATTGCCAGGTCCCATTCGGTGCGATGAGCACTTCGGGGGCGGTCTCGGTCGTTCGGATGTCGTCGAGGCGTTCGGTGCGCATCCGCACCTTCGCCCCGTCGTCGACGGCTTCGGGGCTGAGCACCTCGGTGAACCCGGTGCCGCTGAGCAGGGTCAGCCGGGTCCAGCCGGTGGCACCGGGCTGGCTGTGACCGACGACGATGCCGACGCTCTCGTCCTTCCCGTCCGGTCCCCGTGCGGCGGTCAGGGCGGTGATCTGTATCGTCAGCAGGCACGCGAAGACGACGAGACCCACGCCGAGGTGGTGGTGCCGTCGCAGGAGGAGAAACCCGAGGGCACCGAACAGCGGCGTCAGTGTCAGCGCCCAGGGTCCTGGGGCGAAGAGGGCACTGGTCCACAACCCTGCCGCGCAGCACAGGAGCCGGACCGACCCCGGCCACAGTTGAACCCGCGATCGCAGCCAGGCCGACACGGCCGCTGCGCGTTCAGCCCACCGTGACAAGGTCTTTGAGGCTTTCGAAGGTCTTCGGTCCGATGCCTTTGACGAGCAGCAGATCCTCGACGCTTGCGAACGGTTGGCTCTGCCGATGGCTGATGATGGCCTCGGCGGTGACCGGACCGACCCCGGGCAGGGTCTGCAGGGTGGTGAGGTCGGCGGTGTTGAGATCGACCTGTCCTGCCGCTTCAGGGCCACCGGCGGCCCCGCCTGCTCCTGCTGGGTCCGGCCCGGTGCCGCTGGAACCGTCTGCGCCGGTTCCGGCCTCGGCGCCGGCGCCTTCGGCCGCGCCCGCGGTGTTGCCGGCCGACTCCGGTTCTGTCCCGGCGGGTTCTTCTCCTTCCTGCGGAATGTGGATCTGTTCGCCGTCGGCGAGCACCCGGGCCAGATTCACCGATTCGGCGTCGGCCCCCTCTTTCAGACCGCCGGCGGCTTCGACGGCGTCCTCCACTCGGGCCCCGCTGTCGAGAGTGACCACGGACGGTGATCTCACGGCTCCCGTGACATGGACGATGACCTGTCCGGCTGCCTTCGCCGAGGCGGTTCCCGCCTCCCCATTGCCGGTTCCCGCCGCTGCAGCCTGGCCGGACTCATCGTCCCCGGCCGTCGTCGAGGACCCGACCGGTTCGGAGGCTGCTTCCCGACCGTCGGCCTGCTCTGCGGGGTGTTCGCCGGTGGCTGTCGGTGTGTGCCGGTCGGCGGGGCGGAAGAGGAAGAATCCGAGGACGAGCACTCCGACCGTGGCGATGGCGACCGCGACGAGGACAGGCAACCGCACCCGCCGGGGTGCCACAGGCTCTTCTTCACCGGCGGAGTCAGCGGTGAAGACATCGCCCGGCACCCACCCGCCGCGCTCGGCGCTGGCGTTGAGGAGCCCGGCGAATCGATCATCCGGAGACACAGCCATGGTCCGAGGCTAGGACGCGTCCCGGCGGCGAGCGAGACACAGAAAAGGGCCTGTGGACGGCGCTTCTGCGTCCCCAGCCCCCAGGCGCCTGAGTCAGGCGCCCGTCCCCACGATTCGGTGGCGGAGTCGGTGCTGCAACCCTCAGGGGGTCGTCTGGACGCTCACCCCGATCGTGCCGGGCCCCACATGCGCGGTGATGATTGTCGACAGCGTCCGGAACCGGGTGTCGAAGCCGAGCTCGCGCAGGCGGTCGGTCAGGGTCGCGACATCGGCATCGTCGGTCTCACCTTCGGCCTGCTGGATCTCCACGGCCACATGCGCACCGGAGTCGGAGAGCTCATCGGCCGCGGCGACGCTGAGCGCCACCATCTTCTCGAGGGCCTTGGCGCGGGTGCGCACTCGAGCCAGGGGCACGACGACGCCGGCATTGAGACCGAGCACCGGCACGATCTGCAGGGCCCTGCCGAGCAGCGATTCCGCGGCTCCGATGCGGCCGCCTCGGCGAAGGTGTTCGAGGGTGCCGGGGGCGAAGAAGGTGCGGGTCTCCCCCGCACACCAGTCGGCGACGGTCCCGGCGATGGATTCGACGTCGAGTCCCTGCCGGATGCCGGCCACGGCGATGTCCAGGGCTCCGGCCTGCCCCGCCGAGGTGGACCGGGAGTCGACGACGTCGATGAGCATGTCTTCGGCTTCGGCGGCCTTGACAGCCGAGTCGCAGGTTCCCGAGAGCTCACCGGACATGGTGATGACGATGAGGGCTTCGGCCCCGCGGCTGCGGAGACCGGAGAAGGCCTGAGCGAATTGGTCCGGGGTGGCCATCGAGGTCGAGACCTCGGCGCCGGCGGTCATCTTCGCGCACAGCTGGCCGGCGTCGATCTCGCCGTCGGCGAAGGCGACTCCGCCGACGAGGACGGTCAGCGGGACCACAGCGAAGAGACCGTCGGTGGCTTCTTCCAGCGCCTTCGATTCGGCTGGCGACAGCTGTGCCGTGGAGTCGGTGACCAGCCCGATCCTCATGGACGGCCCAGAGCTCGATACGTCCACCCGGCCTCGCGCCAGAGCGCGGGAGTGAGCACATTGCGGCCGTCGACGAGGACGTGCCCGTTGACCAGCTGCGCGGTCTCCGCCGGGTCGAGATCCCGGTATTCGCGCCATTCGGTCAGCAGCAGCACAGCATCGGCACCGGTCAGCGCCTCCGCGGTGTCGGCAACGTAGTTGAGTTCGGGGAACGAGATGCGGGCATTGCCGATCGCCTGCGGATCGGTGACGGTGACGACTCCCCCTTGGGTGGCGATCAGCCGGGCCACGGCAAGTGCCGGGGAATCGCGGACATCGTCGCTGTCGGGTTTGAACGCCGCACCGAGGACCGTGATCTTCTTGCCGATGAATGACCCGCCGAGGGCGTCGCGGGCGATGTCGACCATGCGTACGCGACGACGCATGTTGATCGAGTCGATCTCCTTGAGGAATGCCACCGCCTGATCGGCGCCGAGTTCACCGGCACGGGCCATGAACGCGCGGATGTCCTTCGGCAGGCAGCCGCCGCCGAAGCCGAGGCCGGCGTTGAGGAACTTGCGCCCGATCCGATCGTCCATGCCGATGGCATCGGCCAACTGGGTGACGTCGGCACCGGAGGCTTCGCAGAGTTCGGCCATGGCGTTGATGAATGAGATCTTCGTGGCCAGGAATGAGTTCGCCGCGGTCTTGACGAGTTCGGCGGTGGCGAAGTCGGTGACCATGCGCGGGGTGTCCTCGGCAAGAATTGCCGCGTACACCTCGTCGAGGACCGCCGCCGATTCCTGCCCGGCGGCACCGGGCGCGACGCCATAGACCAGACGGTTCGGGTGCAGGGTGTCTTCGACGGCGTGGCCTTCGCGGAGGAACTCGGGGTTCCACATCATCGCCGCACCCGTGTCGGCGATGACACCGGCCAGTCGGTCCGCCGTGCCGACGGGAACGGTCGACTTGCCCACAACCACGGATGTCGGAGTCAGGTGCTCGTGCAGGGATTCCACGGCGGCGTCGACGAAGGTGACGTCGGCGGCGAACTCGCCGGGCTTCTGCGGAGTGCCGACACAGACGAAATGCACGCGCGCACCGGCCGCGCGGGAGGCATCGGTGGTGAATTCGAGTCTGCCCTTGTCCTGAGCCTTCACGAGAAGTTCACTCAGTCCCGGTTCGAAGAAGGACGGACACCCGGAGGTCAGCGCCTCCACCTTGGCTTCGTCGACGTCGACACCGATGACCTCATGTCCCAGAGAGGCCATGGCCGCCGCATGCACCGCGCCCAGATATCCGCAACCGATGACTGAAATCTTCAAGCTGAGCTCTCCTGCGAATAGGCATGCGTTTTCGCACCACACTATATGCCACCCGGTTGCACGATATGTGGAGGTTGAAACAGTAGGCTGGGAAATGTGAAGCGTTTCCTGGATTTCCTCACCAACTCACCGGCCGCCGTGACGTTTGCGGTGCTCACCGTGCTCGGCATTGTGGCCTTCGCCATCCCCGCACTGCACCCTGCCGCGTGGATCATCGGGCTCGTGCTGTGCCTGGCAGTGATCGTGGCGCTGCTGATGTTCCACGGTGAATGGCGGCGGTCCCAGCGGCAGATCGATGCGCTGCGCCAGCAGCTGAGCACCGAGCGCGGACGGATGGACACACCCGGTCTCACCCCGGTCGAAGACACGATCGAACTGCTTCCCGACGAGCGACGCGCCCGACGGATCCTCGAACTCATCCCGGATTCAGGCGGCCTCGTCCAGTCGCTGCGTCTCGATGCCACCTTCGGCACTCTCGCCGTCGACGAGCTCGAGCCCCTGTACACGTTCTGCGAAGAGTTCAAGAAGACCAGTTTCGACAATCCGCGCTCGCACACCGCGTTCATGAACCTCTACCGGGCCGCAGAAGGTCTGTCGCTGTGGGTCAAGGACGAAACGCAGGTATCGGACGAGGATTCGACGACTCGTGAGATCCGGCCCGGTGACGCCCGGAACGAGGGCTGGCGCGAGTACACGGAAGCTCGCAGCCGCGGCGAACGCCTCAGCGACGAATTCGTCTCCTCCCGCTGGGAGTTCAACCAGACTGCGCTCGAACTCGGACTCGTCTCCGGAACCCCACCGTTCACCGACTGAGTGGGCATCTGCCGGATCCCGACGGCAGCTCCCGACGGCAAAGAGTCCTGACTCCGGAAACATCTGACCGCCGCTGACGCAATCGTCAGCGGCGGTCAGATGTTTCGCCGATGCCTCGGTTCTGCAGAAGTCCTCAGTGCCGGATCCACCAGGTGTCCGTCGGGGCCACCGGGGTGCGCCTCTTGTGTTCGGAGCGCCGGTACTTCTCGATGAGCGCCGAGGCGGCCGCCGCCTCGATCTCCTTGCCTTCGAGGAAATCGTCGATCTGGTCGTAGCTGAGACCCAGCGAGGATTCGTCGGTCTGCCCGGGTTCGTCATCGAGCAGATCCGCCGTCGGGACCTTGACGATGAGGTGCTCGGGAGCGCCGAGGTGGGCCAGCAGGGCCCGACCCTGCCGCTTGTTCAGTCCGGCCAGGGGGACGACATCGGCCGCACCGTCACCGAACTTCGTGAAGAAGCCGGTGACCGCCTCGGCGGCGTGATCGGTGCCGACGACGAGCGCGCGCTTCTCCCCCGCCAGCTCGAACTGTGCGATCATCCGCATCCGGGCTTTGACATTGCCCTTGCCGAAATCCGTGATCGGTGTGCCCGTCGCCTTCTCGTACTCATCAGCGGCCGCATCCGTGGCGGCACCGATGTTGAGGACGACCTCATGGTCGGCACCGATGAAGGACATGGCGTCCTGAGCGTCCTGCTCATCGGTCTGCACATGGTGGGGCAGGCGCACCGCCCAGAATTCGGCCTCGGCACCGCGGCGGCGCAGATCCTCCACCGCCAGCTGACACAGCCGACCGGCCAAGGTGGAGTCCTGGCCGCCGCTGATGCCGAGCACGAGACCCTTCGCACCGGTGGTGAGGACATAGTCGACGAGGAACTCGACCCGGCGTGCCACCTCGGTGGCGGGGTCGATCGTCGGTCTCACTCCGAGCTGAGAACGGATCTGCTCCTGAACGGTTTCGACTCTCATTGACTCTCGATCCTGCGATTGGCCGCGCCGTTTCTCAGGCGTCGGGAACGATGTTGACCAGCTTCGGTGCGCGCACGATGACCTTGCGCACTCCCGCACCGCCGAGCGCCTTCACGGCATTCGGCGATTCGAGCGCCAGCTTCTCCAGGTCGTCGGCGCTGATGTCCGGGGAGACCTCGAGACGGGCGCGCACCTTGCCCTTGACCTGCACCACGCAGGTGACGGTGTCGTCGACGAGGTGCTGCGGGTCCGCTTCGGGGAAGGTCGCATAGGTGACCGTCGATTCGTGACCGAGACGCTGCCACAGCTCCTCCGCCATATGTGGAGCGAAGGGTGCGAGCATGACCGTGAGCGGCTCCAGCACCTCACGGCTGGCCCCACCCTGTTTGGTCGCATGGTTGGTGAGCACGATGAGCTTGGAGATCGCGGTGTTGAACCGCAGATGGTCCATATCGTCACGGACTCCGTCGATGACCTGGTGGAGAACCTTGAGCGAGGCGTCATCGGCGCCGCCCTCCCCGACCACGGACTCACCGGTGGATTCGTCGACGAAGAGTCGCCACACACGCTGCAGGAAGCGGTGAGCGCCGACGACGGCGCGAGTCTCCCACGGACGGTCCTGCTCCAGCGGCCCCATCGACATCTCGTAGACGCGGAAGGTGTCGGCACCGTAGGCGTCGTACATCTCGTCGGGCATGACCGAGTTCTTCAGCGACTTGCCGATCTTTCCGTATTCGCGGTTGACCTGCTCGCCGTTGTACCAGAACGTCAGCTCGCCGTTGCTCTCGGTCCTCTCCTCCACCTCGGCGGCGGGGACGTAGACACCGCGGGAATCGGTGAAGGCATACGCCTGGATGTACCCCTGGTTGACCAACCGGTGGAAGGGCTCCGAGGAGGAGATGTGCCCGAGGTCAAAGAGCATCTTGTGCCAGAACCGGGCGTAGAGCAGGTGGAGCACGGCATGCTCCTGACCACCGACGTAGAGGTCGGCGCCGCCACGCGGCTTCGACTTCCGCGGTCCCAGCCAGTACTTCTCATTGACCGGGTCGACGAGACGCTCGTCGTTGTGCGGGTCGGCGTAGCGCAGCTGGTACCACGAGGATCCAGCCCAGTTGGGCATCGTGTTCGTCTCGCGGTGATAGGTCTTGAGACCATCGCCGAGGTCGAGCTCGACCGTGGTCCAGTCCTGGTTGCGGCTCAGCGCGGGTTCCGGACGGCTGTCGGCGTCATCGGCGGCGTAGGTGCGCGGGGCGAAGTCGTCGACCTCGGGCAGCTGCACGGGCAGCATCTCATCGGGCAGGGCGATGGGCGTGCCGTTCTCGTCATAGACGATCGGGAACGGTTCGCCCCAGTAGCGCTGCCGGGAGAACAGCCAGTCCCGCAGTCGGTACTGCGTCGACTCCGTGGCCAGGCCCTTGTCCGCCAGCCACCGCGTCACCGCGGCCTTGGCCGCATCGATGTCGAGTCCGTTGATGTCGAGCTCGGCGTTCGCCGAATTCACCATCACCCCGGTGCCGGTGTACGGAGTGTCCTCATCGTGGTCGGCCGGAGGCTGCACGGTGCGGATATAGGGCAGGCCGAACGTCTTCGCGAAGTCCCAGTCGCGGGCGTCTTCGGCCGGCACGGCCATGATCGCTCCGGTGCCGTAGCCCATGAGGACGTAATCGGCGATGAACACCGGAACTTCGGCCCCCGTCGCCGGGTTGAGCGCATAGGAGCCGGTGAAGATCCCGGTCTTCTCCCGGCTCTGCTGCCGGTCGGCGTCGGTCTTGGCCGCCGCGGCGCGCTGGTAAGCGGCGATCGCCTCGGCGGGGGTCGCCTCTCCCCCACGCCAAGAGGCGGGTACGGACTCTTCCCAGGCCGCGGCGGTGAGCTCGGCAACCTGCGGATGTTCGGGGCTGAGAACGAGGTAGGTGGCACCGAACAGGGTGTCCGGACGAGTCGTGTACACCTCGATCTGCCGGTCATCTTTCCCGGCCACGGGCAGGCGCAGCAGCGCACCCTTCGACCGACCGATCCAGTTGACCTGCATGGCGTGGATCGCATTCGGCCAATCGAGGCCGTCGAGGTCGTCGATGAGACGGTCGGCGTAGGCGGTGATGCGCATGTTCCACTGGCGCAGCCGGCGAGTGAAGACCGGATAGTTCCCGCGTTCGGACAGGCCCTCGGCCGTGACTTCCTCATTGGCCAGCACGGTGCCCAGACCCGGGCACCAGTTGACCGGGGATTCGGAGACATAGGCCAGCCGGTAGCCCTGCAGGACGTCTTCCTGCTCGGTCCCGCTGAGGGCGGACCAGGCGCGCCCGTCCGGGGTCGGACGGGCACCGGAAGCGAACTGCTCGATGAGAGTTTCGATCGGGCGGGCCGCCCCCTTGGGCTCGCCGTCGGGGGTGGTCGCCTCGGGGTCGTACCAGGAGTTGAAGATCTGCAGGAAGATCCACTGCGTCCATTTGACGAACTCGTCGTCGGTCGTGGCGAAGCGGCGGCGCACATCGTGGGCCAGACCCAGACGACGCAGCTGTTCGGTCATGTTCGCGATGTTCGCATCGGTGGTGATGCGCGGGTGCTGACCGGTCTGGACGGCGTAGAGGTCGGCGGGCAGTCCGAAGGCGTCGTACGACAGGGCGTGCATGACATTGTGCCCGCGCATGCGCTGGTACCGGCCGTAGACATCGGTGCCCAGATACCCCAGAGGGTGGCCGACGTGCAGCCCCACACCAGAGGGGTAGGGGAACATGTCCATGATGTAGAGGGATTCGCGCTCACTGAGATCCGTCGGCGGACTGTAGGGCGAGGAGGCGTCCTGGGAGGCGAGCTCGCCGAGGTCTCCGGTGGGGTTCGGGGTGTGGAACGTGCCCGATTCCTCCCATGTGCGCTGCCACGACTTCTCGATCTTCTCGGCCAGCGCCGCATCATAGCGGAAACCGGTCTCCTCAGGGTTCGTCGTCATTACCTTCCTTCGCTGGACAGACGTGAGCGGGTTCCGACCATCGTACTCTGAACACCCCTCGATTCGACTTGGTTAGACTGCCCACAGAGCGTTCAGTGACGACTTATCACAGCAAACGTGATTGATTTCACTGTGCACCGGTCGAACGGTAGGATAACCGGGCAGTAACTTACGTCCTCGAAGGAGACCCATGAGCCCAACGACAATGCCGCAGGCGACGACGCCAGTCGCCGGATTCGAAGTCGATACCGTCTCGTCGACGACCGATATCTTCCTCAAGACCGTGGCCGACGGACCGCAGCGGCCGCTCGTGGCCACACCGAACGGTGACGGTTGGGACGAGATCCCGGCACAGCAGTTCCTCGACGAAGTGCGCGCTGCAGCCAAGGGACTCATCGCCATGGGGGTCGAAGCCGGCGACAGGATCGCGATCTTCGGCCCCACGTCATATGAATGGACGCTCAGCGACTACGCCGTGTGGTTCGCCGGCGGAATCTCCGTGCCGTTCTACGACACCTCCTCCGAGGAGCAGCTGGCCTGGATGCTCGAGGACGCCGATGTCGCCCACGGCCTCGTCTCGACTCGCGATCATGCGAAGCGTCTGACCACCGCAGCGGCGGCAGCCGGCCTGCCCGAGCCGGAGCTGCGTGTCTGGGATGCGGACGCCTTCGCCGAGCTCGCCGAGGCCGGGCGCGGGATCAGCGATGAACAGCTCGAGTCCGCCCGGTCCCAGGCCACGGGCGACTCGGTCGCCACGATCATCTACACCTCGGGCACCACCGGCAAGTCCAAGGGCTGCGTGCTCACTCACGGCAACTTCGTGCAGACGGTGCAGTCGGCACAGTCGCAGATCCCCGACGTCTTCGCCGAAGGCATGCGCTGCCTGCTGTTCCTGCCGCAGGCCCACGTGTTCGCACGCTTCATCGAGGTCCTGGCCATCAGCTCCGGTGCGGTTCTGGCCCACCAGTCGGATCTCGCCAAGCTCACCGACGCCATGGGCAGCTTCCGCCCGTCGTTCATCCTCGGTGTGCCTCGCGTCTTCGAGAAGGTCTTCAACGCCGCCCTGTCCAACGCTCAGTCCGGGGGCAAGGAGAAGATCTTCCGCCGCGCCGAACAGGTCGCCGTCGCCTACTCGAAGGCGCTCGACACCGGCAAGGTGCCGCTGAGCCTCAAGCTCCAGCACGCCGTCTTCGACAAGCTCGTCTACTCGAAGCTGCGCGCGGTCATGGGCGACAACGTCTCTCATGCCGTCTCCGGCGGCGGCCCGCTCGGCGCGCACCTGGGCCACTTCTTCCGCGGTCTGGGCATCGTCGTCATCGAAGGCTACGGTCTCACCGAGACCACCGCCCCCATCACCGTCAATGTGCCCGACAAGTCAAAGATCGGCACCGTCGGCGTACCGCTGCCGGGAGTCACGGTGGCGATCGCTCCCGATGGCGAGATCCTGGCCAAGGGCGTGCCGATCTTCCGTGAGTACTGGAACAACCCGGAGGCCACGGCCAAGGAGTTCCACGACGGCTGGTTCGGCACCGGTGACCTCGGATCCCTCGACGAGGACGGCTATCTGACGATCAATGGCCGCAAGAAGGAGATCATCGTGACCTCCAGCGGCAAGAACATCGCCCCGGCCCCGCTCGAAGACCGGCTCCGTCGACACCCGATCATCGGTCAGCCGGTCGTCGTCGGAGACAACCGGAAGTTCGTCTCCGCACTCATCTTCCTCGATTCCGAGATGCTGCCGACCTGGCTGAAGAACCACGATCTGCCGCAGATGGAACTGCGCGAGGCGGCTGCCGACGAAGCGATCCGTGCCGAGATCGAGAAGGCCGTGGACTCGGTCAACAAGACGGTCTCCCGCGCTGAGGGGATCAAGAAGTTCACGATCCTGCCCGTCGAGCTCAGTGAGGAGAACGGGTATCTGTCGGCCAAGCAGTCGGTCAAGCGCCATCTGGTCAGCAAGGACTTCGCCGCCGATATCGACGCTCTCTACGCGGACTGACCAGTCCCGCTTCACAGACGCGGTCCGGGCGAGGACTCAGAGGAGTTCGCGCCCGGGCCCGCCTCTGCATTCACTCGGATGCGGTCACACCGCACTTGCCGGATTCGCCGCGACAGGTCGTAAGCTGAGGGCAGAAGTCTCAACTCACCGACATCGACGGAGGGGCACGACATGTCCGAAGACACCGATCACACTCCCGCTTATGTGACCGAAGGGCAGGAGTTCAACCGGGACACGAACTACATCGACGATCGCATCCTCAACGATCCGAATGCGCAGTGGCCGGTCGAACCCGGTCGGTACCGCCTCGTCGCCGCCCGCGCCTGCCCGTGGGCGAATCGCACGATCATCGTCCGCCGTCTGCTCGGCCTCGAGGACGTCATCTCCATCGGCATGCCCGGGCCCACTCATGATGCCCGCTCGTGGACGTTCGACCTCGATCCCGGCGGAGTCGACCCGGTGCTGGGCATCGAACGTCTGCAGCAGGCCTTCTTCGCCCGCTACCCGGACTACCCGCGCGGAATCACCGTCCCGGCCATCGTCGACATCCCCACCGGCGCCGT
Source organism: Brevibacterium sp. FAM 24630 (assembly GCF_049804075.1). Lineage (NCBI taxonomy): Bacteria > Bacillati > Actinomycetota > Actinomycetes > Micrococcales > Brevibacteriaceae > Brevibacterium > Brevibacterium sp. FAM 24630. Next base: position 13,907 of record NZ_JBNBZD010000008.1, read on the forward strand.
CGTCACCAACGACTTCCCGCAGATCACCGAGGATTTCTCCACACAATGGTCCGACTACCACCGTGAGGGTGCCCCGGACCTCTGGCCCGAGGAGTCCCGGGAAGAGATGGCCAAGGTGATGCGCCACATCTACACGGAGATCAACAACGGTGTCTACCGCTGCGGTTTCGCCGGCTCCCAGGACGCTTACGAGGCGGCCTTCGATCGTCTGTTCAATGCTCTCGACATCGTCGAAGATCGGCTGAGGCGTTCACGATTCCTCATGGGTGAGACCATCACCGAGGCGGATGTGCGACTGTTCACCACTCTGGTTCGCTTCGACCCCGTCTACTTCGGCCACTTCAAGTGCAATCGTCAGCCGCTGACGGCGTTCGAGAATCTCTGGGGATACGCCCGCGACCTGTACCAGACGCCTGGGTTCGGCGACACCGTCGATTTCGAGCAGATCAAACAGCACTACTACATCGTCCACCAGGATGTGAACCCGACGCAGATCGTGCCCAAGGGTCCGGACCTCTCCGGCTGGCTCAGCGATCACGGCCGTGACCGAAAGTTCGGTGGATCGCCCTTCGGCGACGGGTCTGCTCCCGGCCCGGTCAAGCCCGGCGAAGAGGTCTCAACTGCACATACGGCATCAGCCTGGGTCAGTTGATACCCGGGTGGGCTGATTCCTGGGTGGGCTGATTCCTGGGTGGGTTGATTCCTGGGTGAGCTGAGAACTCGGACTCAGGAATCGAACTGGCCGGCCTCGATATGATCGTCTCCGGTCATATCGAGTCCGGCGGCCTTCTTCCGCCGCTGTTTGCGGACCTTGAACACGACCCACACGATGACGAAGCCGACGACCGCGACGATGACGAGATTCTGGAAGTAGCCGGCGTATTCCTCCACGATGGACCAGTTCTCGCCGAGTGCGAATCCCGCGACAATGAGGATCGTGTTCCAGATCGCACTGCCCACGCTCGTCAGGAGCACGAATTTCGGCAGACGCATGTCCCTCATACCTGCGGGAATGGAGATCAGAGACCTGAAGATCGGGATCATCCGTCCGAAGAAGACCGCTTTGTCACCGTGGCGGTCGAACCAGTCGACGGTCTTGTGCACATCGTCGACATCGACCAACGGCATCTTCACTGCCACACGCGCAATGCGCTCGATGCCGATCCACTTGCCCAGCGCCCACAGCAGAACGGCTCCGACGAGCGAGCCCACAGTGGCGAAGACGATCGCAAGCACGATGTTCATCTGCCCCTGGCTCGCGGTGAAACCGGCCAGGGGAAGAACGAGTTCGCTGGGGATCGGCGGGAAGATGTTGTCGAGGAAGACCATGATCCCGACGCCCACCGGGCCGAGCGCCTCCATAACGGTCACCGTCCATGCCGAGAACCCGCTGAGGTTGTCTGCCGCGCTGCCGCCGGCGGCGAGAGCGTCACCGGCGGCAAGAGTTCGACCGGCAGGATCGCTGCCGCTCGCGGTGAGGGTGAAAACGGCAGGCGAAGTAGTCGAAAAGCTGATCGGCATGGTCAAAAGTCTAGATAAGGGCGCGGCCTGCCGCTCACAGTGCGCTCACAGCGGCTAGTGTGGAAACGGACACCTCCGGGCGGGAATCGAAGGCACCTTCCGGGCAGATATCTATGGGCAGACATCGAAGGAGCAAACACGTGGCACCTGCCAAAGTATTGGCCTCGCGCAACAACGTCGCCGAGGCCGGGCACAAGGCCGTCAACAGACCGGGCCCGGCGCACCTCATGCGCGCGGTCCAACGTTTCGGTCAGCGTCTGGGCAATCAGTTCGGTGCCGCGATCACCTACTTCCTCGTCCTGGCCGTCATGCCGATCGCCATGGTCAGTCTCGCCGGCCTTGGCTTCGTCCTCGACATCGCCCGCCCGGATCTCCTCTCGCAGGTCACCGAACAGATCGAGACGTTCGCCGCCGGCAACTCCTCACTGGCCGAACAGCTTGAGAGCTACCTCCTCCAATGGCAGGCAGTGGGAATCATCGGTATCATCACCGGTCTCTACACGGGGCAGGGTTTCATCGGCAACCTCGGAGCCGCCGTTCGGGCGCAGCTGCATGAAGACTTCGACGATGTCGTGGAGAAGTCGTTCATCAAGAAGATCCTCGGAAACGTTGTCACCCTCATCGGTCTCATCATCGGCCTCCTGCTGGCAGTGGCACTGACCGTCGTCGGCACCGGTCTGCGGTCGATGATCGCTGACTTCCTCGGTCTCTCCGGATTCCTCGCGAGCCTGCTGTTCGTTGTTCCGCTGCTGCTCACGTTCGGTGCCGCCTGGCTGATCTTCTGGTTCCTGTTCACGATGCTGCCGGAGAAGCCGGTGGACAAGCAGGCGAAGAACCGCGGCTCCCTCATCGGCGCCACCGCGTTCCTGCTCCTCATCAACTTCTCCACTGTGCTCGTCAACCTCTTCTCCGGGAACAAGGCCGCCGGCGTGTTCGGATCGATCATCGCGATCATGCTCACCCTCAACGTCTTCGCCCGCATCGTCCTCTTCGTCGCCGCATGGATCGGCACCGCAACCCCGCCCCGCCCGCAGGAGGAAGAGAGCCCCGAGTACCGCTTCGTGGAGCCGAAGGTCCAGGCGCAGAGCCTCGGTGCTCTGTTGGCCGGTGCGGGCATCGTCGCGCTGACTCTGCTCGGATTCCGGCGACTCGAGGAGCACCAGTCCGAAAGCGACTCGGTGAGACGTTAGACTTGGCTCGAATCCGCTAACTGATCGAGGAGACACGACCTTTGACTGATGCAACGACGGCTCGCCTGGACGACTGGGCGAAGAAGCAGACCGCCGCCGAAGAACTCATCCCGCTCGTCGGACGCCTGTACCGCGAGAATGACGTGCTGCTGACACTGTTCGGGCGGTCTCTGCTGAACAAGTCGGTGACCGGCATGATCAAGGCCCACCGCTACGCCCGCCACTTCCTCGGTGAAGACCTCGATATCCAGGTCACGCACCGGATCGTCAAGGCGCTGTCCGGCCTCAATCTGGCGCCGGCTCACATCGATCTGGGCCGCCTCATCGAGAAGCTCGATGATCCGAATGCCGATGTCGATGCCTTCCTCGCAGCCGAACTGGCCGAAGTCGTCGACTCCCAGGCCGGTCAGGGCGAAGTCCGCGACGTCGTCCTCTACGGCTTCGGCCGCATCGGTCGCCTGCTCGCCCGCATCCTCATCGACCGTGCCGGCGGCACCGGAATGCGTCTGCGCGCCATCGTCGTGCGCAAGGGCGGTGAGAACGACATCGTCAAGCGTGCTTCGCTGCTGCGCCGCGATTCGGTGCACGGGTCCTTCGACGGCAGCATCGTCGTCGACGAAGAGGCCAACACCATTCAGGCCAACGGCACCCTCATCCAGGTCATCTACTCCGATGATCCCTCGCAGGTCGACTACACCGCTTACGGAATCAACGACGCGATCATCGTCGACAACACCGGCAAGTGGCGCGATGACGAGGGCCTGTCCAAGCACCTCGCCAGCCCCGGAGCCTCGAAAGTCCTGCTCACCGCACCGGGCAAGGGAGATGTCAAGAACATCGTCTTCGGTGTCAACGACGACGCGATCGCCGACTCGGACACCATCGTCTCGGCAGCTTCGTGCACGACGAACGCGATCACCCCTGTGCTCAAGGCGATCAATGACAAGTTCGGTGTCCGCAACGGACACGTCGAGACGGTCCACTCGTTCACCAACGACCAGAACCTCATCGACAACTTCCACAAGGGCTCGCGTCGCGGACGTGCTGCCGGGCTCAACATGGTGCTCACCGAGACCGGTGCTGCCAAGGCCGTGGCCAAGGCACTGCCGGAGCTCGCCGGGAAGCTCTCGGGCAACGCGATCCGCGTTCCCACCCCGAACGTGTCGATGGCGATCCTCAACCTCAACCTCGAGAAGGCCACGAGCGTCGACGAACTCAACACGTTCCTCCGTGAGGTGTCGATGCATTCGCCGCTGCGCAACCAGGTCGACTACGTCACCTCCCCCGAGCTCGTCTCCACCGACCTCGTCGGCTCCAAACGAGCCGGTGTCGTCGACGGACTGGCCACGATCGTCGACGAGGACCGCGTCGTCGTCTACGTCTGGTACGACAATGAGTTCGGCTACTCCTGCCAGGTTGTGCGCTGCGTGGCCAAGATGGCCGACGTCGACGTACCGGCATATCCCTGATTTCGCCGAGGCGGCCCACCGAATCCTGAGATGATTCCTTGGTGAGATGCTGAGACAGGCGCTCGGAGTCTTCGGACTCCGGGCGCCTTCGTCATTCCCACCGGCGCCGCAACCACCCACCAGCGTCACAACCTCTCGTCGACGACAATGCCTCCCGCAGGACCGGGAGGCATTGCAGCCAGCGGGAGGAATTGCTCACTGAGCGTCGTCGGACTCCATGGCTTCGTGCAGCCAGATCGGGGTGAAGTCAGCGAATCGAGCCGAGAGCTCCTCGTCGCTGTCGAGGATGACGGCCAGCCGGTCATCGGCGCCGCCGAGCTCGCTCGCCCAGATGGGCCCCAGACCGGCGAGCAGCAGACACGCGATGACGACGGCGCCGGCCAGCACCGGTGTCTGTGCCCACAGCAGCGCTGCGAACACGATCCCGATCACGACGAAGCCGATGGCCACGGCCATTCCCGCGTTGCGGGTGCGCGGCGCACGGGCCTTGGCCGGACGGCTCGCCGCGACCGAGTCGAGGATGTCTCGATTGATCCGCGTCCAGGCGATGATCGCGCCCAAGGCACAGACGATGCCGATCATGATGAGACTGAAAGCGGAGAACAGGAGCACGGCGTCGATGTGTTCGCCTTGGGCCTGCAGTGCCGCGCCGAGTCCGGCTACGAGCATCGCCGCGGCCAGGACCAGCATGCTCAGCAGACGGGCACGACGCACGGCGATGAGTTCGGCGAGCACACGGGCCAGGAAGGCGCGCTGGGCGGCGGGGTCGTCCGCCTGGTTCAACGCACGTACCCGAGTTTCTTGTCCACCGTGTGAGGGAACTCCTCACCGGCGAGATACTGTTCGAACAGGCGGTGGAACTGCTGGGCCAGACGCTTCCTCCACCCATCGGTGTCACCGCTCATGTGCGGGGTGATGATGACATCGTCGAGCGTCCACAGCGGATGTCCGGCGGGCAGCGGCTCCTCGTCGAAGACATCGAGTCCTGCTCCGGCGATCTGCCCGGTGCGCAGGGCGTCGACGAGGGCATCGGTGTCGACGGTATCGCCCCGGCCGACGTTGATGAACACGGCGGAGTCATCCATGGCGGCGAACACCTCGGCGCCGATGAGTCGTTCGGTCTTCTCCGTCAGGGGTGCGATATCGATGACCCAGTCGTATCCGGCGACGTGTTCGGCCAGGGTCGCGGAGTCGATGACCTCACCGAAGTCGACATCGCCGCTGCGGGCTCGCGAGCCGGCGCCGGTGACCTCGATATCGACGGCCGTGAGCAGCTGGGCGATTCCCCGGCCGATCGATCCGGTGCCCACGATCATCGCCTTGGTCCCGGCGATGTCGCGGGTCGATCGGCGGTTCCACGTCTCCTGTGCCTGGTCGGCCAATGATCCGATCGAGTTCTTCGCCTGCATGAGGATGAAGCTGAGGACGAACTCGGCGATCGGACGGTCGAAGATCCCCCGCGCATTCGTCACCGTCACCGGTGCCTCGACGAGTTCGTCGAAGAGGAGGGAATCGACACCGGCCGCCGCGGCATGGACCCATCGGAGCCGGTCGGCGCTGCCGTAGGCATCCTTGAGTGCTGTGGAGAAGAAGTCCCACATCAGCAGCACATCGGTGCCCGGCAGCGCCTGGCTCAGCGTGTCCGCCTCGGCGATGCGCAGTTCGATTCCCTCCCGGTCACCCAGCTCAGTGAGCAGGTCGGGAATCTCTGTCCCGGGTGAGTTGAGTATCGTCAGTACCGTCATTCCTCGTCTCCTCCAGCAGTGGGCTTTCTGCCAGACTAACCGATGAGACCGCACCGGGGGCCGAATCGGCTGAGGGGGCCGATTCTGCGATGTCGAGGCTCTGCCTCTTCGTCGGTTCGTTCGACAGCGTCTGCGCCAACGGGGTGTTGGGCAGGAAGCAGAGGAAGACGAAGCCGAGCACGGCCAGCGGAGCCACCCACAGGAACAGCGGCACGAGAGCGTCGTTGTAGGAGTTGATGATCAGCGAGTGCAGCGGATCCGGCAGGTCGGCGACGATGCCCGGAGTCAGTCCCTTAGAGGAGACCTTCGGCAGCGGCGTGTGCGGAGCGGACTTCGCGATGTCGGTGATTCCGGACTTGATGTTGTCCATGAGCCGTTGGGTGAACACCGAGCCGATGAACGCCATGCCCAGGGTCGCTCCGACTTGGCGGAAGTAGTTGTTCGATGCCGTCGCGGTGCCGACCATGGACACAGGGAAGGCGTTCTGGACGACGAGGACGAGGGTCTGCATGCTCAGACCCAGTCCCAGGCCGAGCAGGGCCAGGCAGCCGATGGTCTCCCAAGCCGAGCTCTCGGCCTTCAGCTGCGAGAGCAGCACGAGCGAGGCGGCCATGATGAGGATGCCGGTCAGCGGGTACTTCTTGTACTTGCCGGTGCGGGAGACGATGAACCCGACGAGCGTTGAGGACACGAGCATCGTGCCCATCATCGGCACCATCATGAGGCCGGCGACCGTGGCGTCGATGCCGTGGACCATCTGCAGGTAGGTCGGCATGTAGGAGAGCACACCGAACATGCCGATGCCGACGAAGAGGCCGGCGATCGTGCACAGGATGAAGTCGCGGTTGGCGAACAGGCTCATCGGGATGACGGGTTCGCTGACCCTGAACTCGACGAAGACGAAGGCCACTGCGGCGATGGCACCGCCGATGATGAGGCCGTTGATCTGCCAGGAGCCCCATGCGTAGTCGTGCCCGCCCCATGCGGAGACGAGGACGATGCAGGAGGTGACGATCGAGATCAGAGCCATGCCGATGACGTCGATCTTCGGCCGCGGGCCGGTTCCCTTGGCGCGCTTGGGCACCTTGAGGAAGATCGCGGCGGCGATGAGTGCGATGATGCCCAGCGGGAAGTTGATGGCGAAGGCCCAGCGCCAGCCCGGGCCCTCGGTCAGCCATCCGCCGATGAGCGGTCCGGCCACCGAGGACACGGCGAAGGCGGAGCCCATGATGCCCATGTACTTGCCGCGTTCGCGGGCAGGGACGACGGAGGCGATGATCGACTGCGAGAGGATCATCATTCCGCCGCCGCCGATGCCCTGGAGGACGCGACCGAAGATCAGGGTCGACATCTCGTTCGCGATGAGGGCGAAGACCGAACCGAGCAGGAAGCAGCAGATTGCGAACATGAACAGCGGTTTGCGCCCGAACAGGTCGCCGACCTTGCCGTAGACGGGCATCATGATCGTCGATGCCAGCATGAATGCGGTGGAGACCCACAGCATCTGGTCGACGCCGTCGAGTTCGCCGACGATCGTCGGCAGGGCGGTGGCGAGGACCGTCTGGTTGAGCGAGAACATGAACATTGCGATCATCAGGCCCACGAAGAGCAGGATGATCGCCGAGGTGGCCATCGGCGGCGTGTCATCGCCGTTTGTCGCCGGTGCGGTTGTTCTCTGCGGTGTCGCTGTCATCGTCTCGGGTTCGATATCGTGGTTGCTTCTCATCACGGCTTTCGTTGGATTCGTCGTCTCATTCGTCATTCGCGGCCCGTTCGTCCTGTCACTCACTGCGCTCGGTGCCTCGTCTCGGTCGGTCTCTCACTGCAGTCGGCCGAGGACCTTGAGGAAGAGGCCGAGGGAGTCTTCGAAGATCGCCTTGGTCCCGACTCGCTCGTCGACCGCCTCGGGCGTCTTCTTGATCGTGTGTCCGGCATGGCTGAGCGGCACGCGGCAGAGTTGGGTGAGCATGCGCGCGCTGCGCCACGCCGAGTCCTCGGTGGAGAATTCCTGCCCGAGGTGGCGCAGCCGAGCCAGGACGTGACCGGCGACGATCTCCTCCAGGGCTTCGGCCCGGTCGAAGCTTTTGCTCACAAGCTCCGGGTAGAGCGCGAAGAGGCGACGGCGCCTGGCCGGCAGCTCCGGATCGACGGAGCCGATGAGCAGCGCTTCGCGGACGAAGCGCGCCGTGTCCTCGGCAAGCGTGTCCAGGCCGGCCGGTGAGTGGACGTAGTCATCGGCGAGGGCCTCGTCGACGCCGGCTTCGACTCCGAGGCCGACGATCGCGTCCTCTTTCGTCTCGAAGTAGTTGAAGAACGTGCGGGTGGACACGCCCGCGTCAGCGGCGATGGTCGCCACGGTCGCACAGGCGAGGCCGTCTTCGAGGACTCGGGTGATCGCCGCCTCGTGGAGGGCGCTGCGGGTCAGCCGAGCCTTCTTTGAGCGCAGGGATTCTTCAATGGGCATGAGTACATTTTGCACCTCATGCAAACTTTCATCAAATGCAAATATGCAATTGTGCACTATTTCACTGTGTGCAGAGTTTCACGGGGATGCGGTTCCCACCGCGGGTGCTCACATGAGCAGTTTGAGTCGGGCCCGATGCTGTTCGAGGGTCTGCAGCTGACCGAGCAGCGCCGCCTGCCCCGCCCCGTCGCTGGTGTCCTGCCGTTGCAGACGTGAGTGCAGCTCCTTGGCGATGCGTTCGAGGTCGTAGTCGAACAGGCGTGCGACGATGCCGCGGGCGAACGGCTCGATGCCGGTGCCTTCGATGATCGGCAGCGGAGTCACGATCAGCTGTGCGATATAGGGTTTGAGATCCTCGGCGCTGGCTTCGAGGACGCGTTCGGCCCATTTCGATTGGACGGGTCCCGCCGACCCCAGTCCCCCGGCCGCCTTGATCGCCTCTTGGATCCGCCGGTAGCCGGGGTGTTCGAAGGCCTTGGCCGACAGCGAGTCGAAGAGCTTCGCATTGACGGCTTCCGGGTGCTGCAGGGCGACCATGAGCACGCCCTTCTCCGTCTTCAGACGTGCGGGACTGATCGGGGCCGAGAGGTTCGAGACGTCGGGACGTTCTTCGTAGACGTATTCGATGCCGCGGTCGTCGGTGATCTCCCCCGCCGAGGCGGGACCGGCCCCGCGCGCGTCCCCGCCCGATGCGGGCCCCGTCCCGGCTCCCTGTCCCGGCCCTGATGCCGGTCCCGAGGCAGGTGCGGGTGGTGCCGGTGGCGGACCATTGCGGAAATTCGTCTGCTGTGCCGGTGCCTCGGCGGTCTGGCGGTTCTGCTTCGGCTGCCGCTGTGCGGTGCGCACCGCGGCCTCCACCTCGTCGATGTCGACGCCGATGCGACCGGCGACGAACCGGTAGTAGTGGGTGAGGCTGTTGCGGTCGCGGATTCCGGTGAGCACCTCGGCGGCGGCCTTGACCGCGGAGATCCGGCCTTCGACGGTGTCGAGGTCGAAGCGGGCGATCGCTGTGGTGATGACGAACTCGAACAGAGGTTTGCACTCGTCGATGAGTTCGCGCAGGGCCGCGTCACCCTTCTGCATGCGCAGATCGCAGGGGTCGAGCCCGTCGGCTTCGACGGCGACGAAGGTCTGCGCGGTGAAGAGGTTCTCGAATTCGAAGGCCTTGAGCGCGGCCTTCTGCCCGGCGGCGTCGCCGTCGAAGGTGAAGATGACCTGTCCGGTCGGATCATCGCCCAAGAGCCGCCGGATGATCTTGACGTGTTCGGTTCCGAAGGCTGTTCCGCAGGTCGCCACGGCCTGGTCGACCCCGGCGAGGTGAGCGGCCATGACGTCGGTATAGCCTTCGACGACGACAACGCGTTTGGTCTTCGCGATCGACTTCTTCGCCAGGTCGAGGCCGTAGAGGACCTGGTTCTTGTGATAGAGCGCGGTCTCCGGGGTGTTGAGGTACTTCGGGCCCTTGTCGTCCTCGTAGAGGCGGCGGGCACCGAAGCCGATCGTCCGGGCGGTCATATCCTTGATGGGCCAGATGACACGTCCGCGGAACCGGTCGTAGATGCCGCGACCGCCTTCGCTGGCCAGCCCGCCGGCGAGGATCTCCTCCTCGGTGAAGCCGGCCCGGCCGAGGTGCGAGGTCAGTGCGTCCCAGGATTTCGGGGCGAAGCCGATGCCGAACTCTCGGCTCGATTCGGCGGGAAAGCCGCGCCCGGTGAGGAATTCGCGGCCGATCCGGCCAGCCTCGGACTCGAGCGCCTGGGTGAAGAACCGCTGCGCGACTTCGTGCATCTCGAGCAATCGCTGTCGCCGGCTGGCCTGCTCCCGGTCCGGACCTTTGCCATCCTCGTAGCGCAGATGCATGCCGGCCTTGCCGGCCAGGGTCTCGACGGCTTCGACGAAGCTGAGCTGCTCGACCTTCTGCAGGAAGGTGAACACGTCGCCGGACTCTCCGCAGCCGAAGCAGTGGTACATGCCGACCTGCGGACGCACGGTGAACGAGGGAGTCTTCTCGTCGTGGAAGGGGCACAGCCCCTTGAGCGAACCGATGCCCGCGGTCTTGAGGGTGACGAACTCCCCGATCACCTCGTCGATGCGGGTGCGGGTGCGCAGTTCGTCGATGTCCTCGCGCTTGATGAGTCCGGCCATGGTCTAGAGCCGATCCTCCGCCCCGGCGTTGAGGTGGTGGTACAGGGCCCACGCGGAGTGGTCGGTCAGGGACGCGATCTGGTCGACGATGACGCGCAGACGGGCGGCATCGTCGGCCGCCTCGGCGTGGTCGGCGCGGAACATCGGGTCGAGGTTCTCCGGTTTCTGCGCATACCACTCGGCGAGGTCGCCGATCACCGCGGCCTGGATGTCATGCAGGCGCAGGCGGTCCTCGGCGACCATGACGGTCAGCGTAGCCATGCCCTTGAGCACGGCGATCTCGACCACGGTGGTCTCCGGCACGACGAGAGATGCCGAGTAGCGGGCCAGCGGCTCCCACCCGAACTCCTCGCGCGTCGCCGCTTCCGCTGCCCCGACGAACCGCCCGATGAGCTGGCTGGACATGTGCTTGAGGCTCGCCTGGGCCCGGCGGGACCCGTCGAAGGTCTCGCTGGGCCAGTAGGCGGCGGCCTGGAGTCGGCTCAGCGCCTTGTCCATCTCCGCATCCGTCGTCTCCGGCAGGTACCACTGACGGGTGATCTCGAAGAGCTCGGCCCGACGGGATTCGGAGGCGAAATCGGCAAGCTCGAGGTGGCCGGCGACGATGGCGTCCTCGACGTCATGGACGGAATAGGAGATGTCATCGGCCAAGTCCATGACCTGGGCTTCGATGCATCTGCTGCCGTTGTCGATTCCGGAGCGGTAGAAGTCGAAGACATCCGTGTCGTCATCGTAGACGCCGAACTTCCGCACTCCGGAGTCGCGGCGCCCGGACGTGGCCTCGCTGCGCGGCCAGGGGTACTTCGTCAGCGCGTCGAGGCTCGCCCGGGTCAGGTTGAGGCCTGCCGGGCGACCGTCTGCGGCGATGACCTTCGGTTCGATCCGAGTGACTAGGCGCAGGGTCTGGGCGTTGCCTTCGAACCCGCCGATGTCCTTGCACAGGGCGTCGAGGATCGTCTCCCCGTGGTGGCCGAAGGGCGGATGGCCGAGATCGTGGGACAGACACGCGGTGTCGACGATATCGGGGTCGCAGCCGAGGTAGCGGGCGAGTTCGCGTCCGACCTGAGCCACTTCGAGAGAGTGAGTGAGGCGGGTGCGGACGAAGTCGTCGGTGCCGGGCGCGACGACCTGCGTCTTCGCACCGAGGCGGCGCAGGCCCGAGGAATGGAGGACGCGGGCACGGTCACGCTGGAAGGCCGAGCGCCGTGGATTCTTTGCCGGTTCGCTCACCCACCGTTCCTCGTCCCACGGCGTATAGACCGCCACGGTCCCCGTCCGCACCGAGGTGTGCGGGTGAGTGTCGAAGGGCATTCTCATCCTCCAGAGATGTCGAGTTCGGCCTCCGACAGCAGCGATCGTCCGCTGGGGTCGAAGATACGGGAGTCCAGCCAGCCTTCGGGCAGGTGCGGCTTCTTCGGTCGGGTCGTGCGACCCCGCGATCCTTCTGCGGCCTCCCCCGGATAGGGGGCGTTTTGGTCGAGCTGGGCAAGCAGTCCGGCAAGCTCCTCGAGCGATGACACCATGGCCAGCCGACTGCGCAGGTCTCCCCCGACCGGGTAGCCCTTGAAGTACCAGGCGATGTGTTTGCGCAGGTCCCGCACACCGTAGAACTCGTCTTCGAAGTGATCGACGAGGTATTCGCCGTGTTTGTACACTGCCTGCCCCACCTCGGCGAGGCCGGGACGGTGACGCTCCTCGCTGCCGTTCAGGGCATTCGCGAGATCGCCGAACAGCCACGGACGGCCCTGGCAGCCGCGACCGATGACGACGCCGTCGCAACCGGTCGTGGCCATCATGTCCAGCGCATCCTCGGCCGCGAAGATGTCGCCGTTGCCGAGCACGGGAACGGTATCGCCGAGGTGGTCCTTGAGTCGGGCGATCGCGTCCCAGTCGGCCTTGCCCGAGTAGAGGTCGGCGGCGGTGCGCCCGTGCAGGGCGACGGCGGAGACACCCGCGTCGCGTGCGGTCTCGGCAGCGTCGAGGAAGGTCGTGTGGTCGGCGTCGATGCCCTTGCGCATCTTCACCGTCACGGGAATTCCCCCTCGAGAGGCCTCGTTGACGGCCGTGGTGACGATGGCTTCGAACAGGTCCTGCTTCCACGGCAGCGCGGAGCCGCCGCCCTTGCGGGTGACCTTGGGAACGGGGCAGCCGAAGTTGAGGTCGATGTGGTCGGCCCGGTCCTCCTCGACGAGCATCCGCACGGCCTGGCCCATGGTGACCGGGTCGACCCCGTAGAGCTGCACGGAGCGCGGGGTCTCGTAGGGTTCGTGGTGGATGATGCGCATGGTCTTGGGACTGCGCTCGACGAGGGCCCGGGTGGTGACCATTTCGGTCACGTAGAGGCCGGCGCCGTATTCGCGACAGAGGCGACGGAACGCGGTGTTCGTGATCCCGGCCATCGGGGCGAGCACGACCGGAGAGGACAGCTCGATGGGGCCGATGCGCAGCGGTGCTGCGGCGGCCGGGGACACGGTTTCTGGGCTGGGGCTCATGACACTCACGACCCCATTATCCCAATGCAGTCAAAATCGCACATTCTCGCCCCTCTTCGCCTGTCTCCGATGCCGTGTTTCCGGTGTCCGTTCGGACGTCAGTCTCGCCGGGAGTTCGATTCTGCTCCCCCGCTTTCCGGTTCGGCACTGTCCTGTCCAACGGTCCCCGCACGGAGAAATTCCCGGACGTCCCATTCGGTGTCCACGGCGAGTTCGGCGGCGAGCCGGTCATCGTGGGTGACGACGACCATCGCCCCGCCGAATCCCTCGAGCGCGGTGACGAGCGCCTCGAGCGAGGACAGGTCGAGATTGTTGCCCGGCTCGTCGAGGATGAGCAGCTGCGGGGCGGGGTCCTGGAGCAGCTCGGAGGCGAGGGCGACCCGGAAGCGTTCGCCGCCGGAGAGGGTCGAACAGATCTGGTCGGTGCGACCGGCGCGCAGCCCCATGGCCGCGAGCACTTCATGGACGCGGTGCGGGTTCAGATGCGGATTTCCCGCGCGCACGGCCTCCATGACGGTGAGGTCGGGCGGGAGCCGATACTGCTGGTCGAGGTGGCCGACAGGGACCGAGACGGTGACCGAGAGGTCACCGAAGAGCGCAGCGATCGGAGCGGAAGCCCCGTCACGGCCCGCGGCCGACATCATCGCTGCCAGCAGAGTGGATTTCCCTGCCCCGTTCGGTCCGGTCAGCCGGATCCGTTCGGGTCCGACGATCAACTGCGGTCGCTCCAATCTCGCCGAGGAGGCTTCGAGCACCCGCTTCGAAGCGTGCACCGTCGTCTCCGGCAGGTCGAGGCGCACGCTCGAGGACCGCCGCAGGATGTCTTTGGCCGCCTCGAGAGAATGCAGCGTCTCAGCTTCGTCTGCGGCTGAGTCGCCGCGCCTCTTCGCCGCGGACTTCTCTGCGGAGTTCCTCAGCCCGTTCATCGCGATCTTCGGTCGGCGCTTGTTCTCCTTGTCCTTCGCCGCCTTTCGGCCGGCTCGTGCGAGTTTCGTCTCGAGTTCGATGCGCTGCCGCTTCTCGATCGCATGGGCCTTCTTTGCGTCGATGACTCTCTGCTGCTTCGCTTCCTCTTCGGCCGCGACCATCTGCTCATAGTCGTCGAAGTTGCCGCCGTAGAGCCGCAGGCGATCGGTCATCTCGACGATCGCGTCCATGTGTTCGAGCAGGGTGCGGTCGTGGGAGATGACGAGCGTGGGACCGCGGCGTGCGGTGAGCATTGCACTCAGCAGCTGCCGCCCGTCCTCGTCGAGGTTGTTGCTCGGCTCGTCGAGGATGAGCCACTCGTCTGCGACCATCGCCGCACGGGCCAGTCCGATGCGGCCGGCCTGTCCGCCGGAGAAGCGGCTGAGGCTGCGGTCGAGGTCGGCCGCCTCGAGGTGGAGGCCGAGTTCGGCCGTGGCCGCCAGGGCCTGCTCTTCGATGTCCCAGGCCTCGCCGATGAGTGCGAAATCGGATTCCGCTGCTTCGCCGTTCAGAGCACGATGCAGTGCTGAACGGACCTTCGCGATGCCGAGAGCTTCATCGACGCGCTGAGCCGAATGCGGCAGCAGCTGGTCGATGTAGACGGCGTTGTCCGCGCCGGTGATCGTGCCGGCGGTCGCGGGCAGGTGGCCGGCGAGGAGTTTCGCGAAAGTGGATTTGCCGATCCCGTTGTCACCGACCAGCCCGATGAGTGCGGAGGGGATCGTGGCGGTCAGCTGGGAGAAGATCTCGGTATCGTCGCCGAGGCGGTAGTCCAGTCCGGACACAGTGATTGCTGTAGGCATGAGGATCCTCATTTCGTGGACGCAGAAGCGCTGCGGGCCCGTGGCACCCGCATATCACGGCATGAGGATTCACTTCACTGCGGAGATGTCCTTCGTCGGAAATGGGACAGCACAATGATCGCCGAGGCGGTTCGCCGCGTCAAGAGCACCTCCCGGCGGCGACCGTCGAGGCCGGGCCCGGAGAGCCTCAGACGATGATGAGCATGAGCTCGGCGGGCTCGTCGTGAGGATTCGTCAGCTGGTGCGGGACGTCACCTGGGGCTTGGGCACAGTCGCCGGCGTGGAGAGTGGTGCGGCGATCGATGGTGACGACCTCGATGGTTCCCGACAGAACGAAGAAGCTCTCACGCGAGCCGCTGCGGTGGGCGGCGAAGGCAGAGGTTTCGCTGTGCGGGTCGAGGCGGTAGTGGACGACGTCCATGTTCTCGATCGCCGAGGGCAGATCGCGGCGCCGGATTCCCTCGCCGAAGGTCGTTGTGGTGGGGATCGCCTCGGTGCGGGTGATCGTCACTTCGGGGGCGGCGAGGAGCTGGCCGACGTCGACGCCGAGGGCGCGGGAGAGACCCATCGCATTCGAGACCGAAGTGTCCTGCTCTCCTCGTTCGATCTTCGACAATGCAGCCCGCGAGAGGCCGGCCCTCACGGCCAGCTCGTTGAGCGTGAGGTTGTTGAATTTGCGCCGAGCTCTGATGCGGGCACCGAACACGCGAGCGCCGAGATCCTCTTCTTTCGCCATTGTCGAATCATAATCTATTCTGGGATAGTAGAATACGATCCCTCAAAGGAAATTCGCGTATATGTTGGCGATGCTGGCGCTCGGTCCGATCCTCGTTGCCATCATCCTGCTCCTGTTCAAACAGAGAGCCTGGGTATCAGCGATTGCCGGCACCGTCGTCGCTCTCATCGTCGCCTTCGCCTTCCCCACCCCCGCCTCGGTGTGGGTGGATTCCGGTATCGACTACTTCCCGCTCATCCTCGAGGTCGCACTCATCCTGCTCTTCGGGATGCTCCTGGCCCGGCTGCTCGAGGCGGCCGGTTCGATGTCGCAGATCTCCTCCTGGGTATGGTCCCAATCCCCCAGCCGACCGCTCGGCGTCGCACTCGTCGTCTTCGGCCTCGTCCCCTTCGCCGAATCGGTCACAGGATTCGGCATCGGCGTCACCGTCGGGGTGCCGGTGCTGCGCCACCTCGGATGCACCCTGCGGCAGTCGGCGATCCTCGGACTCCTCGGACTCATCGCCGTCCCCTGGGGCGCCCTCGGGCCGGGCACCACGGTCGCAGCCGCGCTGGCCGGGCTCGATGTCGACGAACTCGGCCTGGCCACGGGATGGCTCAACGCGATTCCGGTCATCATCGTCACGATCGCGGTGGTTGCGATCATGCGCCCGGGTCCTGCCTCGGCGCTGGGCATCATCGGGGCCGCCGCGCTGATGTGGGCGGGCATCCTCGGTGCCAGCATCTTCGTCGGCATGGCTCCGGCGGGAATCATCGGCTCGCTCATCGTCATCATCGCCATGGGCGCCCTCTTCGCTCTCCGTCGTCGCACCACCGGCTTCAGTCGGAGCCTGGGACGGGCCGCACTGCCCTATGCGTCGCTGACCCTCGGGCTGCTGCTGGCGCGGGCGCTGCACTCGGCCCTGCCGTCGCTTGTCACCCAGATCATCGCCTCTCCCCCGTTCTGGCTGGCCGTGGCCTGTCTCATCGCTGCGATCTCCGTCGCCGGGCGACGCAGCGTCGCCGCATCGGCGGCCCGATCGTGGGTGCCCATCGGCGTGGGAACGGCAGCGTTCATGGTCATGGGCTGGATCATGACGACGACGGGAATGAGCGCGGCCATCGGAGCGGCGATTCCCGCCGGCCTCCTCGTGCTCACCCCGCTGCTCAACTCGGCCGGCGCGGTGCTCACCGGGTCGAACACGGGGGCGAACTCGATGTTCACCGGCACGCTGACCGCGGTCGCCACCGCCTCACAGGCATCCGCACTGCAGGTCGTCGCCGCCGGCAATGCGGCCGGCTCACTGGCCGCCCTCGCCGCTCCCCCGCGGGTGGCGATGGCCGTGCAGATGGCCGATTCCTCCGGGCCCGCCTCGGCGCGCGATATCAGCTGGGCGCAGGGTCGGGCACTGGCCGTGGCCGGAATCAACGCCATGTGCCTCGGACTCTGGATCCAATTCTTCGCCTGAGGGCCCCGAACGTGCGGTCGTCGGAGGGGCGGCTCTCGCTCAGACGCGGATGATCTCGCGGGGGAAGTGCGTGAACGGTTCGCACCCGGTGTCGGTGATGAGGACCGGTTCGGACAGTTCGATGCCGTAGCCGTTCATCCACATTCCGCCGATGAGGTGGAAGGTCATTCCCGATTCGAGGATCTGATCATCCTCGGTGCGGATCGAGATCGTCCTCTCGCCCCAGTCGGGCGGGTATCCGATGCCGATCGAGTAGCCCAACCGGCTCGGCTTCTCCAATCCCGACAGCGCGAGCACACGATTCCAGGTGCGGGCGAGCTCGGCGGTGGGCACTTCGGGGGCAGCGACGTCGAGGACCGCGGTGAGCGCCTCGGCGACGACGCCCTCGAGTCGGACGAGCTCCTGCTTCGGTCGACCGGTCACCGCGGTCCGGGCCAAGGGCACGTGGTAGCGCCGGTGGACACCGGCGAGTTCGATGCTCACGGACTCATCGGCCTTGAACTGCCGATCGGTCCAGCTCAGATGCGGGGTGTCCGCGCTCTCTCCGGTGGGCATGAGCGGAACGATCGAGGGATAGTCGCCCCAGACCCCCTCACCGCCGCGGGTCTGCGCCTCGGAGATCGCTGCGGCCACTTCGTGCTGGCCGACTCCGACGCCGATGGTGCCCAGGGCCGCGTCCATGGCTGCCGTGGTCACCTTCGCCGCCTTGCGCATGATCGCGATCTCGGCCGGGGACTTCACCGCACGGATCCAGTTGACGAGTTCGAAGGAATCGACGAGTCGCCATTCCGGCACCCCGTTGACCAGGGCCCGGAAGGCGCGCGGAGAGAAGAAGTGCGAATCCATTTCGACTCCGACCGGTGAGGTCGAGGCGCGGGCGACCTCCCACCGCTGGCGCAGCGCGAACGCCACCCAGTCGAAGGGGTGGATATGGGGGCGCTGCACATAGCGCTCGGGGTAGCCGACGATGTCCTCCGGCGGAAGCCAGGAGGTGTGTGAGGCCCCGCGCGCGTCCATGTCGCGCATGAACAGCGTCATCGGACCCGACGAGGGCACGAAGAGCAGCTGCGGGGTATAGAAGGACCAGGCGTTGTAACCGGTGAGGTAATAGATGTTCGCAGGGTCGGTGACGATGAGTGCGGCCAGGCCCTGATCGACCATCCGGTTGCGCACCGACGCGATCCGGCCGAGGTACTCCTCGGGACTGAACGACAGCTCGTCGGCCCCGATCGTATCGACCTCACCGGGAACCGGCTGCGGGCGAGCTCTGACCTCCTGGCCCGCCTGCCCCTGTTCGGCACCGGGCCGCATACCGTAGACATCCGGGCGATTCTCTTCGCCGCCGTAGAACAGCTCACCCTCATTCATGACACCAGTCTGGTGACCTGTCTCACAGCCTGTCAATCACTGTCGACGCGCGTGTTGTCGGCATCGGTCGAGCCGCGGGTGGTCGATGGCGATTCTCGACATTTCTGACGAATCGAGAATCAATCTTTTTCACTTTCGACGAAATTCGCATCTCGCACGGCGCATTTCAGTCGAATCGGTGATAGATTGGGCCGAGACACACATCACGGAGGTGAAGAATGGACCAGTTCCTGCCGAACGGCAGCGGTTCCCGACTGGGAAATCTCGACGAGAAATCTAAGGCGATCATCGTCGAACTGCAGCACGACGGAAGGAAATCGTATTCGGCCATCGGCAAATCCGTGGGATTGTCCGAGGCCGCTGTGCGTCAGCGGGTCTCAAGGCTCATCGACTCCGGAGTCATGGAGATCGTCGCCGTGACCGACCCGCTGAGTCTCGGTTTCGCCCGGCAGGCGATGGTGGGGCTGAAGATCCGCGGAGACATCACCGCGGTCGCCGATCGGCTCCACGACTACGACGAGATCGACTATCTCGTCGTGACTGCAGGGTCGTTCGACCTCCTCGTCGAGATCGTGTGTGAGTCGGATCGGCATCTGATCGAGTTCGTCAACGAAGAGCTCCGCTCGATCGATGCCGTCGTGGATACGGAGCTCTTCATGTACCTCTCACTGGAGAAGCAGAAATACAATTGGGGGACACGATGACAGAGAATGTCACCAGGGCTGGCACTCCTTATCAGGAGGCCATCCGCAACAACGTGTGGATGCATATGTCACCACACCAGGCACTGTTCAACGGTGGTGAAGCGCCGGTCATCGTACGCGGCGAAGGCCACCACATCTTCGACGACAAGGGAAAGAAGTACCTCGACGGTCTCGCCGGCCTGTTCACCGTCCAGGTGGGCCACGGTCGCGAGGAGATCGCGAAGGCGATGTACGACCAGACGCTCAAGCTGCCGTTCATGCCGCTGTGGTCCTACACCCACCCGCAGGCCATCGAGGTCTCGGAACGTCTGGCCAACTACGCGCCGGGCGATCTCAACCGCGTCTTCCTCACCTCCGGCGGTGGAGATTCGGTCGAGTCGGCGATGAAGCTGGCGAAGAACTACTTCAAGCTCGTCGGCAAGCCGGGCAAGCACAAGATCATCTCGCGTGCCACGGCCTACCACGGCACACCGCATGGTGCGCTGTCGGTGACCTCGCTGCCGGGCCTGCGCGAGCAGTTCGCTCCGCTGGTGCCCGGCGCCCACAAGGTGCCGAACACGAACTTCTACCGGGCTCCCGAGCACCTCGCCCATGACGAGAAGGCCTTCGGCCGTTGGGCCGCCGACCGCATCGGCGAAGCCATCGAGTTCGAAGGCGCCGACTCCGTTGCCGCCGTCTTCCTCGAGCCCGTGCAGAACTCCGGTGGCTGCTTCCCGCCGCCTCCCGGATACTTCGAGCGGGTCCGTGAGATCTGCGACGAGTACGATGTGCTGCTGGTCTCGGACGAGACGATCTGCGCCTACGGTCGCGTCGGCGACATGTTCGCCTGCAACGACTTCGGCTACGTCCCCGACATCATCACCTCTGCCAAGGGCATCACCTCCGGCTACGCGCCGCTGGGTGCGATGATCGCCTCCGATCGTCTCTTCGAGCCCTTCGGCCCGGGTGGGGATGAGACCTTCTACCACGGCTACACCTTCGGTGGACACCCCGTCTCCTGTGCCGCGGCCATGGCGAACTTCGACGTCTTCGAGACCGAGAAGCTCAACGATCATGTGCATGAGAACGCCGCCGCGTTCAAGTTCACGCTCGAGAAGCTCAAGGACCTGCCGATCGTCGGCGATGTCCGCGGTGAGGGATTCTTCTACGGGATCGAACTCGTCAAGGACAAGGACACCAAGGAGTCGTTCACCGAAGAGGAGTCCGAGCGGATCCTCAAGGACTTCGTGTCCGCGAAGATGTACGACAGCGGTCTGTACTGCCGTGCCGATGACCGTGGAGACCCGGTCATCCAGCTC
The DNA here is from genome assembly GCF_049804075.1 of Brevibacterium sp. FAM 24630. Classification (NCBI taxonomy): domain Bacteria; kingdom Bacillati; phylum Actinomycetota; class Actinomycetes; order Micrococcales; family Brevibacteriaceae; genus Brevibacterium; species Brevibacterium sp. FAM 24630. The sequence goes on from NZ_JBNBZD010000008.1 coordinate 34,255, forward strand.
TCGCCCCCGCTGACGGTGGGCCAGAGCGAGTTCGACGAGATGGAGCAGATCATCCGCGGCGTCCTCACCGAAGCCTGGACCAAACTCTGACCCCAATTGCCACCCGACGGCGGCCCCGCAACCTCGCGCGAGGTTGCTGGGCCGCCGTCGGGTAGTTCTGGAGGGTGGAGGAAGAGGACTGCTCAGCGGCCGCGGTCGCGGAGACGGGCTTCACGGCGAGTCATCGGGGCCTGCGACTCGAGTCCGCTGACCGACGTTCCGGGTGCGACCGCCTCGGACACCCCTGCCGGGGCGCCCGCCTCCTCCGCCGGTTCGGAGCGCCGCGGCGGACGCAGGCCGGAACGGACGACGAGGACGCCGAGTCCGGTCGTCAGCGGGATCGCGACGACCAGTCCGATCGAACACACGAGGATGCTCACCACTTCCACGGACATGTCCCCGAGGGTGAACGTGTCGAACAGCGACTGGTCATGGGCGGAGACGATGATGAGCGTCATCAGCGCCGACCCGACATACGCGAAGGTGATCGTGTAGACCGTCGAGGCGATGTGGTCGCGCCCGATGCGCATCGCCCGCGCGAAGAGCTGCGCCGGCTTCATGGTCGGAGCCGCCGTTGCCAGCTCCCACACCGCCGATGCCTGAGTGATCGTGACATCGTTGAGCACCCCGAGACCGGTGATGAGGATCGCGCAGACGATGATGTCGGTCATCGCCAGGTCCGTCGTATCGACGAGGAGGTACCCGTCTTCCGAATAGGCGATGCCCAGATTCGCCCACGACGTCATCCACGCGCCGAGGAGGCCGGTGATGATGATGCCGAGCACCGTGCCGAACAGCGCCGTCGACGTCCGGGCGGAGATGCCGTGGGCGAGATAGAGCGCGACGACCATGATCGCACTCGCTGCGACCAGGGCCACCAGCAGCGGAGGTCTGCCGTCGAGCATCGCCGGAAGCATGAAGACGAACAGCACGGCACCGGCGAAGCCGAGTCCCAGCAACGCCCTCAAGCCCCGGATACCGGCGACGAGGAGGACGACGATCGCATAGATGATCGCCAGTGCCAGCATCGGCACGTTCCGGTCGAAGTCGATGAAGACGTAGTCGGCACCCAGTTCGGCCCGGTCCGGTGAGTCGGTGAAGTCGAGGACCTTGAGCGTGTCACCGACGTCGACGCCGGCTTTGACGGCATCGGGAGTGACGTAGAGGCTGCCTTCGCGGCCGTCGGCTTCGACGGTGTAGGTCGTGCAGTCGGCGCGGACCATCGGGTCCGTCTCCCCCGCCTCGCAAGCGGTGGCGTCGACGGCCGTGACAGTCGCCTCGGTGTGGGAGGTGCCTTCGGCGGAGTTCGTCGTCGGCCCGCCTCCGGGCAGATCCGTGTCCGGGTTCCCGGGCCACAGCAGCACGATTCCGACGATCGTGGCGACCACGAGCGGGATGAGGCAGGCGATCATGATCCGGCGAACGCGCGGCGAGGCATTCGGCTCGGACTGGACAGTCATATGCATGGCGGACCTTCGTTGGGTGGCGAAGCTTGAGGCGAGGCAGTGATGAGACCGGTGGTGAGGGGAGCCCAGATGGGAAGGGCCCGGGCGGCAGAGCTTTCTCCGCCGCCCGGGCCCTCCGCAGACAGATCAGGCTCCGGCGAGGTGGTCGGCCAGGTACTTCTCGACCTGATCGATGCTCACGCGCTCCTGGCTCATATCGTCGCGCTTGCGGATCGTGACCGCCTGGTCATCGAGGGTGTCGAAGTCGACGGTGATGCACAGCGGCGTGCCGATCTCGTCCTGGCGCCGGTAGCGGCGTCCGATGGCACCGGCATCGTCGAAGTCGATGTTCCACCGACGGCGCAGTCGGGCGGCGAGCTCCTTCGCCTGCGGCGAAAGCTTCTCGTTGCGGCTCAGCGGCAGCACCGCGGCCTTGACCGGAGCCAGCCGCGGGTCGAGCTTGAGCACGATTCGCTTGTCCACGCCGCCCTTCGTGTTCGGCGCCTCGTCCTCGGTGTAGGCCTCGACGAGGAACGCCATCATCGACCGCGTCAGGCCGAAGGAGGGTTCGATGACATACGGGGTGTAGCGGTCGCCGCTGGCCTGGTCGAAGTACTGCAGCTTCGTTCCGGACAGCTCGGTGTGGGTGCCGAGATCGTAGTCGGTGCGGTTGGCCACTCCCATGAGCTCGCCCCATTCCGAACCCTGGAAGCCGAAGCGGTATTCGACGTCGATGGTGCCCGATGAGTAGTGGGCTCGGTCGTCCTCGGGCACGTCGAGGCGGCGGACGTTGTCCGCGGAGATGCCGAGGTCGAGGAACCAGTTCCAGCAGTCTTCGACCCACTGCTTGTAATAGTCGTCGGCTTCGTTCGGGTGGACGAAGTATTCGATCTCCATCTGCTCGAACTCACGGGTGCGGAAGATGAAGTTGCCGGGGGTGATCTCGTTGCGGAAGGCCTTGCCGATCTGGCCGATGCCGAACGGCGGCTTCTTCCGGGCGGCGGTGAGCACGTTGTTGAAGTTCACGAAGATGCCCTGCGCCGTCTCCGGACGCAGGTAATGCAGGCCGGCTTCGGAGTCGACGGGGCCGAGGTAGGTCTTGACGAGTCCGGAGAACTCCTGTGGTTCGGTCCACTGCCCGCGGGTGCCGCAGTCGGGGCAGACGATCTCGGCCATGCCGTTCTCCGGGGCCTTCTTGTGCTTCGCTTCGAACGCCTCGAGCAGGTGGTCCTCACGGTGGCGCTTGTGGCAGTTGAGGCATTCGACGAGCGGGTCGACGAAGGTCTCGACGTGGCCGGACGCCTCCCAGACGCGCTTGGGCAGGATGATCGAGGAGTCGAGGCCGACGACGTCCTCGCGACCGCGCACGAAGGTCTGCCACCACTGGGACTTGATGTTGTCCTTGAGCTCGACGCCCAACGGACCATAGTCCCATGCCGAGCGGGAACCGCCGTAGATCTCTCCTGCCTGGAAGACGAATCCTCTGCGTTTGGCCAGGGCGATGACGGCATCCAACTTGGACTGTGCCACGATTTTCTCTCCTTGATTCAGTTCGCCGACGGCCGGCTGCCGTGGCTCGCAGGTACTACCCTAACCGGTCGAGAGCGCCCCTCCTCAACGTCGGCTCTCCACGGGGAGTTGAGTCCGGGAGGCGACTGATCTCACATCGGTTCGGCCCCTTCCGTGCCGCCTCGGCGAGGGTGCAGCATGTAGACTTTGAGTACACCCAAACCTTTCTCCGTACGGACGTCTTGCGCGTCTGTCCAAGCGAGTCCTTGGATCTATTACGGTTTCGGCCCGGATTGCTCACGATGATTGCATAAGCGGCCGCAGGGTAGATCGCCACTACAGTCATCTGCGATCAAGTGTGTGCCGACGTGAGAGAGACAACTCATGACCGATGTGTCCACAACCGACGAAACCACCCCGAAGTTCTCCGAACTCGGACTCCATCCCCTCGTGCTCAAAGCCGTCGAGGCGCAGGGCTATGAGACCCCGACCCCGATCCAGGCCGAGACCATCCCGGCCCTGCTGTCCGGCCGTGACGTCATCGGTCTGGCCCAGACCGGTACCGGTAAGACCGCCGCGTTCGCGCTGCCGGCCCTGTCCGACCTCGCCGAGGCGGGGCGCGCCGCCGATGGCCCGTTCGCTCTCGTTCTCACCCCGACCCGTGAGCTGGCGATCCAGGTCGCCGAGGCGTTCACCTCCTATGCCACCGAGCTGGCCGACTTCTCCGTGCTGCCGATCTACGGCGGTCAGGCCTACGGCCCGCAGCTGGCGGGACTACGCCGCGGAGCGCAGATCGTCGTCGGCACCCCAGGCCGCGTCATCGACCACCTCAAGCGCGGTTCGCTCAAACTCGGCAGCCTTGAGCACCTCATCCTCGATGAGGCCGACGAGATGCTCAAGATGGGCTTCGCCGAGGACATCGAGGAGATCTTCAGCCAGGTCGGTGACAACCGCCAGGTGGCACTGTTCTCCGCGACCATGCCGACGTCGATCCACCGGATCACCGGCAAGTACCTCAACGATCCGCAGGAAGTCCGGATCGCTTCGAAGTCGCAGACCGGCGCGAACATCCGCCAGCGTTACTTCATGGTCCAGCATTCGCACAAGCTCGACGCCCTGACCCGCATCCTCGAGGTCGAGGAGTACGAGGGCATCATCATGTTCGTGCGCACCAAGCAGGCGACCGAGGAACTGGCCGAGAAGCTGCGCGCCCGCGGGTTCAAGGCCTCGGCGATCAACGGCGACATCCCTCAGCAGGCTCGTGAGCGGACCGTGGAGATGCTGCGCTCGGGCAAGGTCGACGTCCTCGTGGCCACCGACGTCGCCGCACGCGGCCTCGACGTCGAGCGCATCACCCTCGTCGTCAACTACGACATCCCGCATGACACCGAGTCCTATGTCCACCGCATCGGCCGCACCGGCCGCGCCGGACGTTCGGGCGAGGCGATCCTCTTCGTCACTCCGCGCGAGCAGCGTCTGCTCGGATCCATCGAACGGGCGACCAAGCAGAAGGTCGAACCGCTGGTTCTGCCCAGCGTCGAAGAGCTGACGAACACCCGGGTGGAGAAGTTCACCAAACGCATCGATGATGTGCTCGCCACGACCGAACTGAGCGAGCTGACTGCCGTCATCGAGCAGTACGAGCTCTCCCGTGATGTCCCGGCGACGAACATCGCCGCGGCCCTGGCCTCGCTCGTGCTCGAGTCGAACACCCTCAAGGCCGAACCGATGCCAGAGCCGGTGCGCGGCAAGCCCGGCCGGGACCGGGACGGCGGCCGCGACGGAGGCCGTCCGGCCCGCGGCGGCCGTGCCCGCGATGAGAACATGACGACCTACCGTCTGGCCGTGGGACGCAATGAGCGACTCCAGCCCGGTGCTGTCGTCGGTGCGATCGCGAACGAGGGCGGAATCACCTCGAAGCAGATCGGCCACATCGACATCCGGTCGAACCACACTCTCGTCGACCTGCCCAAGGACCTCGACCCGTCCGTGCTGCGCAAACTCTCCCACACCGAGATCCAGGGCCGCCCCATCGACATCCGTCCGGATTCGGGCCGCCCGGCGCGTCCGTTCAAGAAGCGCAACTTCGACAAGCAGCCCGGCGACGGCCGCAACTTCCGCAACGATCGCCGAGGCGGGAAGAAGTTCGGAGCTCGCAGCTCCGATCGCTCCCGCGACCGTTTCTGACCCCGGTCTGACGCCCCTGTCGCACTGAGTGCATCGACGGCCCCGCAGCAGTGTGCTGCGGGGCCGTCGATGATTCACGAATGCCAGCGGGCACCCGCAGACAGCTGCCTAGGCCGTTGGGGTGTCGACTGCTCCGCCGAAACGGCGGTCACGGCGCGCGTACTCTTCGATCGCGGCCCACAGCGTGCGCCGGTCGACATCGGGCCACAGCACGTCTTGGAAGACCATCTCGGCGTAGGCGGACTGCCAGAGCAGGAAGTTCGAGGTCCGCTGCTCCCCCGAGGAGCGCATGAACAGGTCGACATCGGGCACTCCGGGCGCGTAGAGCCGCGACCGGATGGTCTTCTCCGAGACCTTCCCCGGTTTGAGCTTGCCGGCAGCCACCTCGGCGGTGATCGCATTGATCGCGTCGACGATCTCCGATCGGCCACCGTAGTTCACGCAGAACTGCAGCACCAGGCCAGTGTTGTGCTTGGTCATCTCGGCGGCGGACTCGAGTTCGTCGATGACCGATCGCCACAGCCGACCGCGCCGTCCCGACCACACGATCCGCACTCCGAGGGCGTTGAGTTCGTCGCGACGGCGACGGATGACGTCACGATTGAAGCCCATGAGGAAGCGCACCTCGTCGGGTGAGCGCTTCCAGTTCTCCGTCGAGAACGCATACGCGGACAGATACTCCACACCGATCTCGATGGCTCCGTGGACGACGTCGAGCAGCGAAGCCTCGCCGGCTCTGTGCCCTTCCGTGCGCGGCAGTCCCCGCTGGTTCGCCCACCGACCGTTGCCGTCCATGACGATGGCCACGTGCTCAGGCACGAACTTCGCATCGATGCGCGGAGGACGCGCTCCGCTGGGGTGGGCCGGTGGTGCGGGATAGCTCATGTGCTCTCCAGAACTCTCAGTGATCGGATATTGCGCTCGAGGTGCCAGGACACCCAGTCGGAGACGAGCTTCGACCCGTCGATCTGATCGTGCAGGTCGGAGGCCTCGGCCCGTTCCCAGTCACCGGAGAGCAGCGCGGCCATGTGCTCGAGCGCATCGGTGTCGGGCAGCGCCGCCCCGGACGGGCGGCAGTGCGTGCACACGGCACCGCCGAGGGACGCGGAGAACGCCCGGTGCGGTCCGGGCCGACCGCATTGTGCGCAGTCGAGCAGGCTGGGTGCCCATCCGGCCACAGACATCGCGCGCAGCAGGTAGGCGTCCAATGACAGCCGCGGCGGGTGTTCGCGATTGCACAGGGAGCGGATCGCGGAGACGAGGAGGAGGAAATGGGTGCGCGATTGGGGTTCGACCTCGGTGATGCTGCGGGCGGTTTCGGCCATCACCGAGGCGGCCGAATAGACATCGTAGTCCGTGGCGATTCCCCGTGCGAAGGGTTCGATGAGTTCGACCTGAGTGACGATGTCGAGGCTGCGCCCGACATGGCACTGGACGTCGATGAGCATAAAGGGTTCGAGTCGTGAGCCGAACCGCGATTTCGTCCGACGCACCCCCTTGGCGACGGCGCGCACGAGGCCGTGGCTGCGGGTGAGCACGGTGACGATGCGGTCGGCTTCGCCGAGCTTGTGCCCTTGGAGCACGATGCCTTCATCACGATAGTTGTGCACCCGCCCATTATCGCAGAGCGCGGCGGGGATTCCTCCCCGCCGCGCTCTGCGACCGCTGTGAGATGGGCCCGGAAGGCCGCCGGAGGCTCAGTCCCGCAGCCTCCGAGGCTCAGCCTCAGGCCCGGGCTCACCCGCTTCAGGCCTGACGGTCCCGAGCGGCGCGGTTGACGGCCGAGACGACGGCTTTGAGCGAGGCCTTTGTGATGTTCGGGTGGAGCCCTGCACCCCAGACGACACGGTCCTCGACGGCGAGTTCGACGTAGGCGGCGGCCATGGCGTCGGCACCGGAGCCGATGGCGTGCTCGGTGTAGTCCTGGAGTCTGATGTCGACGTCGAAGTTCTCGACGAGGATCTTCACGAGCGCATCGATCGGGCCTTTGCCGTGACCTTCGTAGGTGCGTTCCTGACCGTCGACGATGAGGTCGACCTCGACGCGTTCGGACGGGCCGGATTCGCCGACGGTGCCCGAGTCCGTGCGCAGGCCCACGATCTGGAAGCGGCCCCAAGCCTTGTCTTCATCGTCGGAGGGCAGGTACTCATAGTTGAAGATCTTGCGGATCTCCTCGGCGTTGACCTCGCCCCCGCCCTCGGTGTGCATCTGCACGGCGCGGGAGAATTCGACCTGCATCCGACGCGGCAGGTCAAGACCGTACTCGCTCTTGAGCAGGTAGGTCACGCCGCCCTTGCCGGACTGCGAGTTCACGCGGATGATCGCCTCGTAGGAACGGCCCAGGTCCTTCGGGTCGACCGGCAGGTAGGGCATGTCCCATTCCATGAGGTCGACGGGTGTGCCCTGGGCGTTCGCCTTCTTCTCCCGATCGGCGAAGGCCTTGTTGATCGCATCCTGGTGCGAGCCGGAGAACGAGGTGAACACGAGGTCGCCGCCGTAGGGGTGGCGTTCGTGGACACCGATCTGGTTGCATTCGGTGACGGTGTGGATGACCTCGTCGATGTCGGAGAAGTCGAGTTCCGGATCCACGCCCTGGGTGTAGAGGTTGAGCGCGACGGTCACCAGGTCGAGGTTGCCGGTGCGCTCACCGTTGCCGAACAGGCAGCCTTCGATGCGGTCGGCGCCGGCCATCATGCCCAGTTCTGCGGCTGCGACACCGGTGCCCCGGTCGTTGTGCGGGTGCAGTGAGACGGCGACATCGTCGCGGTAGGGAATGTTGCGGCAGAACCATTCGATCTGGTCGGCGTAGGTGTTCGGGGTGCCGCGTTCGACGGTGGCGGGCAGGTTGACGACGGTTTCGCGCCCGGCGGCCGGCTGCCACACGTCGAGCACGGAGCCGACGATGTCGAGAGCGAATTCGGGTTCGGTGTCGACGAAGATCTCCGGCGAGTACTGGTAGCCGAAGTCCGCATCGCCGAGCAGCGACTCCGCATGCTTCATCACCGCCTGCGTGCCCTGGAGCGCGATGTCACGGGTCTGATCGAAGCCGTCGCCGTCGAAGCCGAAGACGACTTTGCGGAAGACCGGAGCCGTCGCGTTGTAGAGGTGGACGGTGGGCATCTTCGCGCCGACGAGGGACTCGACGGTGCGTTCGATGAGATCCTCACGAGCCTGTGTGAGAACGGAGATCCTGACATCGTCGGGGATCGCGTCCTGTTCGATGATCTCGCGGACGAAGTCGAAATCGACCTGGCTGGCGGCGGGGAATCCGACCTCGATCTCCTTGAAGTCGAGCTTGACGAGGAGGTCGAACATCTTGCGTTTGCGGTCCGGGGTCATCGGGTCGATGAGGGCCTGATTGCCGTCGCGCAGATCCGTGCTCAGCCAGCGGGGGGCCTTGCGGATGAGCTGATCGGGCCAGGTGCGATCGCGCATATCGAGGGCGATGCGGTCCTGGAAGGACTTGTATTTGCCGAACGGCATGGGAGAAGGCTTCTGCAGTTTCATGATTCCTCTATCTCAGTTTCTCAACGCTTGACCAGCATAGGAAGACTCCGCGACGAGTGTGCTGTATGTTCAGGACTCGTCGCGGCAAGGAAGGAGGAGGAGGATCCTGTGAGCCACGTGCCCACCGTAATCCGATCCTCGCCGTCCGTCACACCTTTGTCCACATCCTAAGACCACCGAGGCGGTCGCCGTGTTCGCGGATCCGCTCGCTAAGAGACCACCGAGGCGGCCCCGACCCGGTCGCATTCCCTCACTTGAGGAAGTCGACCGAGGCGCGGCGAACGTTGAATCCGACTCCGGAGTCGTCGGACTTGCATTCCATGCCCTCTTCGGTCGAGGTACAGGTCATTCCCTCGGCCGAGACCGAATCGCCGTATCCGAGAACGCGTGCGGCGCCTTCGGACTCGGGCGCTTCGACACAGGAGAATCCTGCCCCTTCATTGTTCGCCACGACGATGGCGCCCCAGTCGTCGAGTCGGCAGTCATCGGGTTTCGCCGGAGGTGAGTAGTCGTAGTCCTTGATCATGCACCTCGCTCGTTCGGAGTCGATGGTGCAGGCGATGTTGCCCGACGGGGACGTGAAGGATTCCTCGGCCACGGGGGGTTCGGAGCTGCCCGAGTCGGTGGGTTCGGGTTCGTCGGTCTGGCCGATCGACGGCTGATCCGTGGGAGCAGCCGAGGTGTCTTCCGACCCTTGGGTGGCGTCCCAGGCGATATAGCCGACGATGCCGAGGGCAAGGACCAGGGCGATCGCGGCGAGCACCCACAGCCAGGCGGGGACCTTCTTCGTCTCGGGCCGCTGCCCGTAGGGCCCACCGGGTCCACCGGGTCCGCCGTATCCGCCCGGGCCCCCAGGTCCGCCCTGGCCACCGGGCCCGCCCGGTCCGTAGCCGCGTCCTGCGGCATCGGCCGGCGCGGCAGCATAGGCGGGAGCGTATCCGGCCGGGGCAGGCTGCCCCCCGCTCGAAGACGGCGCCGGTCCGCCGGGAGGCGTCGCCGCAGTCGGCTGCGCAGCCGCACCCGCGTGTCCGGCCGCCCCGAATTCCTGTCCCCACTGACCCTGCTGCGGGTGAGCTTCGGTCTCGTGCTCGGGTCCTGACGGTGCATCGGAGCTCGGCAGCGGGTTCCACTGCTTCGGCGCCGAGGCGGCTTCGGCAGCGGCGATGTCCTCGGAGTTCGCTTTGCGCGGCGCGGCCGGAAGCCCACCGGTTTCGTATCCGTCGGCAGCGGCGAGCTGGCGCAGCTCTTCGAGGCTGAGGACCTCGGTGGCGTCGGTGCCGTCGGATTCGACCATCGACCGCAGCCTCTGCAGTTCGGTCGGAGTCAGTGCTTGGGTGGAGCCATCCGCGGCCGCGGACTCGTCCTGGCCGATGAACAACTGCGTTGTGATCGACTCGGGAGACTCCTCGGCCGGTTTCCGGCGCCCGGGGCGCGGAGGATGGTTCGGCACGGGTGGAATGCTCATGAGGTCATTTTCGCATAGTCACTACCCGGGAGTTCTCATGTGGCATGAGATGATGGCCTCATGTCCAATGGTGTCCACCGGCGCGCGGGCGTGTCTGCGATCCTCGCCTTCGCCCTGCTGCTCACCGCTTGCGGCGCTGATTCCGATGGCGGCGGCGAGTCCGATGCGACCGTCGATTCCACGGCTCTGGCCGCCCCGGCACAGCAGACGAGCATCGGCGATTTCGCGGCCCCCTCGCAGGTCTCCCCGACCGGTGATGATGCGAGCGGCACCTCGAACGCCTCCGGGTCGACCACGGATTCTGCTGCGGCCAGCACCGAGTCGAACGGTCCCGCCCATGAGGTTCCCCTCCCGGGGCTCGCGCAGGAGTATGCGGACCAGATCCCCGAGGAGACGTCCCAGGTCCTCGTCGCCACGTCGGCCGATGCGCGCTCGGAGACGTCGACGCTGAGTTTCTATGAGTTCGAGGGCAAGAAGTGGAAGAAGCTCAAGACGTTCACCACGCACAACGGCAGCAACGGCTGGCTGAAGGACCGCCATGAGGGCGACAAGACGAGTCCCATCGGCGTGTTCACCCTCAGCGACGCGGGCGGGTACAAAGCCGACCCGGGCACGAAGCTGCCGTACACGCGAGACAGCCGTCTGCCCTCCTCGGCGACGGTGGCCTATGGTGCGGACTATAAGTCCGTGTTCGACTACATCATCGCCATCGACTACAACCGCAAGCCGGGGACTCCGCCCACGGACAAGACCCGTCCGATGGGCTGGGACAAGGGCGGCGGAATCTGGCTCCACCTCGATCATGATTCCGGCACCAATGGCTGTGTGACCCTCGATGAGGCCGATCTCAAGTGGATCCTGCGCACCATCGATCCCGCCGATCACCCGCGCATCGCCATGGGCCCGGCGACTGAGCTGAAGAAGTAGCAGCCGGTGCCTCGCCTCGTCATCTCCCTCGTCCAATCGATCAACGGCTCGTTCGCGCAGGACGGCTGGTCGACCGGGGTGTCGACCGACACGGATTTCCGGAACTTCATCACTCTGCGTCGGCGCGCCTCGGCGCTCATCATCGACCGACGCACCGCTCTCAATCCCCAGCTGCCGGTCATCAACGCCCCAGGCAAGGCCCTCGAGCACACGCCGGTGCACGTGCTCACGGAGTCGGATCCGGCCCCTCTGGCCCGGCAGTTGGCCGAGATCGGTGTGGACTACCGTGCCCAGCAGTTCACCCCGGGCACCATCGCCGAGGTGGTCGCCTCCTTGGCCACGCGCGCGGACACTCCGGCTGGTGAGGAGCTCATCGTCTGTGAGTCAGGCCCGAACCTCGCGTTCCGCCTGCTCGAACACCACCCGGGCGCTGAGCTGCTGCTGAGCATCAGCCCCCGGTACATCCACACCGAGGGCAGTCATTTCTCCCGTCTGCCGGCACAGATCGATCTGCGGCTCATCGATGTCCGTGACGAGGACGATCAGGTCTTCCTCCGCTACCGCCGCGCCTGACTCGAGACATGTCGGTCGCGCCCGACCCAAGACATCACTGCCGCGGCGAGTCTCATCCGTTCTCCCCACCGTGGTCCGGGCCGATCTCCGTGCTCACCTCGAAGCGGTCGGCACCGTCCACGATCGCGGCCGCGGCCGCGGCCACTTCGGCGAGTCCGATGGTCTCCACTCCCCCGGTGAGGTCGTTGCGGTCGTCGCCGCCGATGGGTGCCATGACCCGCAGTTCTCGGAAGTCCACCGTCGTCGATTCGGCGGCGGCGACCTCGATGAGCATCTTCTGCGCCGCCCCGAATACGCTGATCCCTCCGGAGCCGGGCAAGGCCTCGACGCTGGCGACGCCGTTGAACGCGAGATGAGTGAGGCGACCGGTACCCCGGTCTGCCGCCAGTCGCTCGGAGACCGCGCAGGCGGTGAAGTGTCCGCGCAGGTAGGCTTCGTAGTCGGTGTCGAACTTCGCGAGACCGCGGTCGAGTACGGGTGAGTCCATGTACCACCCGCCGATCGCGGCGACGACGGCATCGACCGGTGGTGTCTTCGCGTCGGCGAGCTCGCTGATGACCTCGTCGGCGTCGTCCACCCACCGGGGCACCACCAGCGGCTGATAGCTCGTCTCGGCTGCGGGAGGCCGGCGCACGATCCCGGTGATGCGGTGGTCGGAGCTGAGCAGCTTCGCGAGTCCCGTGCCGACGTGACCGGAGGCGCCGAAGAGGAGAATATGCATGATGCGAGTCTAAGTTGCCGCCGACATCGGGGGCCATCGGCTCGCCTCCCGGTCGGATCGGTCCCGATCTCGTCACGATAGGCTTGCCGTAGACGTCTCACCCGTGACCGCATCCCTTCCCGATCCTCTTCCCCACCGAAGGACCCATGGCCGCACGCAGCGAACTCACCCGCCTCGAAGCCTTCCTCGACGCCTTCGCCGACCGGCTGCTCCCTCGCGCACCCGCCGGCATTCGGGAGTTCCTCGCCTTCGGGATCAAACAGGCGTGGGCGTGCCTGTTCGGCGGACTCATGCTCATCGCCATCATCGGCACGTCCTGGCTCTATCCCGAGGGCGCGGCACTGGCCGGCAACGACTTCCTCGTCATCCTCGCAGTCATCATCCAGATCGGCATGCTCGCCGCACGCCTGGAGACCGGGCGCGAACTCGTCGTCATCATCGTCTTCCACATCGTCGGCACGGGCATGGAGATCTTCAAATCCGCGGTCGGCTCGTGGAACTACGCCCCCGGCGGGTTCCTCCACATCGGCGCCGTCCCCCTGTTCACAGGCTTCATGTACGCCGCCGTCGGGTCCTATCTCGTCCGCGTCTATCGACTGTTCGACTTAAGCTTCACCCATTACCCGCCGAGGTGGCTCACCGCCGTCATCGCCGCCGCCATCTACCTCAACTTCTTCACTCATCACTTCATCATCGACCTCCGCCTGCTCCTCGTGGTTCTCACCGTCGTCGTCTTCTTCCGCTGTCGGATGCATTTCAGCGTTCACCGCACGACACTGTCGATGCCGGTGCTCCTGGCCTTCGTCCTCGTCGCCTTCTTCATCTGGTTGGCTGAGAACATCGGCACCGCGGCCGGGGCCTGGCTGTATCCGAGCCAGGACGACGGGTGGCATCTGGTGCCGCTGACGAAGCTCGTCGCCTGGTTCCTGCTCATGATGATCTCCGTCGTCCTCGTCACCTTCGTCCACAAACCGAAACCGCCTGAGACCGAGACGCCCGAGGCACACGGCTGACCGTCCCGCGACCGACACTCCTGTCGAAAACGTCGATACCCCCGGTCAGGACGGTCGACACTGATACTGTGAACCGAAGGATCTTGGACGGCCGAAGGAGACTCATGGCGGCGCCCGATGCGCAGGACGAGAAGGAATCGAGCGCATTGCTCAAGGTGTTCCGCCCATCCGGCGGTTCGCATCTGTCAGTCAGCACCCGTGTACTGGTGCGTGTGCTCGCCGGCATCCTCGTCCTCGCGCTGCTGCTGACCGTCATCGGTGTCTTCCTCGTCCGCCGGTCCTTCCCCACCACCGACGGTGAGATCTCCCTGCCGGGGCTCGACGCCGCGGTCACCGTCCAGCGTGACGAATCGGGTGTTCCCACCATCGAAGCCGAGACCGCCCATGACCTGTTCGCGGCTCAGGGCTTCGTCCACGCTCAGGACCGTTTCTGGGAGATGGACTTCCGCCGCCATGTCACCTCGGGGCGTCTGTCCGAACTCTTCGGCAGTTCCCAGTTGGGCACCGACACATTCATTCGCACCCTGGGCTGGCGGGAAGTCGCCGAAGAAGAAGTGAAGAGACTCGATCCGACGACCCGGGCCTACTACGAGGCCTACGCGGACGGAGTCAACGCCTACCTCAAGGACAAGTCCCCCAGTCAGGTGTCCCTCGAGTACACCGTCCTCGGGCTGCAGTCGGGAGCGACCACGATCGAGAAGTGGACTCCTGCCGACAGCGTCGCCTGGCTCAAGGCCATGGCCTGGGACCTCCGGTCGAACCTCGAAGACGAGATCGACCGCACCATACTGACGTCCGCACTCGATCAGCAGCAGGTCGAGGATCTGTTCCCCGACTACCCGTATGCCACCCGTCCGACGATTCTCGGCGGCGTCGCCGGACACAAAGCCGCGAAGAACGGAACCCGGCGGGGTGAGGCTCCCCCGACCGCCGAAAAGCCATCAGTTGGTTCGGGCGAGGCAGGTACCGACGACGAGGAGGCGCAGGCCGGGGGCACCGTCCCCGACGTCCCGACCTCGACCGACGACCTCCTCGATCTGAGATCGACGGTCGCCTCGCTGCCGCAGCTGCTGGGCATGAACAGCGACGACATCGGATCGAATTCCTGGGTGATCTCCGGAGAGCATACGAAGTCCGGTTCCCCGCTGCTGGCCAATGACCCGCATCTGGCCCCGGCGATGCCCTCGGTGTGGTATCAGGTCGGTCTGCGCTGCAAGAAGGTCACTGACGACTGTCCCTTCGACGTCTCCGGCTTCTCCTTCTCCGGTCTCCCCGGCGTCGTCATCGGCCACAACCAGTCGATCGCCTGGGGACTGACGAACCTCGGCGCCGATGTCACCGACCTCGTGGTGGAGAAGATCCGTGACGGACGAGTCGTCCACGACGACGGCGATGAGCCGGTGCGCGTGCGCAAGGAGACGGTGAAGATCGCGAACGAAGACCCGCGGGAGATCACCATCCGCTCCACCCGCAACGGACCGCTCGTGTCCAAACTCGACAGCTCCTATCGTCGTGCCCTCGACGCTTCCACGGGTGCCGATGCGACGAACCCGAAGTCCGGTCCCGACGATGAACACTACGGTCTCGCCCTCAACTGGACGGCTCTGCGTCCGGGCACGACCGCCTCGGCGGTGTTCGCGATCAACAAGGCGACGAACTGGAAGGAGTTCCGGCACGCGGCCTCCCTGTTCGATGTTCCGTCCCAGAATCTCATCTACGCCGACGTCGCCGGCAATATCGGATACCAGGCCCCGGGGATGATCCCCCGCCGTGGCACAGCAGATGGGACCGTGCCGCGCCGCGGATGGAAATCCGATGAGGACTGGCAGGGATGGGTCGACTTCGAGGACCTGCCGAGCCTGTACAACCCCGAACGCGGCTGGATCGTGACCGCGAACAATCCGGTTGCCGCCCCCGGTGAGACCGTCGAGCTGGGCCGCGACGTCGACTACGGCGACCGGGCACGGCGCATCACCAAGCGCATCAAGGACGCGGTCAACGAGGGCAGGAAGCTGCGGCCGGTCGATATGTCCGCCATTCAGGGCGACGACCTCAATCCGTTCGCCTCGAAGCTCGTGCCCGCGGTGCTGAAGATCGACGCCGATGGTGATGAGGACATCGCCCGGGCGCAGAAGATGCTCAAGGAGTGGAGTGGCAAGGACGCCGCCAACAGTGCCGGGGCCGCCTACTTCAATGTGCTCTCCACGATCCTCCTCGACCAGGTCATCGCGGACAAGCTGCCCAAGGGGGTCTCCCCCAGCGGCGGTTCACGCTGGTACCTCGTGATGTCGAATCTCCTCGAGGATCCCGATTCGCAGTGGTGGTCGGGCAAGGGCGTCGACGGTCGGGACGAAGCACTGCGCAAGGCGATGAAATCCGCATGGTCGACGACGGAGGATCTGCTCGGGTCCGAACCCGCGACCTGGCGGTGGGGAATCCTGCACCGGCTGACGATCCGCAACGCCAGCCTCGGCGAATCGGGGATCGTCCCGATCGAGAAGCTGTTCAACCGCGGACCCTATGAGGTCTCGGGCGGTTCGGGCGTCGTCCAGGCCACCGGGTGGGATGCTTCGGTCGGCTATGAGACGAACTGGGTCCCGTCGATGCGTCAGACCGTCGACCTGTCGAACTTCGACGCGTCGAATTGGATCAACCTCACGGGTGCTTCGGGGCACGCCTTCCACCCGCATTACGACGATCAGACGAACGACTGGGCGGCCAACGTCAACCGTCCCTGGCCGTACTCGAAGCAGGCGGTCGCTGCGGCGGCCGAAGACACGCTCACGCTCAGGCCCTGAAGCGCACGCTCACGCTCTGCTGAGGATCCGGTCCTCGGCTGGCCGCTCTCTGCGATCAGGGCTTCGGCAGGATCTTCGCCTCGAGGAAGTTCGCGACATCGTCTTCCCAGCGCACCGGGTCGATGTTCCATTCCTTCGTGTGGTGGGCCTTGCTGTAGGTCGGCATCGTCACCAGGTCCCGGCGCACCGAGGCCAGGGCGTGTGAGGGGCCCGAAGGCACGAATTCGTCATCGTCGGAGTGGATGAGCAGGACGGGGACGTCGAGTTCGGCCGCCCGTGTCACCCAATCCATGCGGTCGAGGTCGAGCGGGGTCTCCAGTCCGGTGATCGGGCGTGCCCACGGCTGAGTGATCATCTCGAGGGTGAGTTTCGCGATCGGGGTCGGCAGCAGGTTCTTCTTCGCCTGTCCGTCGAGCACGTTCACCCAGTCGACGACGGGCCCGTCGAGGACGAGGGACGAGACGTAGCGCCGGTTGCGTCCGCGCGAAGCCGCCTGCAGAGCGATCGCCCCGCCCATCGACCAGCCGAAGAGGACGACGTTCTTCGCCCCGCGTGCCACGGCGCAGTCGATGGCCGCGTCGACGTCGATCCATTCGGTGTCGCCGAGGCCGTAGCGGGAGGTGGTCTCCACCCGCACCTCGGCGTCGTTGCGGTAGGACATGGCGATGGCAGGCACTCCGAGAGTGTTGAGCACCGGGGCCGCACGCAGACCCTCGGCGCGAGTGCTGGCGCGACCGTGGATGAGGATCGCCCAGGTCTCCTGCGGTTCCGGGTGATCGGTGGGCAGCAGCCAGGCGGGCAGACGCCCCGCATCGGAGCGGATCTCGATGTCGTCGAAGTTCACTCCCGCGGCCACCGGATCGGGGTAGACGATGCCGGTCCAGCGTCCGCGCCACGCGCGGCGGATGTCTCCGCGGGTCACGGAGAGGATCTCGCGTGAGACGGTGCGAGAACGCGGATCGTACTCGACGATGTCGCCGATCACTGCGTGGCCCGCGCCCTGGTTGAAGTAGAGGCCGTAGGCGCCGGGCACCGTCGTCTCTTCGTCGGCGGGCAGATGGATGCGCATATTCGGAGGGAAACCGTCGATGTGCAGGATGTCGAGTTCTTCCGGCGCATTCTCCGGAACCACGATCCTGCGGGCGAAGTAGGCGGCCAGTCCCGAGGACGCCACGGAGATCAGCGCGCCCAGTCCGGCGCCGACTCCGACAGCAGCCACCAGCAGGCGGGCGGGGAACTTCGTCTCGCGGGTCATGTAAACCTCCTGACTTCATTGTTGCCTAAGGAATGAGCAGGAGCCAAACGCTGTTGTCCCCAGCAGGGGCGAAGATCCTCTCCGCCCATGCGAACAGCAGCCGTCGACGATCACTGGAGGTCATGATGTCACAGGCACCGAACAGCAATACGGGAACCGCGCCCGAGGAGGTCCGCTGGCAGGACGTCCTCTCCCCGGAAGAATTCGCGGTGCTCAGGCAGGGTGCGACCGAACGCCCCTTCACCGGCGAGTACAACGACGAGACCGCGGCAGGAATGTATCAGTGTCGCGCCTGCGGGGCCGACCTCTTCCCCTCGGACACGAAGTTCACCTCCCACTGCGGGTGGCCGTCGTTCTACGCACCGCTGGCCGAGGACCGGGTCCGCTACATCCGCGACACCACTATGGGCATGGAGCGCATCGAGGTCCGATGCGCGAACTGCGATTCCCATATGGGACACGTCTTCGAAGGTGAGGGGTATGACACCCCGACCGACCAGCGCTACTGCATCAACTCGATCTCGCTCAAGCTCAACAACGCCGATGCCCATGGCTGAGGCGGCAACGGAGTCACAGATCGCCGAGGCGGCTGAACCGGTCCGTGCCGCGGCGACAGAGCCTGTCACCACCGCGGCGGTCGAGCCGGTCATCAGGACATTCGCCCAGCTGCAGGCCGAGGAGCTCTACGGGATCCTGCAGCTGAGGTCCCGTGCCTTCGTCGTCGAGCAGGAGTGCGTCTTCCTCGACCCCGACGGAGTGGACACTCTGCCCGAGACGCTGCACATCTTCTACCCCAGGTCGGCCTCGACGATGGCCGACACCCACGGTGCCGCCTTCGGCCGTGACCTGGCTCCATGGGCCTATGCTCGCCTGCTGCCGGCCGATGTCCCCGACGGGCCGGCCGCGCGCCCGGGAGCCCGCAGCATCAGTCGGGTTGTCACTCTCCCCGAGGCACGTGGTCAGGGATGGAGCCGCAGACTGCTGGCAGACATCGTCGATGCTTGGTCGAATTCGCCGCTGACGCTGAATGCGCAGTCGCATCTCGAGGGTCTCTACGGTTCTTTCGGGTTCGCCCCCAACGGTCCGCGCTTCCTCGAGGACGGGATCGAACACACTCCGATGGAACGCCCCGCGGACTGAACTCAGCCGGCGTCATCCTCGGCGGCGTCGACGGAGGCGATGATCTTCTGCATCACCGCGTGAAGATCACGCACTCCGTCGACGTCCATGCCGAGCTTGTCCATCATCTTTCCGGGAATGGTCTGTGCCGTCTCCCGCAGTCGCAGCCCTGTGGGTGTGAGTGTGACCTCGACGATCCGCTCGTCATGTTCGCTGCGCATCTTCGCCACATAGTCAAGCGCCTCGAGCCTCTTGACCAGGGGCGAGACGGTGGCCGGTTCGAGACGCAGCAGTCCCGCGATCTCACGCATCGTGAGCTTCTCGTGCTGCCACAGCGCAAGCATGACGAGGTACTGCGGGTGCGTGAGGTGGATCGGTTCGAGCACTGACCGGTACGCGCCGATCACTCCGCGTGAAGCCACGGCCAGAGCGAAGCAGATCTGGCTCTCCAATGCCAGGGGATTGTCCATTCGTCCCTGAGCGTCATCGGACTCGAGCATCGTCTCTCCTTCGGCCGTCCGTGCGACCGTCCGCGCGGCCTTCAATTAGTGCACTAATGATTAGGGTACACTGGATGTACAGTCGAAATTGTTCAGCAGCCCGCCGCAGCGGTGACTCGTCGATAGGATTCTCTTATGCCGTCCGCCTCGCAGGCTTCTCCCGACGATTCCGACAGACACTCGCGCAGTCACCGCACATCGCAGCGCGGAGTCGGCTGGCTCAACAACTTCTTCCGCAAGATCGTCGGTCCCGCACAGGTCGACAACACGCGTCCCGGTGGGTATTTCGAGGATGAGACCCTGCGCCACAAGCAGCTCGAGGCCATGGGCCTGGAGATGCGCACCGACGCCAGCGGCCATTCCTACGTGGTGAAGAAGACCGCCGACTGACCCGGCAGCCGCTGATCGCTGCGAACGTGCAAGGGCCGCCGCATCTGCGACGGCCCTTGAGCGTGTCACCTCCGGCCGAGGTCGGTGGCGCCCCGGTTCGGTCGGAAGTCGGCTGGGCCCACTCCCGACCGCGGTCGGTCACCGCCAGTCGGAGATGATGTCGACGAGCTCCCGACGCGGTCCCGTGTAGAACGGGATCTCTTCGCGCACGTGCAGCCGAGCTTCGGTATTGCGCAGATCGCGCATGAGGTCGACGATGCGGTGCAGCTCGGGGGCTTCGAAGGCGAGCAGCCACTCGTAGTCGCCGAGGGCGAAGGACGCGATCGTGTTCGCCTTGACGTCCTTGTAAGAGGCGGCGGCCATGCCGTGGTCGCGCAGCATCTTCGACCGTTCGGCGGGATCGAGTACGTACCAGTCGTAGGACCTCACGAACGGGTAGACGCAGATGTAGTCTCCGGGGACCTCGTCGACGAGCAGCGCCGGCAGGTGGCCCTTGTTGAACTCGGCCGGACGGTGGATGCCCACGACCGACCAGATCGGTTCGAGGACTCCGCCGAGCAGGCTGCGACGGATCACCGAGTAGGCGGCCTGGACGAGTTCGATGGTGGGCGCGTGGTACCAGAACATGACATCGGCGTCGGCGCGCAGGGCGGAGACGTCGTAGATGCCGCGGACGACGAGTCCCTGCTCCTTCAGCGGCTCGAGCCCGGTCAGCAGCTCCTCGGCGAGTTCGCCGCGGTCGGCGTCACCGAGCTCACCGGCCGAAGCGTAGACGGAATAGGCGATGTACCTCGTCTCGCTGTTCGCTTCTTCGATCTGGGCATCGGTCGGCTGAGTGTGGTCGCTCATTCCTGCTCCTTCTGTGATCTGTTCGTTCTGTATCGGTGGGTCAGTGTCAGTCGGTGAAGTTCAGTGGCTCGGATCCGTCGGCCGCGGCCCGTCGGCCTGCCGGGTCCGCTGGCGCTGTGCGACCGCCTCGGCGCGGGCGATACAGGCGGGGATCCCCACTCCTGCGAATGCCGATCCGGCCAGGTCGAGGCCGTCCAGCTCGGCGATCTGCGCATCGAGGCCGGCGATGCGCGCGGCGTGGCCGGGCAGGTACTGGGGCAGCGCGGAGTTCCACCGCTGGACTTCGGCAGCGAGGACCCGTGCACTCGAACGAGAGGTGATCGACTGCCAATCGGCGAAGGCCCGGTCGATGAGTTCCTCATCCGACGCCGTGGACCAGACCTCGGGTCCGTCGCCGAAGCGTCCGATGCTCATTCGCACCAGCGCGGTGCCGCGTGGGATGTGTGCGGCCGTCCACGGCCATTTGTTCGACACGAACGTCGAGGCCTTGATGAAGGTGTCCTCGGTCGCCGGAACGAGGAATCCCGACCCTTCCAGCTCGGTTCCGTCGAGGTCGACCAAGGCTGCCACGAGCGCTGTCGAAGCGTAGGGAATGCTCGCGAGAGTCGCTGAAGCGTCGGGAGCCGTTTCGGTGAGCAGCCCGGCACTGATGTGGGCCGGTGTGGCCAGGACCAATCCGTCGGATTCCACCTCGAACCCGTCGCCGGAGACCGTCCACGTGCTGGCCCCACGACGGATTCGTGTGACCCCGGCACCAAGCCTCACCGTCCCACCGTTGGTCTCGAACGCTTCGCGCAGGGCGGGGATGAGGCGGTTGATGCCGCCTTCGAAGCTCATGAACACCGGTTCCTGCTCAGTCCCGGATCTCGCGTTCGCCTCGCGGGCGGCGAGGAGTTCGGCGACGAGGTCGAGCACCGAGGTGCCCTCGACCGCGGCGGGCAGGAGCGCGGGCACCGTTTCGGCCAGAGACAGATCCCGGCAGCGGCCGGCGTAGACCCCGCCGAGGAGCGGATCGACGAGCGAGTCGACGACGGCATCGCCGAGGCGCGCGGACAGGAAGTCTCCCAAGGAGACATCGTCGGTGTCGATCGCCGCAGTGAGCGTTTCGGCCGCCAAACGGTCGGCCGCCTCGGTGCCGATGAGGGCTTCGACTTCTGCGGCGTCGGCGGGCACCCCCATGATGGTGCGCTTCGGAATCGCATGCAGCTGCCCGCGGTTGAGCACCTGGGAGCTGTGGCGGGTGGAGGGGAAGACCGTGTCGAGGCCGAGTTCGCGGGCCAGGCCTTTGGTCTCGGGTCGGCGGTTGAGGCTCGCTTCGGCACCGGAGTCGATGCCGATGGGCACAGCACCGCCGAGGGTGGTCGGCCTGAGGCACCCGCCGAGGCGATCGGCCGCCTCGAGCAGCGTGACTTCGTGGTCGGCGGAGAGACGGTAGGCGGTGACGAGCCCGGAGACGCCTCCCCCGACGACGGTGATGTGCTTCATCGGATCAGCTGCGGCGACCGAGGATCTCTGCCGAGACTCGGTGCACGAGGTCGACGATGCGACCGGGCACCTCGGGGTCGGTGTCCGGCAGCACTCCGTGGCCGAGGTTGAAGACGAATCCGCCGTCGAGTTCCAGCCCCTTCTTCACGATGGCCTCGACTCGCGGAGCGAGTGCTTCCCACGGGGCGAAGAGGAGTGCGGGGTCGAGGTTGCCCTGCAGCGCCCGTCCGGACGGGACTCGGGTGGCGGCATCGGCGAGGTCGACGCGGAAGTCGACGCCGACGGCCGTCGATCCGGCCCGCGACATCGAGCTCAGCAGCTCACCGGTCTGGACGCCGAAGTGGATGCTGGGAACCTCGTGAGCCGCCAGTGCTGAGAACACCGAGGTGGAGTGCTCGAGGACGTGGTCTTCGTAGTCTGCACGGCTGAGATAGCCGGCCCAGGAGTCGAAGAGCTGGAAGGCCTTCGCACCCGCCTGCAGCTGGACGTCGATGAAAGTGGTGGAGATGCGGGCGAGCTTCGCCAGCAGTGCGGAGAAGGATTCGGGGTCGGAGGCCATGAGCGACTTCGTCTTCTCATGGTTCTTGCTCGGGCCGCCTTCGATGAGGTAGCTGGCGAGCGTGAATGGGGCTCCGGCGAAGCCGATGAGCGGGGTCGCCTCGCCGAGTTCGGCAGTCACCCGCTGGATCGATTCGGTGATGTCGGGAATGTCGGCGACGTCGAGTTCGGGCAGGGCGTCGATGTCGGTGCGGCTGCGCACCGGGTGCGCGATGACCGGTCCGACGCCGGGGACGATTTCGACGTCGACGCCTGCGGCCTGCAGGGGGACGACGATATCGGAGAAGAAGATGGCCGCATCGACACCGTGGCGGCGCACGGGCTGGAGGGTGATCTCGGAGACGAGCTCGGGATCGCGGCAGGCATCGAGCATCTTCGTGCCTTCGCGCAGCTTCCGATACTCGGGCAGAGAGCGGCCGGCCTGCCGCATGAACCAGACGGGAGTGTGCGGCACCGGCTCCGAACGCAGGGCGGCCAACAGGGGTGATGTCATGACCCCATCTTCCCATTCTTCGCCAGACGATGACCAACTGCGCTCCGGTTTCAAGACACCGCGTCTTAACCGTCGTCGCGGTGCGCGCGAGCCGAATCTCCGGGGGGCGCCTCGGCGTGGGCGATTCCCCCGCCCGGTGTGCTGATCTATCGTGTCAAGTGTGGTCAACACCTCACCTCTCAATCGCATTCCGGCGGAGTTCTCGGCCGTGACTTCGGTGCTGCGTCAGGCACGCAGCACGAACAATGTGTCGATCTCCGAGATTCCGGCGCCGGCACGGCTGGCGCCCTACTCCTATGCGCTCGGTGCCGAAGTCAGCGCCGACGAGACCTTCCTGCGGGCCAGCGGCGAGACCATCGACGAACTCGCCACCGGCCGCATCGTCGTCCTCTTCGACCCGGCCGCACCCGAGGAATGGGAAGGCCGCTTCCGGGTGGTCTCCTATATTCGGGCAGAGCTCGAACACGAACTCGGCAATGAGACGATGCTCGGTCACGTGGCGTGGAGTTGGCTCGAGGACGCCCTGGAAGCCAACGACTGCCAGGTGCTCGCCGCCGGCGGGACGACGACCCGGGTGCTGTCGGAGAGCTTCGGCACCTTGGCCGATCGTCCGGCCACGATAGACTTGGAGCTGCGCGCTTCGTGGACACCCGTGATTGACGAGCCGGATCTGATCGGCAATCACTTCGAAGCCTGGATCGATCTGCTCAGCACAGTCGCCGGACTGCCACCACTTCCTGAAGGAGTCACTGCCCTGCCCGGGCGCCGTCGATGACATCTGAACTACCGCTTTTGGAAACACCCGCGAATGGCGTCCCCGACGTTGTCGACACCCCGGACGGACTCTCCTCCTCGGTCGCCAGCCTGGCTGCCGCCGATGGGCCGATCGCCATCGATGCCGAACGGGCCTCGGGCATCAGATATGGGCAGCGAGCGTTCCTCATCCAGCTGCGTCGCGAGGGTGCAGGCACGTTCCTCCTCGATTCCGAGACCCTCGGAGACCTCAGCGATCTCAATCCCGCGTTCGGCTCCGACGAGTGGGTCATCCATTCGGTGACTCAGGATCTTCCCTGCCTGCAGGAGCGCGGCATGCGCCCGGCGGCGCTGTTCGACACCGAGCTGGCCGCACGGCTCCTCGGCTGGGAGAAATTCGGTCTGGCGGCGGTCGCCGAACGCACTCTGGGTGTGCGTCTGGCCAAAGAGCATTCGGCCGCCGACTGGTCCACCCGGCCCCTGCCGAAGGCGTGGCTGAACTATGCCGCCCTCGACGTCGAAGTGCTCCTGCCGATCCGTGACATCCTCCATCAGTCGCTGCTCGAGGTCGATCGCTGGGAGTACGCACGCCAGGAGTTCACGCACCTGCTCGACTTCGAACCGAAGCATTTCGACGAACCGTGGCGGCGCACGCACGGCCTGTCGAAACTGCGTTCACGCCGCGATATCGCCCGGGTCCGCGAACTCTGGCGGGCGCGCGACGCCATGGCCTTCGAGTCCGATATCGCCCCGAGCAAGGTGCTGCGCGACCGTGACCTCGTCGCTCTCGCCCAATCCGGAGTGAAGTCCAGCGATGACATCATGACGAAGTGGCGCCGACTCTCCCGTGCCGAGGCGGCCCGCCTCTTCCGCGCCTACCGCAAGGCCTCCCGCCTCACCGCCGAAGAGCTCCCGCCGAAGCAGGAGGGCGGACGGCAGCGACGCAGCCCGTTCAGCCATACCGATCTCAAGGACCGTATCGCGGCACTGAAGGCGGCGATGGCCGAACTGTCGAAGCAGCTGACGATCCCCCACGATGTGCTGCTCCAGCCGGCCCTGGTGAAGTCCCTGGCCGCTCAGCCCGTCGTCGATGTCGCAGACTTCCTCGCCGAGGCGGGCGCGCGCCCCTGGCAGATCGAGCTGAGCACTCCGGTGCTCTCGACGACCCTGGCCGGCCTCCCCCGACCCTGAGGGCGACCTCGTCTGCTCCCCTGGAAGCAACTGCGATCGCTTCCCTGAGGACGACTGCGACCGCTGCCCTCCGATCGACCGTGTCCGCTGCCTGAGTGGAATCGTCACACCGCGCGGCGGGAACTCTGATCGGCACGGTCGGCTACCTCGGCGGGCAGGGCGCCGACGATGTCGGAGACGATCGTGTCAGCGTCGAGTCCCACGTGTGCGAGGATCTCTTCGCGCGTTCCCTGCGGCAGGAATTCGTCGGGCACCCCGAGTTCGAGGACCCCGATCCGCGAGTCCGCCTCGCGCAGGTCGGATCTGATCTGCGAACCGATGCCGCCGATCTTCACCCCGTCTTCGATCACAACGACGAGGCTGTGCTGTGCCGCGAGGTCGATGACGGAATCGGGCACGGGCAGCACCCAACGGGGGTCGACGATCGTGGCGGTGATGCCTCGATCGGCCAGCTTCTCGGCGACGTCCTCAGCCAGCAGGGCGAAGGGACCGACGGAGACGATGAGCACATCCGGTTCGGAACCGGCGGGCCTGTCACGGAGGACATCGACGCCATCGCCGAGCCGCCTCAGCGCGGGGATGTCGGCTCCGACGCCGCCGCGCGGGAAGCGCAGGACCGTCGGCCCGTCGGTGACGGCGACCGCTTCGCTCAGCTCTTCGACCAGTCGAGCGGCGTCCCGAGGTGCGGCGAGTCGGAGGCCGGGAACGATGCGCAGCATGGCGATGTCCCAGATGCCGTGGTGACTGGCCCCGTCGGGACCGGTGATGCCGGCGCGGTCGAGGACGAAGGTGACGCCCTGGCGGTGGAGGGCGACGTCCATGAGCATCTGGTCGAAGGCACGGGTGAGGAATGTCGAGTAGATGCATACGACCGGGTGGAGCCCGCCGTAGGACAGGCCCGCCGCCGAGGCGACCGCATGCTGTTCGGCGATGCCGACGTCGAAGACCCTGTCAGGGAATTCCTCGGCGAATTTCGCCAGTCCCACCGGGGTGAGCATGGCCGCGGTGACGGCGACGATATCGTCACGCTCCTCGGCGAGTTCGCAGATCTGGGTGCCGAACACCGAGGTCCACGACGTCGACTTCGACGGTGTCGCCTTGCCCGTGACCGGGTCGATGATGCCGACGGAGTGGAATTGGTCCGTGTCGTCGTTGACCGCCGGGTCGTAGCCGTGCCCCTTCTGCGTGATCATGTGGACGATGACGGGGCCGCCGTCGTACTGTTTGGCCAGCTGCAGGGCCTTTTCGACCGAGGACAGATCGTGGCCGTCGACAGGGCCCAGATACTTGATGCCGAGTTCGTCGAACATTCCCGTCTGCGGCGGGCTGACCATGTCTTTGAGTCCGCGTTTGACACCGTGGATCGCACTGTAGGCCGCGCGGCCGGGCGCACCGGACTGACGCAGCGTCTCTTTGCCCCAGCTCAGCAGCTTCTCGTAGCCGGAGGTCGTGCGCAGCTCGTCGAGGTGGGCGGCGAATCCGCCGACGGTCGGGGCGTAGGAGCGGCCGTTGTCGTTGACGATGATGACCAGCCGCCTCGGCGGGGTCGACGTGTCGGCGGCGATCGTGTTGAGCGCTTCCCAGGCCATGCCTCCGGTCAGCGCCCCGTCGCCGATGACGGCGACGACGTGGCGGTCCCTCTCACCGGTGAGTTGACGGGCTTTTGCGATGCCGTCGGCCCAGGACAGGGAGGCCGAGGCGTGGGAGTTTTCGACGACGTCGTGGTCGCTCTCTGCCCGGCTCGGGTAGCCGGAGAGTCCCTCACGCTGGCGCAGGGTGGAGAATTCCTCGCAGCGGCCGGTGAGCAGTTTGTGCACATAGGTCTGGTGGCCGACGTCGAAGATGATGGTGTCCCGTGGGGAGTCGAAGACTCGGTGGATGCCCATGGTGAGTTCGACGACGCCGAGGTTGGGGCCCAGATGTCCGCCGGTGCCGGCCACCGTGGTCACGAGGTAGTCGCGGATCTCTTTGGTCAGCACCTCGCACTCGCCGGCGTCGAGCCGGGCCAGATCGCTCGGCGAGTGGATCGTTTCGAGGAAGGTCATCTCACTTCTCACATCATCGTTGACGGGCGGACTCCAATCGCCACATTCTATCGCGCACCTCCCGGAGCGCCCCACCCCACTGCGGATACTTCCTCGCGCCGCGTCCATCTCCTCCCACTGGCCATGCATCATGCACCGCCGCCCGCCCCCGCTCTCCCCGCCGACGGCAGGGCATCCCTCACCCTCAGCGGGACACCGCCCCGGTGCACCACGATGTTGAGACGCTGACGGTGAGGGATGCTCCGCCCACCGTTGCCCGTCGCCCAGGGACGACGAAGGCCGGTGGGAAGAATCCCACCGGCCTTCGTTCACTGCAGGCTGCCCTGTACGTGGCGGTCGCAGCGAGTCACTGACTCACTGAGACCGAGCGCCCGGGCGCATCTCCTGCGATCAGGCGGTTGCCAGCTGACGCAGAACGTACTGCAGGATGCCGCCGTTGCGGTAGTAGTCGGCTTCACCCGGGGTGTCGATGCGCACCACGGCGTCGAATTCGACCTTCGTGCCGTCTTCCTTCTCGGCGGTGACCTTCACGGTCTCGGGGGTCTTGCCCTCGTTGAGTTCCGTGATGCCTTCGATGGAGAAGGTCTCGGTGCCGTCGAGGCCGAGCGACTCGGTCGATTCGCCGGCGGGGTACTGCAGCGGCAGCACACCCATGCCGATGAGGTTCGAGCGGTGGATGCGCTCGAAGCTCTCGGTGATGACCGCTTCGACTCCGAGCAGCTTCGTGCCCTTGGCGGCCCAGTCACGCGAGGATCCCGATCCGTATTCCTTGCCGCCGAGGACGACGAGCGGAGTGCCGGCGGCCTCGTAGTTGACGGAAGCGTCGTAGATCGTCGTCTGCGGTCCGCCCTCCTGCGTGAAGTCGCGGGTGAAGCCACCCTGGACTCCGTCGAGGAGCTGGTTCTGCAGGCGGATGTTCGCGAACGTTCCGCGGATCATGACTTCGTGGTTGCCGCGGCGCGAGCCGTAGGAGTTGAAGTCCTTGCGCTCGACACCGTTCTCGACGAGGTACTTGCCGGCCGGGGTATCGGCCTTGAAGGAACCTGCGGGCGAGATGTGGTCGGTGGTCACCGAGTCGCCGAGCTTCGCGAGCACGCGCGCACCCTTGATGTCCTCGACGGCCTCGGGCTCGAGTCCCATGCCGTCGAAGAAGGTGGGCTTGCGCACGTAGGTCGACTTGTCGTCCCACTCGAAGATCTTGCCCTCAGGGGTGTCGAGCTGCTGCCAGCGCTCGTCACCGTCGAAGATCCGGCCGTATTCGTTGTCGAACATATCGGTCGAGATCGACGAGGCGATGACCGACTCGACCTCCTCCGGCGCGGGCCAGAGGTCCTTGAGGTAGACGTCGACGCCTTCGGAGTCCTTGCCCAGCGGCTGGTTCTCGAAGTCGAAGTCCATCGTCCCGGCCAGCGCGTAGGCGATGACCAGCGGAGGCGAGGCGAGGTAGTTCATCTTCACGTCGGGGCTGATGCGGCCCTCGAAGTTGCGGTTACCCGACAGGACAGCGGTGACCGAGAGGTCGTTGTCCTGAATGGTGTCGGAGATCTCCTGGTCCAGCGGACCCGAGTTGCCGATGCAGGTGGTGCAGCCGTAGCCGACGATGTAGAAGTTCAGAGCCTCGAGATCCTCGATGAGCCCGGCCTTCTCGTAGTAGTTGGTCACGACCTTCGAACCCGGAGCGATCGAGGTCTTGACCCACGGCTTGGAGTTGAGTCCGCGCTTGCGGGCGTTGCGGGCCAGCAGGCCGGCGGCCATCATCACCGAGGGGTTCGAGGTGTTCGTGCACGAGGTGATCGAAGCGATCGCCACAGCGCCGTTGGCCAGCTCGAACTGGTCTCCGTCACCGGTGGTGACGTCGACGGACTTCGACTCCTCGCCGGGTGCGGCGTAGTTGTGGATGTCCTTGGCGAACTGGTTCTTGGCATCGGAGAGTTCGATGCGGTCCTGCGGGCGCTTCGGTCCGGAGATCGAGGGCACCACGGTGGACAGATCGAGTTCGATGTACTCGGAGTACTCGACTTCGTTCTCCGGGTCGTGCCACAGCCCCTGGGTCTTGGCGTAGTCCTCGACGAGCTGGATCTGCTCGTCCGAGCGGCCGGTGAGCTTGAGGTAGTCGATGGTGACCTCGTCGATCGGGAAGATCGCGGCGGTCGAACCGAACTCGGGGCTCATGTTGCCGATCGTCGCACGGTTGGCCAGCGGCACCTCGGCCACACCCTTGCCGTAGAACTCGACGAACTTGCCGACGGCACCGTGCTGACGGAGCATGTCGGTGATCGTGAGCACGACGTCGGTCGCGGTCACACCGGAGGGGATCTCACCGGTGAGCTTGAAGCCGACGACGCGCGGGATGAGCATCGACACGGGCTGGCCGAGCATTGCTGCCTCGGCCTCGATGCCGCCTACGCCCCAACCGAGCACACCGAGGCCGTTGACCATGGTGGTGTGCGAGTCGGTGCCGACCAGGGTGTCCGGGTAGGCCCGGAGGACTCCGTCGACCTCGCGCGGCATGACCACGCGAGCCAGGTGCTCGATGTTGACCTGGTGGACGATGCCCATGCCCGGAGGCACGACCTTGAAGTCTTCGAATGCGGTCTGGCCCCAGCGCAGGAACTGGTAGCGCTCACCGTTGCGCTGGTATTCGATGTCCATGTTCAGTTCGACGGCGTCGGCGGTGCCGAAGCGGTCGATCTGCACCGAGTGGTCGATGACCAGCTCGGCCGGAGCCAGCGGGTTGACCTGATCCGGCTTGCCGCCGAGCTCGACGACCTTCTCACGCATGGTGGCGAGGTCGACGATGCAGGGCACACCGGTGAAGTCCTGCATCACCACGCGGGCCGGGGTGAACTGGATCTCGGTGTCCGGCTCGGCATTGGGGTCCCAGCTGCCGAGCGCCTCGATGTGCTCCGAGGTGATGTTTGCGCCGTCTTCCGTGCGCAGAAGGTTCTCCAGCAGCACTTTGAGGCTGAAGGGAAGCTTTTCCGATCCCTTGACCTTGTCGAGGCGATAGATCTCATAATCCTTATCGCCCACGGTCAGGGTGCTCTTCGATTTGAACGTATCGACGTTGCTCATCGTGATTCTCCTGTTTCATCCGATACTCATCCAAGAAACCGGACCGTTCCGAGTCTGCGGGCAGGCCCTTGCGCCGCGCACCGATTTACGCGACACATATGTTTCCAAAAGTATCTTGACGTCAAGATAAATTCTATCTCATTCGAGGGGCTTTGACCACTGTGGCACACGGAGGTTCGAACCCTCCGGTCGGGTTTTCCCCTCACTCATCTGCGGTCATCACCAGGGACGCCGCCGTGGCGCGGTGCCTAATGTGAGAACCGCGTCGAGGACATCGTCGCATACTCGCATCAGCACCGAGGAGACCCCCATGGACCCGTTCACGCTCGGCGCCGGATTCGGCTTCGGCGCACTGCTCGTCGGCATCATCTTCGCCGTGATCTGCAATTCCTTCGCCAGGGAGAAGGGCCGATCCGCCGGCTGGTGGGGACTGTGGGGATTCCTCACGACGTTCATCGCCCTCATCGTCCTCGTGCTCCTCCCCCGCCGGACCCCGGCCGGATGATCCCTCGCCGAGGCGGCTCCACCACTGACCGCGGCCCTCATCGAGGCGGCGCTGCCGGGGACGTCGACCTCACCTCCGGAGGACGGTGACCGTCTCCAGGTGTGAGGTGAGCGGGAAGAGATCGAAGCCGGTGAGGCTCTCGATCGCGAATCCCCCGCCGGTCAGCTGCGCGAGGTCGCGGGCCAGCGTCGCCGGGTCGCAGGAGACATAGACCAGAGTCCGCGCCGAGGATCCGATGAGCGCCGAGGTCACCGCCTTCCCTGCCCCTGCCCGCGGCGGGTCGAGGATGATGACATCGGATTCGGGCAGGCGGGCCCGATCGACGTCGAGGGTGAGGAACCGGGCGTCGAGATCGGCGGCGTTCGCACGTGCGTGCTCGATCGCCGGTCCGACCCCTTCGACTCCGAACAGCGGTGCTCCCGTCGCCCGTGCCGCGGAGATGCCGAGCAGACCGACTCCGCAGTAGAGGTCGGTGAGCGACTTCACTCGGTCGGGCAGCGCGGCGCTGACTTCCGCGCTGAGCAGTTCGGCCGCATCCCGGTGCACCTGCCAGAACCCGTCGGCGGCGACGGTGAAGTCCCGTCCCGCGACCGTCTCGGTGAGGTTCCGGCGGCCGCGGACGATGGTGAGCTCGGCGGGAGGACGCCTGCGGCCGCGTCCGCGCCCCCTGCGCTTGCCGTGATCGGGCCCGGCCGCCTCGGCGAGCAGAGAGAAGGAAGCGGGCAGCCACGCGTCGATCTCGGCGAGGACCTCAGCGGTGGGGCGCCCGCGGACGATGAGTGCTCCATGGTCTCCGGACCAAGCGAATTCGAGCCTGCGTGCCCCCGGTGCACGCAGCGCTGCGATGTCGAGGTCGTGGAGCGCTCCGGCGGCCAACGGCGGAGTGTTCACGGGAATGACATCGTGTGAACGGGACGCGAGCATTCCCGGCCGGCCCTCGGCGTCGACGGCCAGTTGGACGCGGGTGCGCCAGTCGGTGCCGTCGGTCTCGTGCGGTGCCGGCCGGACCTCGACCTGCCGATCGATGTGGCCGATGCGCGCCAGCTGGTCGGTGAGCACTTCGGCTTTGAGGGTCCGCGAATGGGCGATGTCGACATGTGCGTATTCCATGCCGCCGAAGCCGGTCGCTGCTTCGTCGGCGGCACCGGCCGGACCGCCGGCCTGTCCGTCGAACCGGTAGGCGGCACGACGGTCAGCGACACGGTGGGGTGAGGCTTCGAGCACCTCGGTGACTTCGGCGCGGAGGAATCTCGCGGCCGGTCCCGCGGCGGTGCGTGCCCGGACCCTCTCACCGGGCAGGGCACCCGAGACGAACACGACCTGTCCGTCGTGGCGGGCGATGGAGGTGCCTCCGGCTGCCGGGGACTCGATGTCGAGGGTGAGATCCTGGGCGGGAACCGATGTGTCGCTCATGAGTGTTCTATGCCTGCCTGTACAGAGAGGGGTCGGGGCCGTCTCCGCCGTATTGGCGGGAGAACGACCTCAGCCGCCACGGCACGGAGACCACGACGACGTTGGGGACGAGGAGCAGGCGGGTGCGCAGCTTGAGCGCGACCTGGTTGTGCAGGATGTGCTCCCACCAGCGGCCGACGACGAACTGCGGGATGTAGACGATGACGAGATCTCGCGGAGACCGCCTGCGGATGGCGAGGATGTGCGCAAGCATCGGACGGACGAGTTCGCGGTACGGCGAGCCGAGGACCGTCAGCGGCACCGGCAGCTCCATCGCGTTCCACCGCTTCTGCAGATCGGCTGCGGCATCCTCATCGACGGCCACGGTGACGGCCTCGAGCTGGCTCGACCGTGTGACTCGGGCATAGGAGAGGGCGCGCATGGTGGGTTTGTCGATCTCGCTGACGACGACGATGGCGTGTGTGTTCGACGGGATGGTCCGCGAATTCACATCGGCGTCCGGGGCGAGCTCCCGGGCCACGCGGGAGTAGTGGCGGTGGATGGCACCCATGATGAGGTAGAGACCGGCCATCGCGAACACGGCCAACCAGGCACCGGCGAGGAACTTCGAGACGATGACGACGAAGAGGACTCCGGCGGCCAGCACGCACCCGACTCCGTTGACGGCCCGGTTGAAGTGCATCCGCATCCGGGTCTTCGAGTCGATGACCAAGCGCAGCCGCTTTCGCCAGTGCAGGACCATGCCCGCCTGTCCGAGGACGAAGCTGGCGAAGACCCCGACGAGGTAGAGCTGAATGAGCATCGTCGCCGAGGCGCTCGTGGCGATGACGAGGACGATCGCGGCCCCCGCGAGCAGGAGGATGCCGTTGGAGAAGGTGAGCCGGTCACCCTTCGTCGCCAGCTGTCGGGGCAGGAATTCGTCGCGCGCCAATCGGGAGGCCAGTCCCGGGAAGCCTTCGACGGCGGTGTTCGCGGCGGCGATGAGCACGAGGGCGGTGATGAGCACGACGATGTAGAACATCACGGGTGCGTTATCGAAGATCGCATGTGCAAGCTGAGCGAGCACGGGTTCCTGCTCGTATTCGGCACTGATCGGGCTGCCGTCGCCGCGGACGAGGTAGAGGTGCGGGTCGTCGACGTATTTGATGCCGGTGGCCGAGGCCAGGTAGGTCAGCCCGGTGAGCATGAGGGCGGCGAGCAGGCCGGACAGCAGCAGGGTGTTGCCGGCGTTCTTGCCGCGCGGCTTCTTGAACGCCGGCACCGCGTTGGCTACGGTCTGGACACCGGCCAGGGCAACGGCTCCCGAGGAGAAGGCGCGGAGCACGATGAGGACCGTGGCCAGTCCGAGGGTCGCCTGGTCGCCGACGCTGCCGTGGACGACCGTGTAGTCGGCGGTCTGGGCGTGCGGGGTGTCGCCGAAGCCGACCCTGATGAGGCCCACGCACATGGTGAGGAACACGGCGCCGAGGAACAGGTAGGTCGGCACGGCCAGGAGCATCGGCGTCGCCCGGGATCCACGCAGGCCCGCGAGGCAGATGAGCAGGATGCCGACGATCGCCACCGGCACCCGATAGGGCGCGAGCGGCGGGAAGGCCGTCGTGATGTACGCGGCGAACACCGTCATCGATACGGCCAGGGTGAGCACATAGTCGACGAGCAGGGCCGCGGCGACGACGAGCCCGGCACCGGAGCCGAGGTTCTTCGAGGCCACCTCGTAGTCGCCTCCGCCGGAGGGGTAGGCCCTGACATTGATGCGATAGCAGGCGACGATCACGAGGATGACGATGCCCACGGCCACGCCGATCCACGGGGCCACCGTCAGGGCCACGAGTGAGGTCAGCGACAGTGCCAACAGGATCTCATCGGGAGCGTAGGCCACCGATGAGAGCATGTCGGAGGCGAAGACGGGCATTGCGATGCGCTTCTTCAGCGCCGGCGCACGCCTGTCCTCACTGCGGAAGGGCCGTCCAACGAGTAGTCTTTTGACGGCATCAGAAAAACTGCTGGCCACGGCAACCAATGGTAGATCACTGCGGAGAGGAAAACCGATGCACTTCGTGATTATGGGCTGCGGCCGGGTCGGGGCCTCCCTGGCCAAAGCCCTTGATGCGAATGGACACTCCGTCGCGGTCGTCGATCGGAACCCGGACGCGTTCCTCAAACTCGGTCGCGATTTCAGCGGTTCGACGATCACCGGCATCGGCTTCGACCGAGAGACCCTGTCCCAGGCGAAGACTGCCGAGGCCTTCGCCTTCGCTGCGGTCTCGAGCGGGGACAATTCGAACATCCTCGCCGCGCGTGTCGCCCGCGAGACCTTCGCGGTGACGAATGTCGCGGCCCGCATCTACGACCCGGCTCGTGCGCAGGTCTTCGAACGCCTCGGCATCCCGACCGTGCCGACGGTGCGGTGGACGGCTGAGCAGGTGATGCGCAAGCTCGTCCCGCAGGGTTCGATCACCGAATACCGTGAGCCTTCGGGCAATCTCGTCCTCGCCGAGGTGCATCTCGATCCCGGTTGGGTGGCCCGCCCGATCAAAGAGATCGAATCACGGACGAAGGCACGGGTCGCCTACGTCACCCGCTTGTCCGAGGGCATCGTCGCTCACGAAGATCTGCTCATCCAGGACGGGGATCTCGTCCATCTCATGTGTCCGGTCGACCGCCTCGGCGAGATCGAGCGGATCCTCGATCAGCCCGTGGCAACCGTGGAGGAAGAACAATGAGGGTCGTCATCGCCGGAGCCGGTTCCGTCGGTCGTTCGGTCGCCAGGGAGCTCATCGACAAGGATCATTCCGTTCTGCTCATCGATCAGAACAAGGACGCTCTCGGGCTGGAGCGGATCCCCGGAGCCGAATGGCTGCTCTCCGACGCGTGTGAGCTCGCCGGCCTGGCCGAGGCGGGGCTCGAGGAAGCCGATGTCGTCGTGGCCGCGACCGGAGACGACAAGACAAACCTCGTGCTCTCGCTGTTGGCGAAGACCGAGTTCGGGGTGCCCCGGACGGTGTCGCGGGTGAATAATCCGAAGAACGAATGGCTCTTCGACGACAACTGGGGCGTCGATGTGGCGGTGTCGACTCCGCGACTGATGACCGCTCTCGTCGAGGAGGCGGTGGAGGTCGGCGGACTCGTCCACCTCATGAGCTTCGAACGCGGCCAGGCGGGTCTGCTCGAGTTCACGGTGCATGAGAACGCCGCGCTCGTGGCCGAACGCATCGGCGGGATCACGTTCCCGCTGGATACGGTGTTGGTGGCGATCATCCGCAATTCGCGAGCGTTCGCTCCGAGTGCCGATGACGTCATCGAGGCCGGGGACGAACTGTTCTTCCTCTCCTCCCCCGATCAGGAAGGCGCGCTGCTCGAGCTGCTGCGGGCGACGGCGGCGTCGACCGAGGACTGAGACAATCGGCTGGGAACTGAGCTGGCCGTCCGAGTTGTGGCCGGCCCAGTCGTCCGGTCCGTCTCGAGGCTGGGTCAGTCGTCCGAGTCGTCGCGTGTCTGCAGCAGTTCGTAGACGGGGTTGTGCGCGGTCAGCACACCGTCTTTGCCGCAGAATCGGCCCTCGAGGACGACCAGTGCGCCGGGTCGGATGCCGCTGATCTCCCGACGTCCGAGGAACTGGGCGCGGGCTTCACCGGTGCCGTCGGCCACGGTGATGTCGAGACGGGGGCTGTCGCCGCTGCACGACTGGGTGGTGGCTGAGACGACTCCGGCGATGCGCGAGGTCTTCCGAGCCTCCAAGTCTTCGACCGGGACGGCTCCGGGGATCTGGCTGACGAAGCGCAGATCGGCGCGGGCTTCGGCATCGCGGGAGCCGAAGTCACGCACGAGGCGGCTGATGAGATCCAGCATCCCGGTTCAGCGGACCTCTGTGATCTCGGGACCGCGCTCGAACGGGTTGAGCTCGTCCTCGTCCTTCTCCTCCTCGTCGTCGTTTCCGACCTGCGGCGCGGTGAGGGCGATGAGTTCTCTGGGAGCCATGGCTTCTTCACCGCGGTCGACGACGACTCCGCGCAGGAGAGCGGAGAGTTCGGCGCGGATCTCATCATCGGTCACGGCCTTGCCGGAGAACACGGCGCGGATGAACCAGCGCGGTCCGTCGACGCCGGCGAAGCGCATGGCGCGTTTGCCGGGGCGACCCGATTCCGTCTTCGCGGGGACCTCGATCGCCAGTTCCTTCCCGAGCGAGGTATGCAGCTCGGTCGATTCTCCGCCCTGACCGGTCACGGACTCGGCGAGCTGCTGGCGCACGGTGTTCCACAGTCCTTCGGAGCGTGGCGTCGCGAACGCCTGGAGCTGGATTCCTCCACCGTCGTGGATGAGAGTGACGGCGAGGACGCGCTGCGAATCATCGTCGGTGTCCAGTCGCACCTGCATGCCGTCGACGACGGGCACCTTGAGGGCGCCGAGGTCGAGGCGATCGTGCTCCGGGTAGTCCTCGGAGATGTCGAACGGTCCCTTCTCGGACCGGTCGAAGGGTGCGGACTTCTCCAGCAGCGCCTCTTCTTCGTCGAGGTCTTCCTCCGGCTCTCCGTCCTCGGTTTCGAGGTCGGTCGCCTCGGTGTCTTCGGCGGTGAGTTCCTCTTCTTCTTCGTCGTCGACGGCTTCTTCTGCGCGGACATCGTCATCGGTCGTCGGTGTGGTCTTCTTGAACCGGGAGAACAGTCCCATGAGTCCTCACTTCTCCTTTTCGCTGAGGCCGGCGTCGATACCGCCGGTGGAGCCGAATCCGCCGGCTCCGCGGTCACTGGCGTCAAGGGTGTCGACGATCTCGAAGTCAGCCTGTGCCACTGCTTGGATCACGAGTTGGGCGATGCGGTCACCCCGGGCGATGCGCAGCGGGGTCTTCGCGTCGAGGTTGATGAGCGGCACCTTGATCTCGCCGCGGTATCCGGAATCGATGGTTCCGGGCGCATTGACGATGGTGACCCCATGCTTGCTCGACAGTCCCGAGCGCGGGTGGACGAACGCCGCATAGCCTTCGGGCACGGCGATCGCTATTCCCGTCGGCACCACACGGCGTTCGAAGGGTTCGAGGACGAAGTCGACGGTCGAGCGCAGGTCGGCTCCGGCGTCGCCCGCGTGCGCGTAGGCGGGGGCGTTCATGCCCGCGTCGAGGAGCTGGAGGTTGATCTTCAGGGTTTCCGTCACAAAGATGCACTCTAACGCTCCAGCCTGAGCGCGGCCAAACTTTTCGCTGTGGGACAATGGGGACATGGCAACAACGCAATCCGGCACCCAGGTGATCTTCCAGGAGAAACTCCGTCCGTCGATCGGCATGTGGTTCTTCATCGTGGTGGCCGCGGCATCGACCGCGCTCATGGTCGCCCCCGTCTGGCCCGTGGGCACCATCATCCTGCCCATCATCAGCTTCGCCCTCTTGGCATGGTGGCTGACCTCCCTGACCGTGACGATCATCGTCACGGAGCAGCAGCTGTTCGTCGGCGAGGCCCATATCGACCGGAAGTTCGTTCCGAGTGCGCAGGCCTTCGACGGCGAGGCGGCCCGCCAGGCCCGCGGCGTCGACCTCGATGCGCGAGCATTCCTCAAGATCCGCCCCTGGGCGAAGGCGGTCGTGCGGATCGATCTCGATGACGATTCGGACCCCACTCCCTACTGGCTCGTGTCCACGCGCCGCGCCGACGATCTCGCTGCGGCCCTCAACGGCTGAACGGACTGCAGGCATCTCATCTGCCGCAGAGTCAGAAATACGCAACGCGCCCTTCATTGCGAAGGGCGCGTTGCGTATATCTGGAGAGAAGCGAATCAGCCTGCACAGTCCGTGCAGATCGGCACGCCGCCCTCTTCGGTCGCAAGCTGCGAACGATGGCGGACCAAGAAGCATTCCATGCAGGTGAACTCGTCGTTCTGTTTGGGGAGAACACGAACGGAGAGCTCTTCGTTCGACAGGTCCGCGCCCGGAAGTTCGAAGCCTTCGGCGACCGCGGTCTCGTCTTCATCGATCTTGCTTGCCTGCGCCTGTGAGCGCTGAGCCTTGAGCTGTTCGATCGAATCGCTCTTGATCTCATCGTCTTGCTTGCGAGGTGCGTCGTAGTCTGTTGCCATATGGCCTCATCGCTCTCTGTCCAGGGGGTGCCGAAGAGGATCATCGTATCCTCCGCGTGACGTGTCCCCAGCATTGTGCACTGTATGCTTGCCGTTGGCAAGATGGAATGCGTACCCTATACGGTGATTCTCATCACCAGTTTGTCGACACATGTCGATCACACATAGAGTTCTCGAGAAGCTCTGCAAGAATGCTTGTGATGGACAGCACCGACAGTCCGCTCTGCCGGTAGAACACCGGGTTCGTCCCCACCGGAGGCGACCCCAGGAAGGACGGATCCACAATGAGTGAATTCGCTGATCAGCTCGATACTCGAATCGATGATGTCCGTCATCGCATTCACGAGGCCCGGTCCGCCGGTGACGACTTCCTCGTCGAAAATCTCATCGACGACCTGCAGAACCTCATGGAACTCGCCGATCGCAACGACGTCGATACCGGACCTATCGCCGAGGTGATCCAGGCCGAGACGGGCGCTCTGCCCGTCATCCCGAGCCCGGAAGACGCCTGAGGATCTGAGAACGAAGAACCCTCCCCCACCGAATCGGTGAGGGAGGGTTCTTCATGTTCTGGAATCAGTTCGCGTGCGCCCAGTTCGGGACCGTGGCGCGTTCGATACGACCGCGACAGCACTCGATGCTGCACGCTCCGCTGCCGGGCACCAGCGCCACCGTTCCGGGCAGCGCGGGGGCTTCGACCTCTTCACCGCGCAGCTGTGCGACTCGCTCCATGACGAGGTCGACGAGACCGGACACGAACGCTTCATGAGTGCCGACGGTGGCGGCGCGGGTGAACGCGAACCCGAGTTCGTCCGCAGTCTCCTTCGCTTCGGTGTCGAGGTCGAATGCGACCTCCATATGGTCGGAGATGAAGCCGATGGGCACGAGCACGACACCGCTGACCCCCTCCTCGGCGAGTTCGGCCATCCGGTCGTTGACGTCTGGTTCGAGCCAGGGCACCTCCGGCGAGCCCGACCGGGAGCAGTAGACGAGTTCGGCGGGAATGCGCTCGGATTCGTCCATGCGACCCATGAGGTGGTCCATGAGCTCTTCGTGCTGGGCG
The DNA here is from genome assembly GCF_049804075.1 of Brevibacterium sp. FAM 24630. NCBI lineage: Bacteria > Bacillati > Actinomycetota > Actinomycetes > Micrococcales > Brevibacteriaceae > Brevibacterium > Brevibacterium sp. FAM 24630. The sequence continues at coordinate 73,196 of NZ_JBNBZD010000008.1, forward strand.
AGGTAGCCGTTCGTCGTCGCCGCCGACGCATCCTGCATGACGTTCGGAATCGAGTGGGTGACGAAGAGAATACGGTGTTCGGCCGCGTCGAGCTCACCGACCTGCTTCTTGAAGTCCGTCAGGGCCTGCCTCAGGCAGGCGGCACAGGCGTCGGCATAGCCGGGATGGTTGTAGAACTGGCGGATCTTGTCGATCGAGACTGTGAGCCCCTCCCCGGCGAGCGTGTCGATCGTCTCCGCGAAGTCCTCACGGTACTGCCGGCATGAGGAGTACGAGGAGTAGGCGGAGGTGTCGATGGAGAGGAACGAGGAGGCACCGTTCTGGGCGAGGGCGCGCACCTCATCGGTGAGATAAGGATCCCAGTTGCGGTTGCCCCAGATCAGCGGGGTGTCGATTCCGCGGCGGTCGAGTTCGGCCCGCAGCGCGGCGAGCAGAGCCTTGTTCTGGTCGTTGATCGGGGACTTGCCTCCGAAGCCGAAGTAGTGCTCCCCCACCTCCTCGAGTCGCTCCTCCGGGATCCCGCGGCCGGCGGTGACGTTGCGGAGGAAGGGAACCACTTCTTCTGGGGCCTCGGGTCCTCCGAATGACATGAGGATCAGGGCATCGATGGGTGCAGTCTTATTCACGGTTTCGATTTTACAGGCTGTAGAGCGTCTCGGCCCGATGTCCGCAGAGTGAGCGCGCCCCACTCACGGAGCAGACGCCGCGCCGGCGCGGCCCGCCTCGCCGGCGGCAAGTGACGCTCCTGCGTGTCAGAATTCACAGTTTCACCCGCACGGATCCCGAACCGGCCCGTGATTTCGCGACTCGCGTGCAAATCTGCCCGGCGCGAGAGGCCGAACGTGACACGATTCAGATGAGACGCGACAAAGGAGCTTAAGGCAATGCGTGAACTGATCTTGAACGGAGTCGACGCAGATGGCACCCATCTGCTGTTGAACGACGAGAACGGGCTTCAGTACCGAGTCGTCCTCGACGAGGCTCTCACCGCCGCGGTGCGCAGGGAACGCACCCCATCCAAGTCCGATGCTCCCGTACGGCCCAAGGACATCCAGGCCATGATCCGCGGCGGCATGGACGCCGAAGAGGTCGCCGCCTCCACCGGCGCCGACATCGACTACGTGCGCACCTATGAGAGCCCGGCCATGGCCGAACGCGAACGTACCGCCTACCTGGCCAGTCGTCATCCGATCTACTCCGATCACGATCCCAACGGTGATCCGACCCCGCTCATCGAGCTGTGCCGGGAACGTCTGGCGATGCGCGACGTCAACATCGACACGATGGAATGGGACTCCTGGAAGCAGCAGGACGGCAACTGGTACGTCCAGCTCACCTTCACTGCCGCCGACCGCGTCCGCACCGCGAGCTGGCACTACTACCGCCGCTCGCTGACCCCGATCGACGACGAAGCCAAATGGCTCGCCGATTCCGGTCCGACCGACACCGGCCCGATCCCGAACTATGGGTCCGGAGCCGAACGGCAGGTCACCACCGAGGAGGTCGACGTCTTCCCGCAGTCGGGCGCGTCTGAGTCGATCGCCTCAGACGGACCCGTGCGGCCGACGGCCGGTTCGGCGCCGTCCCAGCAGGCCCGCGACCACCAGGCCGAGACCGGGCGGATCCTGGAGAACCTGCGCAAGCGTCGCCATCATGAGGCGGAGGAGGAGCCGCGCACTCGTCTGCGTGCGGTCACCGAGGATCCTGAGACGCACCCCCAGGGCGCTCACACTGCTCCCGGCCAGCCCGAGGCTGCCACCGATGATGAGGTCTTCGCTTTCGAAGATCCCGCACCGGCGGAAGACGACCCGCAGGAGCCGACCGAGAAGGTCGGCGTCTTCGACGACGAGAATCAGCTGTCCCTGCTCAATGAGCCCGGTGTCAGCGACCACTCCGATCAGCACAAGGATGCGTCTGCGGCCAAGGAAGCGAAGCCGAAGGCGAAGAAGAACTCCCGCGCGTCGATCCCGAGCTGGGACGAGATCATGTTCGGCTCGAAGCGGGACTGACTTCGGCCCTGCCGTCTTCCGGGGCGTTCCGGCCCAGATCGACGACCGTGTCCCCGACGTTGATGAGTCGACGGTCGTGAGTGACGATGACGACGGTGCGTTCCACGAGGCTCCTGCGCAGATCGTCGATGAGGTCCCTCGCGGTCTCATCGTCGAGGTGTGCCGTCGGTTCGTCGAGGACGATGACACCGGCTCCGGTGAGCAGGGTCCTCGCCACCGCAAGGCGCTGTCGCTGACCTCCGGAGACTTCCGTACCGTGATCGCCGACCCAGCGGTCGAGGCCGGCGGCATCAGCCCATTCGCCCAGCCCTGCGGCACGCAGAGCCTCGAACATCTCCGCGTCAGCGGGCAGGCTCGGCCGGGCCAGCGCCAGGTTGCCGCGCACGGTGGAGCGGAAGACGTGCGCTTCCTGCGGACACCAGGCTAACTGCCCGACCAGGTCTTCGGGTGAGCGCGTGAGCATATCGTGGCCCTCACCCTCGCTGTCGCGGGCGGTATAGGACCCGGACCAGGGGTCGAGGAATCGCAGCAGCACGCTCAGACTCGTCGTCTTCCCGGTGCCGCTGTCTCCGCACAGAACGGTCCAGCTGCCGCGTTCGGCCTGCAGACGAAGTCCCTCGAGCACCGCCTGCTCATCCCACCCCACGGTGATTCCGTCGAGTTCGAGTGACTCGATTCCCGCCCGAGCGCTCACGGTCCGCGATGGCGCTGCCGATGATTCTGCGTCTGCGGTGTCGTCCTCGCGCTCCGGCTCTGAAGCCCGCGGCTGCCGGGCCCTCGTGCCGCGCTGTGCAGCCGGCAGCGCGTCGAGTGCCGCGGCCAGTCCCGGCAGCTGCCGGAATGCCTCGAGTGCGGAGGCGAACACGTCGTTGAGCCCGAGCGCCATGAGGGTCAGGACTGCGAGGATCTCCGTCGGAGTCTCCGACGTCACTGCCAGCACCAGAGCTGTGGCGAAGGTACTCAGCTGCAGCCATACCTGGGCCAGTCCGAAATTCCGTGCCGAGGCGGCCTGTTTCGCGGCCAGTCTCTTCTCCGAGGCGGCCAGCAGGCCGAGGACGCGGTCATCGGCCCCATTCGTATGCAGATCGTCTTTGGCGCTCAGCGCCCTGGTGAGCAGGGAGAGGATCCGGTTGTGGTCATCGCGGATGCCGCGTGCCAGTCTGCTCTCGGCACGGATGACGATGATCGGGACGATGATGAGATCGATCCCGGCGAGCAGCAGGATCCACGGCAGCGCGCCGAAGTCGAGCAGGGCTGCGGTGATGCTCACACCGATGACGACCATCGCGGACACGAGCGGCGGGAACAGGGTGCGTGGGACGAGGTCGCGCACATCGTCGGCGTCGGCGACCATGGCCCGCAGGGCGGAGTCCGAGGTGCGCAGTCTCCGGTCGCTCATGCCCACGGATTCGAAATGCTCCCACACGGTGGTGCGGAGTCGGGTGAGCGCGGCGAAGATCGCCGAGTGCAGCCGCAGGCGACTGACATAGAGGAGCACTGAACGGCTGAGGCCGAAGAACCGGACACCGACGATGGCGACCATGAGCAGCATGATCGGCGGCTGGTACGAGGCTTCGACGATGAGCCAGGCCGAGACCGCGGTCAGGGCGATGGCCGCCAGGCTCGAGGCACAGGCCGTGAGGGCGGCGAGCAGCATCGACGGAGTGAACAGCGGCAGGCTCGAGGAGAGGATCGACCATCGCCTCCGCAGCGCAGCCGGCCACGGTTCCGAGGCGGGCGGGATTTCCGAAGCAGACTCCTCGCCGAGTTCTGAGTCGGGCTCCGAACCGCGCTTCGAGACCGCCTCCCCTGCGGACTCCGGTCCCCGCGAGGACGAGGATTCACTGACGCCGTCGCCACCGGCGCAGACCGCCTGCGGCGAATCCTGGATGCTCGCGTCCGCTTCGGCGACCGTACCTCTGGCACCGGTGCGCACGTGCGCCTGCGCTTCGGCATCTGTTCTCTCTGCCGCCGGGGTCTTCTCCGGGCGGATCTCGGTCTCGGCCAGAGCGCGAACCCGCTCGTCATGGCTGGCCAGGACGACACGATGGGTGGCGGCCGCCTCGGCGATCATGGCGATGACGATTTCGGCATTGTCGGCGTCGAGGTGCGCGGTCGGTTCGTCGAGGACGAGGATATCGGCTCCCCCGCCGAGGCGGTGCAGCACCCGCACCAACGCGAGACGACGCTGCTGGCCGGGGCTGAGCGCGGCCGTCTGGGTGGACAGTTCCGTGGGCAGACCGGCGGCGGCCAAGGCGGCCCGTGCCTGTTCACGATCGAGTCCGAACAGGCCGAGTTCGGCACCGATGGTGGCGGAGAACATCCGCGGCGCCTGCGGCACATAGGCCGCAGACACAGGTGCGACGGTGGTCCGGGCCCCGGCGGGCAGGCTGCCGACCAGGGCGCTCAAGACGGTGGTCTTCCCCGCGCCCGAGCGTCCGCTGATCGTGGTCACTCCCGGGGCGGTGTCGATGGTGCCCGACCAGGAGACGAGTGTGCCGTCACCGTAGATGACGTGCTGGCTCGATGACTCGCCGATGGCCGACACCACCTCGCCGGGCACCGGTGCAGCGCCGGGCACCTGTCCCTCGTCACGCACCGGCGTCTCACTCGCCGCCTGTGCTTCGGCAAGCAGCCCCTGCGCCCGTCCGCGAGCTTCGCGCCCGTTCTCGCTGGCATGGAACCCGGAGCCGAGTTCACGCAGAGGGATGAAGCATTCGGGGGCGATGAGGAGGATGAAGAGCCCCGCACTGAGATCCATCGTCCCGTTGACCAGGCGCAGCCCGATGACCACGGCGACCAGCGCCACCGAGATCGTGGCGATGAGCTCGAGCGCCAGGCTCGAGAGGAAGGCGATGCGCAGCGTCGAGAGGTTCGCATCGTGGTAGCGCTGCCCGAGCTCGCGCAGACGGCGCGCATGATCACGGGACCGGCCGAGACCGATGAGGACGGGGAGCCCCTCGGCGAGTTCGGCCAGATGATCGGACAGACGTTCCAGAGCACCGAGCGTCTCACGCGTCGATTCGGCCGTGTACCGACCGATGAGCACCATGAACACGGGCACCAGCGGCAGGCACACGGCGATGATCACCGCCGAGAGCACATCGCTGAAGACGATCCGCACAAGCAGGACGACGGGGACCACGGCGGCGGCGCTGAGCGCGGGCACCACCGTGGTGAAGTAGTCGTCGAGGTCGTCGATGCCGCGGGTGACCGTGACCGCTGTCGTGGTCTTCGGCCGTCCGCGGCCGCGCAGCAGGGTGCCGAGGATCCCCGCGCGCAGATCGCGTTTCGATTCGGCGGCCAGGGAAGCGCCCAGTCGCCTGTCCAGCCACAGCCCGCCGCCGCGCAGCAGCGCACCGAGGATGCCGAGGACCACCCACAGTCCCGGTGCGCTGTGGCCGACGATGGCACGCACGAGCGCTTCGGCGACGAGCACGATCCCTGTTGCCCGCGAGAGCGCGGAGCACACCGAGAGCACGAGTCCCCGCCGACCGTTCGGCAGCTCGAGCAGGATCGACAGGGGTGAGCTCACGACCGGATCGCCACCGGCACCTTGTGTGCTTCGGGGATGTGGGTCTCAGCGATGCGACCGAGGAACATCCGGTAGCTGAAGATCTGATAGCCGATGATCACCGGGAGAATGACCACGGTGACGATGAGCATGACGGTCAGGGTGTAGTCCGAGGACGAGGCCGTGGCCACCGTCAGCGAATTCGCCGCATCGAGCGTCGACGGCAGCACATTCGGGTACGCTCCGGCGAAGACCGAGCCGAGTCCGGTCAGCAGGTAGATCCCGTGGAGGACGAAGGCGCGCTTCTCAGCACCGGCCCGCACCGCGAAGAACGCGGTGATGAGAGTGATGAGCCCGATGAGCACGGGGACGATGAGCCAGGTGCGGTGCGTGACGGACAGAGCGAACCAGATGACGAACGGGATCGCCGCAGGCAGCATGGCACGCGCGGCCCACCGCTGAGCCCGGGCCCGGATCTCTCCCTGCGTCTTGAGTCCGAGGAAGACGAGCCCGTGGACGAGGGTGAACCCGATCCCGCCGAGTCCGCCGAGCAGAGCCGGCCAGGACACCCAGGCGAAGGGACCGCCGACGATGTCACCGTGGCCGTTGAGCGGCAGCCCGGTCGTCGTCATTGCCAACATCGCACCGATGCAGAACGCGGTGACGGCCGAACCGACCGCCATCGCCCAGGTCCAGAACGACTTCCACGCCTGTGTGTGGCCCTTTCCGCGGTACTCGATCGACACGGCACGGAAGATGAGGCCGAGCAGGCACAGGGTGAGCGGAATGTAGAGGGCGGAGAACAGCGAGGCGTACCAATGCGGGAACGCGGCGAACATCGCGCCGGCCGCGGTGATCAGCCACACCTCGTTGCCGTCCCACACGGGACCGATCGAGTTGAGCAGCACGCGTCTGCCGCGTTCGCTGCGGGACAGGAACGGCATCATCATGCCGACGCCGAGGTCGAAGCCGTCGAGGAACATGTAGCCGATCCACAGGACGACGATGAGAACGAACCAGATCGTGGCGAGGATTTCCATCGTGATTCTCCCTCAGTAGGCGAACGACAGCACATCATCGCCGTCGTCGGTGATCGTGGGTTTGGATTTGGGCGCCGCGAGCTCCGGCATCGCCGAGGCGACTCCGCCCTTGACATAGGTCGTCAGCAGCCGCAGCTCCACGACCATGAGCACCCCGTACACGAGGGTCAGGCTGATCAGTGAGAACAGCAGCATTGCGGGTGTGACCTCGGGTGAGAGCGCCGCCTGGGTGTACATGAACACACCGTCGAGCTGGGCGGGGTTCGGGGCCACGACGAAGGGCTGACGGCCCATCTCGGTGAAGATCCATCCTGCCGAGTTCGCGATGAACGGTGCCGTGATGGCCAGGACGAAGCCCCGACTGAGCCATTTCGACTGCGGAACCGTGCCCTTGCGAGAGAGCCAGAGTCCGATCGCGCAGACACCGGCGGCGAGAGCACCGAAGCCGATCATCATGCGGAATCCCCAGTAGGTGACGATCATGATCGGCTGGTAGTCGATCGGCTCACCGGCGTGTTCGCCGTATCTCGGGTCATCGGGGATATGGGTGCCGTAGCGCTCCTGGTATTCCGGGAGCAGGGTCGTCACGCCGTGGACCGGGGTGTCGAAGTCGCCGTTGGCGAGGAAGGACAGCAACCCGGGGATCTCGAAGATGTTCTGGACGCCGTCGCAGTCGTTCGACGCCGGGTCGGCGATGGTGAGGACGGAGAATTCGGTGCCGTCGTGGCAGGCCGCCTCGGCGGAGGCCATCTTCATCGGCTGCTGTTCGAACATCAGCTTCGCCTGGACGTCACCGGTGATGGAGACTCCGGCGAAGGCGATGATGCCGACGATGGCGCCGATGCGCAGCGACTTGATCCACACCGTGTGGTCGGCCGCGTCGCGCCCGGGCAGTTCGGGTGTGGACCCGACGATGACCTTGCCGTCGGCGCCGACGGTGTCGATGCCGTCCTTGCGTCGATGGTAGAGGTGGTACCAGGAGATGCCGAGCAGGAACGAACCGCCGACGGCCAGGGCACCGAAGAGCGTGTGCGTATAGGCCGCGATGGCGGTGTTGTTGCCGAGCACGGCCCACACATCGGTCATCACCGGTCGACCGTCGACGAGTTCGACGCCGACGGGGTGCTGCATCCACGAGTTCGCGACGATGATGAAGTAGGCCGAGATCCACGATCCGATGACCGCGCACCACAGCGCCCCGAGGTGGACGGCCCGGTGCAGCCGGCCCCAGCCGAAGACCCAGAGGCCGATGAACGTCGATTCGAGGAAGAAGGCGAGAAGCGCCTCGAGAGCCAAGGGCGCGCCGAAGACATCGCCGACGAAGCGGGAGTACTCGCTCCAGGCCATGCCGAACTGGAATTCCTGGACGAGGCCGGTGGCCACACCCATGATGAAGTTGATGAGGAAGAGTTTGCCGAAGAACTTCGTGCTCCGCAGGTAGACCTCGTTGCCTGTGCGGTGGTAGATCGTCTGCAGGATCGCGACGAGCATCCCGAGCCCCAGCGTCAGCGGCACCATCCAGAAGTGGTAGACCGTGGTGATTCCGAATTGCCATCGTCCGATGAGGACCGGGTCCAATTCCATGGGCTCTCCGTTCAGGTTCGGCAATGTTTCTACGCTGCGTAGAATTCTACACTCCGTAGAACCGGCACCGTCACCGTTTCGTCATTCAAGATTCCCTGTACCAAGTATGCCCCTCCCCTGCCGCGGGAGACCAGTGTCGACCAGCGGGCGCCACACAGCCGCCTGCCTGGAATTCGACAGACTGTAGAGATATACTCTTGTTGTACTGGCCGACGAAGAAGACTGAGGACTTAAGAACTGTGGGAACACTGGGTGAACTCGAACGCAGCGTCATGGACGCCATCTGGGTCCATGACGACGGATTGAGTGCCGCCGAGCTCCGCGACGTACTCTCGGATCGAGAGCTCGCTCTGACGACGGTCCATACTGTCCTCTCCCGCCTGGAGAAGAAGGGCTTCGTCACTCGCGACCGGAGCATTCGCCCGCATCGCTACCTCGCGGTATCCACTCGCGAAGACCACGTGGCGGAGCTGATGACCGAGATGCTCTCGCAGGCCCCGGACCGTCAGGCCGTCCTCGCACGCTTCCTCGGCACCGTCACGGAAGCCGACACCAAGGCGCTGCGCAACCTGCTCGGACGCAATCACTCGACGCAGTCCTGACCCAGATCGGTCACCTCAATGACCATCGTGGGCTTGATTCTGGCCGTGCTGGCGTTTCTGCTGGCATGGCCGATTCCTGCGGCTCTCGCGTGCTTTCGCGGTGATCCGATCTCGGAAGTCGTCCTCTGGCAGGCTGTCGGCCTCTCCGGTGGGCTGTCCCTCATCGGAGCCGCACTCGCTTTCGCCGTTGCTCCCGGAACGACCAGTCTGCCTCAGGGACTCCTCGAACTGCTGCGCGGTGAAACCCATACTCAGCTTTCGCTGGTGGCATGGGTCTTCCTCATCATCGCCGTCCTCCTCATCGGCCGACTGCTCGGCTGCCTGGTTCTGACCTTCTATTCGGCGAGGAAGGCGCGCTTGCGCCACGATGAGATCCTCCACCTGCTCAGCGAGCCCTCGGCGACCTACCCCGATACGCGGATCATCAGCACCGACGAAGTGGTCGCCTACTGTCTGCCGAAAGGACCGCGGAAGGGCACGGCTGTGCTCTCCACCGGCCTGATCAAGGCCCTGGATGAGAACGAACGCACCGCGGTCATCGCGCACGAGCGGGCGCATCTGGACTTCCGGCACGACGTGCTCGTCATTCCCTTCGCCGCTTGGCACCGCGCTCTGCCCTACTTCTCTGCCACGGCGATCGGTCTCAACTCGGTGAATCGGCTCATCGAGCTCATGGCCGATGATCAGGCACGAGAGCGCGTGGATCCGCAGATCCTCGCTCAGGCCGTGCAGTCGGCGGCGGAGATGAACCCCGAGCACCGCGGTGGCCTCTCGGCACAGCGCATCCGCAGGCTCTCCCATCCCTTGGACTCGACACGGATCCCCGTGCGGCTGATGTCGATCGGATTGGCCGCAGTGCTGCTGCTCGTCCCGACCCTTCTCATCCTCACGCCCGCTGCCTTCGGCATCTGATTACGGGCGCGGGCGATCGTCCGCGACGGCGGGCGGACAGCGGCGGTTCAGCTGTCGATGCGCTCGGCGTCGAGGACGGCGGCACCGGAGACGATGAATTCCTTGCGCGGCCCCACGGAGGAGCCCATGAGGAGTTCGAACGTGTTCTCCGCCGCCTCGGCGTCGGCCATCGTCACTCGCCGCAGCGTGCGCATCCCCGGGTCCATCGTCGTCTCGGCCAGCTGGTCGGCGTCCATCTCCCCCAGGCCCTTGTAGCGCTGGATCGGCTCCTTGTACACCTTCTTCTGCTTCTCGAGCTTCTTCAGCAGAGCATGCAGCTCGGCCTCCGAGTAGGTGTAGACGACGTCATTCGGGGTGCCGCGCTTCGTGACGACCTCCACCCGGTGCAGCGGCGGCACGGCTGCGAAGACCCGCCCCTGCTCGACCAGCGGCTTCATGTACCGGAAGAAGAGGGTGAGCAGCAGAGTGCGGATGTGCGCCCCGTCGACGTCGGCATCGGTCATGATGATCACTCGTCCGTACCGGGCCGACTCGAGGTCGAAGCTGCGTCCGGAGCCGGCACCGATGACCTGGATGAGGGCCGAGCATTCGACGTTGGCGAGCATGTCCGCCAGGGTCGCCTTCTGCACGTTGAGGATCTTTCCGCGGATGGGGAACAGTGCCTGATGGTCGGAGTTCCGTGCGGCCTTGGCGGTGCCCATCGCCGAATCGCCTTCGACGATGAACAGTTCGGTGTTCTCCACTCCGTTGTCGCGGCAGTCATAGAGCTTCGCCGGCAGCGAGGAGGCCTCCAGCGCGGTCTTGCGGCGCTGGTTCTCCTTGTGGGTGCGAGCGGAGATGCGCGACTTCATCTCCGCGACGACCTTCTCCAAGAGGACCGCGGCCTGCTGCTTCTCCGCCCGCTTCGTCGACGAGAGCACATCGCCGAGCTGGGATTCGACGGTCTTGGCAACGATCTGCCGAACTGCGGCCGTGCCGAGGACCTCCTTGGTCTGGCCCTCGAACTGGGGCTCGGCCAGCTGCACGGTGACCACAGCGGTGAGCCCGGCCATGACATCGTCTTTTTCGAGTTTGTCCTTGCCGACCTTGAGTTTCCGCGCATTGGCCTCGACGGCCTTGCGCATCGCCTTCAGGCAGGCCTGTTCGAACCCCGCGAGGTGGGTGCCGCCGTGCGGCGTGGCCACGACGTTGACGAAGGTCTTGAGCTTCGTGTCATAGCCGGTACCCCAGCGCAGTGCGATGTCGATGCCGACCTCGCGTTCGACCTCCTTGGATTCGAGGTGCCCCGAGGCGTCGAGCACCGGCACCGTTTCCTTGAAGGTGCCCGTGTTCTGCAGCCGCCACGTGTCGGTGATCGGCGGGTCGATGGAGAGATGGTCGACGAACTCCGTGATGCCGCCGTCGAACTTGAAGATCTCCTCGCGCTCGGCGATGACGGCACCGGTCTCGTCTCGGGCGACACCGCGACGGTCGACGATGCGGATCTCGAGCCCGGGAACGAGGAAAGCGGTCTGCCGAGCTCGTTCGACGAGGTGCTGATAGTCGAACTGGGCCTTGGCCAGGAAGATCTGCGGATCCGCCCAGTACTGCACACGCGTGCCGGTGACACCGCGCTTGGCCTTGCCGACGACGTCGAGACCCGTCGGCTCGTGGAACTCTTCGAAGGGGTTGTCCGGACTCGTGGTCCCGGCGGAGTCGTCGAAACGACCGGGCACACCACGCCGGAAAGACATCTTGTGGACCTTCGACCCGCGCGTGACCTCGACGTCGAGGCGTGCGGACAGGGCGTTGACGACTGAGGCGCCGACGCCGTGGAGGCCACCGGAGGCCGCATAGGAGGATCCGCCGAATTTGCCGCCGGCGTGGAGCTTGGTCATGACGACCTCGACTCCGGTCAGTCCGGTCTTCGGTTCGATGTCGACGGGGATGCCGCGGCCCTGGTCGGTGACGGCGACCGATCCGTCGGGGGCGAGTTCGATGAGGATGCCGGATCCGTGCCCGCCGAGAGCCTCATCGACGGAGTTGTCGATGATCTCCCACAGGCAGTGCATGAGACCGCGGGAGTCGGTCGTGCCGATGTACATTCCCGGGCGTTTGCGCACCGCCTCGAGACCGGACAGGACCGACAGATGTCTGGCGCCGTAGCTTTCGTCTTCCACAGATTTCCTCTCGTTCGATTAAATTCTAATCGTTGCGGGCTCTGCGCCCTATTCCCTGCGGGCCGTGTCGAGATGAGTTTCGCTCATTTCCGGTGCGCGACCGGGTTCGGCTGAGACAATGGGGCTCATGCGTCGTCGCCTTCTCTCTGCCGCCCTCGTCCTGTCCGCCGCACTCTGCCTGCCCGGTCTCGTCGCCTGCGGGGAGGAGACCACCCCCGGTGCGGACACGACGACCCCGGCATCCGGCACGGCCGCAGCGACCGAACCGGCAGGCGTGCGCACGTCCGGCACCGAGGCCGGGGCCGCCTCGGCGAGTGACCCGGCCGAGGTCGACCTCAGCGGGAAGACGATCGCCGTCGATCCCGGCCACAACGGCGGCAATGCCGCCGCCCCCGCGAAGATCAATCGGGCCGTCCCCGATGGTCGCGGCGGCACGAAGCCGTGCAACACCACGGGCACCTCGACGAACTCGGACTATCCGGAGGCCGACTTCACCTGGGCGGTGGCGAAGAAGCTGCGGCACTCCCTCGAACAGGCTGGGGCGACGGTCGTGCTCAGCCGCAAGGACAACAAGGGGGTGGGGCCGTGCGTGGATGAGCGCGGCACCTTCGCCGATGACGCCGATCTGCTCGTGAGCATCCACGCCAACGGCAGCGAATCGAGTTCGGTCCGGGGCTTCCACATCATCGTGGCCGACCCCGGCGAAGACGAGAAGACCGAGAAGGCCTCCGTCTCTCTGGCGAAGTCGCTGGGCTCGGCGATGGGTGAGACTTTCATCCCGAATCAGGCCTACGGGAAGGATGCGATCAGCCGTCGCCCCGATCTGGCGGGCCTGAACAATGCCTCCGTGCCTGCCGTCATCGTCGAATGCGGGGAGATGCGCAACCCCGCCGAGGCGAAGCTCATGGAGTCGAAGTCCGGGCAGTCGAAATACGCGGCGGCGCTCTTCGACGGCATCGTCGACTGGTTCTGACTTCACGGAGGTCGACGGTCAACAGCTTCTGACTTCACCGAGGTCGCCGGGTTCTGGCTTCGCGAACAGGGCCCTCGGACGCCGAACGCCCCGAGGGGCGTCCCCGGGGCGTGCGGTCTCGTGTGGGCGGGCTCAGCCGCTCATCAGTCGAGGTAGTCGCGCAGCACCTGCGAGCGTGACGGGTGGCGCAGCTTCGCCATCGTCTTCGACTCTATCTGGCGGATGCGTTCACGGGTGACCCCGTAGACCTTGCCGATCTCGTCGAGGGTCTTCGGCTGTCCGTCGTTGAGTCCGAAGCGCATGGACACGACACCGGCTTCGCGCTCGGAGAGCGTGTCGAGGACCGAATGCAGCTGCTCCTGCAGGAGTGTGAAGCTCACCGAGTCCGAGGGCACGACCGCCTCGGAGTCTTCGATGAGGTCGCCGAACTCCGAATCGCCGTCTTCGCCCAGGGGCGTGTGCAGCGAGATGGGCTCACGCCCGTACTTCTGCACCTCGACGACGCGCTCGGGCGTCATGTCGAGTTCCTTCGCGAGCTCTTCCGGGGTCGGTTCGCGTCCGAGATCCTGGAGCATCTGGCGCTGCACACGAGCGAGCTTGTTGATGACCTCGACCATGTGCACGGGAATGCGGATGGTGCGAGCCTGGTCGGCCATGGCGCGGGTGATGGCCTGGCGGATCCACCACGTGGCATAGGTCGAGAATTTGAAGCCCTTGGTGTAGTCGAACTTCTCAACGGCGCGGATGAGGCCCAGGTTGCCTTCCTGGATGAGGTCGAGGAACAGCATGCCGCGTCCGGTGTAGCGCTTGGCCAGGGACACGACGAGGCGGAGGTTGGCTTCGAGGAGGTGGTTCTTCGCGATCCGACCGTCGTGGATGATCCACTTGTAGTCCATCGTCTCGCGCGGATCGCTGACCTCACCGGCGTCGAGGAGGTGCTCGGCGTACATGCCGGCCTCGATCCGCTTGGCCAGGTCGACCTCCTCGGCGGCGTTGAGCAGGGCCACCTTGCCGATCTGTTTGAGGTAGTCCTTGACGGGGTCCGCGGTCGCACCGGCGGACACGACCTGCTGTGCAGGAGCGTCTTCCTCGTCGGCGTCGGAGACGATGAAGCCGCCGGCTTCGGCGACGGCTGCGTTCTTCTCCTTCTCCTCCGAGTTCTTCGTCTCGGTTGCCTCCGCGGGGCTCTCCTCGGTGGCGAGTGCGTCCGCGGCCGGCTCGACCTCTTCGGTGGTGTCGATGTCTTCGACGGTCTTCTTCGCCTTGGTCGCCTTCTTCGCGTCCTTGGCTGCGGCCGCCTTCGTGGTGGTCTTCTTCGGTGCCGCGGTCGACTTGGCCGCGGTGGCCTTCGCTGCCGTGGTCTTCGTCGCGGCGGATTTCGCAGCGGCCGGCTTCTTCGCGGCGGTGGTCTTGGCCTGCGCGGCCTTCTCAACCTTCGCCGCGGTCGCCTTCGTCGTCGCCTTCTTCGCTCCGGCGGTGGTCGACGCCTTCGTCGTCTTCTTCGCGGTGGACTTCGACGCCGCAGTGGTCTTGGATCCACCGGTCGAGGTCTTGCCGGCCGTTCCCTCCGACTTCTCTGTCACCGTTGTGGTTTCCTTGTCGACTCTCGGCACGTGTTCACCTTTCGCGAGCGTTGAAACTTCCCCATGCATTCGGACAGTACTAAGACCCAAGTCAAGTGGTCCGAGTACGGTCCGGAGCGAACGCAGAGTCCGCCCATCATGCTATGACTGGGTCAACGCCTAATTTTCGCACGTTATTCCCGGCATTGCGAATCGGGGCTGCGCAAGTCCCGGGCACCGTGCCGACGCGCTGTCTGGGCGAACACCGCGCCCGTCGGTTCTGTTCCCTCTTTCCTCCGCGCCGGTCTGTCGTCGGCGCCGGACTTTCCTGTGCGGCGGTCGCTCCTCCGCGCCGGCTTTCCTCCGCGCCGGTCGTTCCTCCCCGCCGGTGCGCCCGTTCACAGGGGTGCGCCCTCGGTGTCCATGAGCCAGCGCGGCAGGAAGCCCCTCTTCACAGCGTTCGCGATGAGCCCGGCCAGCCCGTGCTCGGGTTCGAGGTCGAGGGCGGCCAGAGCGTAGTTCTCTGCCATCGTCGACCCGCCCAGTGCCCATTCGAACCATGCGATGACCGAATACGCCGTGGCTCGCACCTGGGGGTGACCGACCGGCAGGTATTCCTTGAGGAAGGCGATGGACAGCAGCACATCGCGCGGGTGCGGAGCACGTTCGGAGAGCCCGATGAGCTCCCGCGCCGCGTCGGCCCGGCGACTCGAGTCCCAGCAGAGTTCGCGCAGTCGGTCGCCGTCGGCGTCGAGGACGCGAGCGGGCGGGAAGTCCGGGTGGTCGAAGCTGAGGATCATCTCGAGTGCGTCCCTCGACCACTTCTCAGCGAGGAGGGTGTCGAGAGCCATCACCGTCGGCAGCTCCATGAAGGCGTGCAGCCGGGCGATGTCGAAGGGCTCCTCACCGGCGCGCATCGCGTTCAGGCGGGGATAGAGTTCGGCGAAGATCGTGAAGGCCTCCCCCATGCCCATCCATTCCTCTTCGCGTCCGCGCCTGCTGTCGGCGAAGGCTGCGGCCGACAGCGGAGCGATGACGAGCTCCTCGGGGGCGCTGACCGGATTGGATCCGCCGGCCACGAGTTCCGTCGCACACGCCGAGGTGGTCGCTGCGATCAGGGGTGTGCTGTCGTACCCGTCGTGGTCGATGCGCCCGAATCGGTCCCTGCTCACCCACCAGGCGCTGAGTGTGTCGATCCCTCTGGCGTCGAAGGTCAGTGCCAGCTCGTCGATGGCGGCACGGATGAGGCTGCGATGGACCGCGGCGTATTCGTCGTCCCGGCCGGCGGCGCCGAGGTCGCCGGTCGGTCCGCAGCCGCCGGTCGGTTCGCTGCCACCGTTCGGTTCGCACTCGGCGACCGGTTCGTAGTCGTCATCGTAGAGAACGAAGAAGATGCCGGTCACTGCGCAGGCGCGGGAGACGAGATCCGCATACCAGGTTCCTCCTTCGGAGATGATCCGCGCCGCGGTCTCCCGGTCGAAGTCGGTACGCAGGGTCGTCGAACTCGTCTGGGTCCCACCGGTCTCGGTGCCGACGATGAGCGCCACGAGACTGCGGCGAGGCGTGTAGCCGAGAGTGTGGGGGATGATTCCGATGATGTCTTCTGGTGAGCGGGCTGGTGTTCTCATGATCTGTCCTCGCCTGTTGTGTCCTCGTTGTGGTCTGGCAGTGTGGTCCGAGCTCGATGGTGCGGTCCGAACTCGTTGGTGCGGTCGAGGTTCCACTCCATCCGATCGGCTCTGCCGACGACCAGACCTCTTCCCGTGGCTGTGGACAGCGGGAAGCGATCCACAGGCCCCCGGTGTCCGAGTCGCGGCCTTCGTCCCCACGCGGATTCGGACCGAATTGCCACGCGGGCTCCACTGACATACAAGTGAGGGGTGGCGAAGAGACGGATTTACACAGCACCGGGGTCCCAAGTGGTCGACATCTCGACGGGGACGGCCCGCCTGGAGAAGCTCGACGGGGAGGCCGATTCCTATGTCCTCCACGTCAATGGCGTTCCCTCGTCGTCGATCACCCTCAGTGATCCCACCCGCCTGGACTTCGAGTACCTCGACTGGATGCGCCGCGCGATCGACGTCGTCCTCCCCGCCGGGTCTCTGCGGGCCGCACATATCGGTGCGGCCGGCTGCGCGCTCGCGCGTGCGCTCGACGCGACGCGGCCGGGATCGAAGCAGACGGCGATCGACATCGACGCGGCGCTGCTCGGCTTCGCACGCGAGTGGTTCGATCTGCCCCGCTCCCCCGCCCTGGCCCTGCGAGCCGGTGACGGGGCCGCGGAGATCGGGACGTTCCGGCCCGACACCCTCGATGTCCTCGTCCGTGACGCCTTCGACCACGATTCGGTGCCCCCGGCCCTGCAGAGCCCAGACTTCTTCGCGTCCTGCGCCGAGGTGGTCAAGGACTCCGGTCTCTATGTCGCCAATGTCCCCGATTCCGGTGACCATGGGGTGCTGAAATCCGAGCTCAATGCTTTGGGGGAGCATTTCGCGCACCTCGCCGCGGCCACGGAACCGGCGATCCTCAAGGGACGTCGGCGCGGCAACGTCGTCGTGCTCGCATCGAACACACCGTTGGATACGGCCGGACTCGACCGCAGTCTGCGGACAGCCGCTTCGGTCGCGACGTTCCTGTCCGGAAAGGGTCTGCGTTCCCGCCTGGGCCTGTGAACTCGCGAGACTCCGACGGCGAACCGGCCCCGTTGCGGTCCTGACCACCCGTCCTGGTGGGGAATGTGAGGTACGCCCCGATCCGAAATGACCCTGCGACTACAGACACCGAGGAAAGTTCGGCATAATTGAATGCCGACCCAAGAAGGTGAGATGACCGAAACTTCAGAAATTCGCGTCGAGCAGGCCAAGCTCGACGAGCTCTATGCCCGACTCGATGAGCTGCGGGAGGAGACGACAGCGCGCCTCGGAACCGTGAGGATCTCCGAGGTCGGAGGCAACCACCAGCACCGCACCGAACGTGATGCCTTCGCCACCCTGTACGAAGATCAGCTCATCCGCCTCGACGGCGCCGAGGAGGGACTGTGCTTCGGTCGCCTCGACCTCGTCGACGAGGACGACCCCACCTACATCGGCCGCATCGGTCTCACCGATGCGCAGCGTCAGCAGATCCTCATCGACTGGAGAGCACCGGCCGCGGAGCGTTTCTACCAGTCGACCGCGGCCACCCCCGAAGGCGTCGCCCGCCGCCGTCACCTCGTGACCGCCAACCGGAAGGTCACCGGGATCGAGGACGATGTGCTCGACATCGAGGCCCTCGACGATGATCAGCGGTCGAACCTGCAGGGCGAAGGAGCCCTGCTCGCGGCTCTGTCCAGTCATCGCACCGGCCGGATGGGCGATATCGTCGCCACCATCCAGGCCGAGCAGGACGCCATCATCCGCCGCCCGCTCTCCGGCCTCCTCGTCGTCCAAGGCGGTCCGGGCACGGGGAAGACCGCGGTCGCCCTCCACCGTGCCGCGTTCCTCCTCTACCGTCACCGGGAGAGGATCGCCAAGTCGGGTGTCCTCCTCGTGGGTCCGTCGACGGTGTTCCTCAAGTACATCGAGAAGGTGCTGCCCAGCCTCGGCGAGACCGGAGCCGTCCTCCTCACCCCCGGTCAGCTCTACCCCGGACTCGACACCGATGCCACCGACGATCCGGCGGTCGCGGAGATCAAGGGCCGCGGAGTCATGGCCACGATCCTGAAGAATCACATCGCGAACTATCAGCGCGTGCCCGAGCACGACGAGGAGCTGCGCGTCGGTTCGCACACCATCGTGCTGCGACGCAAGGACGTCCGGTCGGCCCGCGACCGAGCACAGCGCAGCGGAGATGCGCACAACGCGGCTCGCACCGGATTCGTCACCGGTCTGCTGAAGATCCTCGCCGAGGATCTCGCCCGCGAGATGGGCCTCGATGCCGCCGGTGAGCGCCTGCCCGAGCTGTTGGAGGAGCTGAGGTCGAGCGTCGACGTCCGTCGTGCCCTCAATCTCGCCTGGTTCCCCATCGGTCCCGCCGGTGCGCTGCGCGCCCTGCTGGGCAAACCGCACAAGCTGCGTGCCGCCGCCGGCAGGCTCCTCACCCCGGCCGAGCAGTCGACCCTGCTCGAGCACCGTCAGCAGGAATTCACCGTCGAGGATGTCCCGCTGCTCGATGAGCTGGCCGAACTCCTCGGCTCCAGCCCGCAGCAGACCCAGGCCCGCGACGATGCGGCCCGCGACTACGCCGAGGCCGTCGTGGATATGACCGAGACCGGCGGAATGGTCACCGCTGAGATGCTCGCCGAACGGTGGGAGGAGCAGGGTCCGACGATGACCCTGGCCGAACGCGCTCTGGAGGACCGAGAGTGGACGTACGGTCACCTCGTCGTCGATGAGGCCCAGGAGCTCTCCCCCATGCAGTGGCGGGTGCTCTTCCGCAGGGTTCCTTCGAAATCGGCGACCGTCGTCGGTGACCTCGCGCAGTCTTCGCAGGTCGACAACGCCCGCACCTGGTCCTCGATCCTCTCCGAGTTCGTCGGAGACCGCTTCGCTCTCCAGGTGCTCACGGTCTCCTACCGCACCCCGCAGTCGGTGATGGATCTGGCCAACCGATACCTCCACCGTCATTTCCCGCAGCTCGAGCTCGTCGAATCGGTGCGTCAGGGAGGTGTCGACCCCCGCCTGGATACCTTCGCCGACGAAACCGAGGTCCTCGATGCCCTGGTGACCACGACCGCTGAGGAAGTGGCTGCCGCAGAAGGCGGAAAGATCGCCGTCATCGCTCCGTCGGAGCTCATCGACCCCATCGCCGAGGTGCTCGCGGACTTCGACTTCGGACGTTCGGTCACCGGCCTCGACCATCAGATCGCCCTCATCACCCCGCAGCAGGCCAAGGGCCTCGAGTTCGACTCGGTGATCATCGTCGAACCCGGTTCCATCGCTCCTGCCGGCAGCGAAACCGGCATCGGCGGGCTCTATGTGGCACTGACGAGGACCACGGAGCGTCTGCGCGTCCTCGCCTCGGCGACCACGGAACTCGTCGAGCTCTTCGCCGCTGAATCCGTGCGCCGCGCCGGCTGATCAGCACCGAATCGGCTTCGGCCCCGTCCGAGTCGAACAGCCCGGTCTCACACGTGGGCGTTTCGACTCGGACGGGGCCGTTGCTGTACGCGCTCTTCGGCCTCAGACCCGCCGTTTCCGTGAGCGTGAATGTGAAAGGCCGCTTGGGTTCGGCTTCCCCTCCGAACCGCAAGCGGCCGCGCGCCGTAGCGCGCACTGTCAATACTACACAACTATTTATGCACCGCGGTACTCGAGACGAAGATTTCCGCAGGGATTTTTCAACGGTCTCAGGATCCGGTCAGTCCGCGAAATCCTCCGGGGTCGGTTCCCGGGTCTGGCCGGCCTGCAGAAGCGCATCGGCACGCAGCGAATCGATCGCGGCTTCGAAGTCTTCGAGCGAGTCGAACCCCTGATAGACGCTGGCGAAGCGCAGGTAGGCGACCTGGTCGAGCTCGCGCAGCGGATCGAGGATGGACAGTCCCACCTCGTCGGCATCGATCTCGGCGATGCCCTTCGAGCGGATGTTCTCCTCGACCTTCTGCGCCAGCTTCGCAAGATCATCGTCGCTGACCGGTCGGCCCTGGCAGGCCTTGCGCACGCCCGACATGATCTTCTGCCGCGAGAACTCCTCGGTGACCCCGGAGCGTTTGATCACCGACAGACTCGTGGCCTCCATCGTGGTGAAGCGGCGACCGCAGTGGCGGCATTGTCGCCGTCTGCGGATCGCTGCGCCGTCTTCGCTGGTCCTCGAGTCGACGACGCGGGAATCGGACTCACGGCAGAACGGACAACGCATCTCTACTCCTCGAACCTGATATCCACGGCGCGACCATGGGCCGGCAGCTGTTCGCTGGCGGCGAGAACATCGATGTGTTCGGCCACCTCGGACAGCGCCTGGCGATCATAGTCGATGACCTGGCTGACTTTGATGAATGAGTGCACCCCGAGGCCCGAACCATGAGCGGCGGTGCCCATCGTCGGGAGCACGTGGTTCGAACCGGCGCAGTAGTCGCCGAGCGAGACCGGTGCAAAGTCGCCGAGGAACACCGCTCCCCCGCTGGTGATCCGTTCGGCCACCGCGGCGGCATCGGCGGTGTGGACCTCGACGTGTTCACCCGCGTAGCCGTTGACCACGGTGATGCCCGCGTCGAGGTCGTCGACGAGGACGATGGCCGACTGCCGTCCG
Source organism: Brevibacterium sp. FAM 24630 (assembly GCF_049804075.1). Lineage (NCBI taxonomy): Bacteria > Bacillati > Actinomycetota > Actinomycetes > Micrococcales > Brevibacteriaceae > Brevibacterium > Brevibacterium sp. FAM 24630. Next base: position 93,776 of record NZ_JBNBZD010000008.1, read on the forward strand.
GACAGGGCCGTGGAGATCCGTTCGGAGTGCATTGCGGCAGGCACCTGCACCTTGAGCTCCGCCACGACCGCTTCGGCGAGGTCCGCAGAATCGGTCACGAGCACCGAGGCGGCCAGTTCGTCGTGTTCGGCCTGGCTGATGAGGTCGGCGGCGACGAATCGCGGATTCGCGCTCGCGTCGGCGAGGATGATGATCTCCGTCGGGCCGGCGACCGCATCGATGCCGACCCGGGACCTCACGAGTGATTTCGCGGCCGCCACATAGGCGTTCCCGGGTCCGGTGATGAGGTCGACGGGTTCGAGTCCCTCCCCGTCGTCGAAGCCGTATGCCAGGGCACCGATCGCCTGGGCGCCGCCCATCGCCCACACCTCATCGACACCGAGGATGTGGGCCGTGGCCAACACCGTCGGGTGCGGCAGTCCGTCGGCCTGCGGCGGGCTGGCGATCGCCAGCGAGTCTGCCCCTGCGGTCTGGGCGGGCACGACGTTCATGATCACCGTCGAGGGGTAGACGGCGAGACCGCCGGGCACATAGAGTCCCACACGCTCGACCGGCAGGTGGCGAGTGGTGACGAAGGCCCCGGAGGCCAACTGGGTGCGGACATCGGCAGGGCGCTGATCGGCCGCGACCTTCCGAGCCCGGTCGATCGACTCGACGAGCGCGGACTTGACCTTCGGGTCGAGTTCGGCCGCGGCGGTGGCCAGGCTCGCTGCGGGCACCCGCAGGGTCTCGGGGCGCACCCCGTCGAAGCGTTCGGTGTAGTCGAGCACGGCGGCCGCTCCGCCTTCGGCCACGGTCTCGAGCAGCTCTGCCACGCGACGTTCGATATCGGCATGCGTATCGGCGGCACGGGGAAGCGCCTGCGCCAGGAATCGCTTGTTCAGGGTCTCGCCACGGTAGTCCAGAATGTTCACCTGCACCATTCTAGTCGCCGTCGCTGCGGGCCAGACGCCCGGTCCGCGGTTCGAGCCGTTCAGCGGGCAGCGGAGACGGCACCTCGCCCACCCGCGGGCCACCGGCCCCGTTTCTGCCGGCCCCCGCGGCTCAACCGCTGAGGCAGCGCGATCCCAGCAGCGCCTTGAGGTCGCCGTAGAGGCTCGGATTCGGATCGACGCGGATCGACCGGTCGAGCCGCATCACGGTCTGACGTCCCGGCTGGGACAAGATCACGTGGACATCGGTCTGGCCCCTGTTCGACTCGAGGATCCGTTTGAGCTTCGTCGCCATCTCCTCGGTGGCCTTCTCCATCGGCATGAGCAGGTTGAGCGGCCGATCCTTGGGGTCGGTGACATCCGGGATCGTCATCGACATCGCCATCAGCGAGGTCGGGCGGTCTTCGGAGGTGCGGATGCGCCCGGTCAGCGAGATCACAAGGTCGGTAGCCAGCAGGCTCGCCACGGGCTCGTAGGTGTCACCGAAGAACATCACTTCGATCTCGGCTTCGAGGTCCTCGAGCGTGACGATCGCGTAGGGGCGTCCGGAGTTCTTCGACACCTTGCGGGTGACCTGCGTGATCATTCCGCAGACCTTGATCTGGGATCCGTCGTGGCGCTGCGATTCGGGGTCGGCCACCTCGGCGATGGAGGCCTCGGATTCTGCGGCGAGCACCCCTTCGAGCCCGTTGAGCGGGTGATCGGAGACGTAGAGGCCGATCATGTCGCGTTCGAAGGACAGCTTCTCCTTCTTCTCCCATTCCGGACGGTCCGGGATCGTCACGGAGAAGCCCGGCGAATCGTCTCCCCCGCCGAACCCGGCGAAGAGGTCGAACTGGCCGTTGGCTTCCTGCCGTTTGACGCCGATGACCGAATCCACGGCTTCTTCGTGGATCTCGACGAGGGACCGCCGTGTGTGTTCGAGCGAATCGAAGCCACCGGCCTTGATGAGCGATTCGATGGTGCGCTTGTTGCACACGTGGCTGGGCACTTTGTCGAGGAAGTCCGTGAACGAGGTGTAGGCGCCCTTCTCCCCGCGGGCCTCGACGATGCCTTCGACCACATGGGAGCCGACATTGCGCACAGCGCCCATGCCGAAGCGGATATCGGTGCCGACCGGGGTGAAGTGCAGAGCCGAGTCGTTGACATCGGGGGGCAGCACGGTGATGCCCAGACGACGACACTCGTTGAGGTAGATCGCCAACTTGTCCTTGTTGTCACCGACCGAGGTCAACAGCGCAGCCATGTACTCGGCGGTGTAGTGGGCCTTGAGGTAGGCGGTCCAATAGGACACGACTCCGTAGGCGGCCGAGTGAGCCTTGTTGAACGCGTAGTCGGAGAACGGCAGCAGGATGTCCCACAGAGCTTGGGCGGCGGCCTCGGAGTAGCCGCGTTCCTTCATGCCGCCGAAGAAGCCGACCTGCTGCTTGTCGAGCTCCGACTTCTTCTTCTTGCCCATCGCACGACGGAGGATGTCGGCCTGACCGAGCGAATATCCGGCGACCTTCTGCGCGATCGCCATCACCTGCTCCTGGTAGATGATGAGGCCGTAGGTCGTGTCGAGGATGTCCTTGAGCGGTTCCTCGAGCTCGGGGTGGATCGGGGTGACGTCCTGCAGTCCGTTCTTGCGCAGGGCGTAGTTCGTATGCGAGTCGGCACCCATCGGGCCGGGGCGATAGAGCGCAAGCGTCGCGGAGATATCCTCGAAGTTGTCGGGCTTCATCATCCGCAGCAGGGCGCGCAGTCCGCCGCCGTCGAGCTGGAAGACGCCGAGGGTGTCGCCGCGGGCCAGCAGCTCGTAGGCGTCGGGGTCGTCGAGGGTCAGGTGCTCGAGGTTGAGGTCGAGGTCCCGGTTGGCCTTGATGTTCTCGACCGCGTCGGAGACGATCGTGAGGTTGCGCAGCCCCAGGAAGTCCATCTTGATGAGCCCGAGACCCTCAGATGTCGGGTAGTCGAACTGGGTGATGACCTGTCCGTCTTGGAACCGCCGCATGATCGGGATGACGTCGATGATCGGATCCGAGGACATGATGACGCCCGCGGCGTGGACGCCCCACTGCCGCTTCAGCCCTTCCAGGCCCTTCGCGGTCTCGAAGGTCTCCCGGGCTTCGGGATCGGTGTCGACGAGTTCGCGGAACTCTCCGGCTTCCTTGTACCGCTTGGAGTCCGGGTCCTCGATGTCCTTGAGCGGGATGTCCTTAGCCATCTCGGCCGGCGGCAGCGCCTTCGTCAGACGTTCACCCATGGAGAAGGGTTTGCCGAGGACACGTGCGGAGTCCTTGAGCGCCATCTTCGTCTTGATCGTGCCGTAGGTCACGATCATCGCGACACGTTCGTCGCCGTACTTCTCCGTCACGTATTCGATGACCTCGCCGCGGCGACGATCATCGAAGTCGACGTCGAAGTCGGGCATGGACACACGGTCCGGGTTGAGGAAGCGCTCGAAGAACAGTCCGTGCTGGAGCGGGTCGAGGTCGGTGATGCGCATGGCATAGGCGACCATGGAGCCGGCACCCGAACCACGGCCGGGCCCCACCCGGATGCCGTGGTCTTTCGACCAGTTGATGAAGTCGGCGACGACGAGGAAGTAGCCGGGGAAGCCCATCGAGATGATGACGTCGAGCTCGTAGTCGGCCTGCCTGCGGACATCGTCGGGCACACCGTCTGGGTACCGGTAGTCGAGTCCCTTCGCGACTTCCTTGATCAGCCACGAGGTCTCGTCCTCGCCGGGCGGGCAGGGGAACTTCGGCATGTAGTTCGCCGAGGTGTCGAAGGAGACTTCGCACTTCTCAGCGATTTCGAGGGTGTTGTCGCACGCCTCGGGGAATTCCTTGAACAGGGAGCGCATCTCGGCCGCGGACTTGAGGTAGTAGCCGGAGCCGGAGAAGGCGAAGCGGGAACCGCCCTGATCGTAGGTCGGTTCGATGAGTTTGGAGCCGGACTGGATGGCCAGCAGCGCTTCGTGCGCCTTCGCATCGGATTCGTGGGTGTAGTGCAGGTCGTTCGTCGCGACCAGCGGAATGTCCATCTCCTTCGACAGACGGATGAGATCCTTCGTCACGCGCTTCTCGATGGACAGCCCATGGTCCATGAGTTCGACGTAGTAGTTCTCCTTGCCGAAGATCTCCCGATACTTGCCGGCGGCGGCCCGGGCCTCTTCGTACTGCCCCAGACGCAGCCGCACCTGGATCTCGCCCGAGGGGCAGCCCGTCGTGGCGATGAGCCCATCGGAGTAGGTCTCGAGCAGTTCCTGGTCCAGCCGGGGCCACTTCGCGGTCACTGAGTCGAGAGAGGCGTACGAGGAGGCTTTGAACAGGTTGCGCATCCCCGTGTTGTTCCGCGACAGCAGGGTCATGTGCGTGTAGAGACCACCGCCGGAGAGGTCGTCGCTCTTCTGCGATTCGTCGGTGCGCCACTTCACTCGCGTCTTGTCCCGCCGGTCGGTTCCCGGGGTGACATAGGCTTCGACGCCGATGATGGGTTTGATGCCGGCCGCCGTGGCTTGGGACCAGAAGTCGAAGGCACCGAAGAGGTAGCCGTGGTCGGTCGTGGCGATCGCGGACATGCCCGAAGCCTTCGTCGCCGCCATGAGGTCGGCGAGGCGGGCCGCACCGTCCAACATGGAGTATTCGGTGTGGACGTGGAGGTGGACGAAGTCCTCGTTCGGCACTGGGCGCCGCCTTCCTGAAGTGGCCGGTATTGCCCATCCAGCTTAGTCCATCAGCTGCGTTTCGACAGAGGCCCACAGGCTGTCATTCGGGCCACGGTCATAGCCCGTCAGACCGTGCTCAGTTCGGTCGGATGCCGTCGAGAGCGACCTGCAGATCCTCGGGGTAGCCGCTTTCGAATTCGACCCACTTCTGCGTGTCGGGATGGTGGAATCCGAGCTTGACCGCGTGCAGCCACTGCCGTTCAAGCCCGAGTTCTTTGGCCAGCACCGGATCGGCACCGTAGGGCACGTCGCCCACGCAGGGATGCTTGGTCGCGGAGAAGTGGACGCGGATCTGGTGCGTGCGCCCGGTTTCGAGGTGGACTTCGACGAGCGCGGCACGGCGGTGGGCCTCGATGACCTCGTAGTGGGTGATCGCGTTCTTGCCTTCCGTGCGCACGGCGTAGAGCCCGTCGTGCTTCGGGTGCCGTGCGATGGGGGCGTCGATGGTTCCGAGCACCGGGTCGGGAAGCCCCTGGACGACCGCATGGTAGGTCTTCTCCACCGTGCGCTCCTTGAACGCACGCTTGAGCATGCTGTAGGCGTATTCGCTCTTCGCCACGACCATGAGACCGGAAGTGCCCACGTCGAGGCGCTGAACGATGCCCTGACGTTCGGGAGCACCGGAGGTCGCGATCCGGAAACCGGCTGCGGCGAGTCCGCCGACGACGGTTCTTCCGGTCCAGCCGATGGCCGGATGGGCCGCGACGCCGACGGGTTTGTCGACGACGACGAAGGCATCCTCGTCGTGGACGATCCGCATGCCCGGCACCGGGTCGGCCACGACTTCGAGGGGCCGTTTCGGTTCGGGCATCATGATGTCGAGGCGTTCGCCGGCGATGACCCGGTCGGATTTGATCACGGGACGTCCGGACATCTGCACACCCCCGTCGGCGCAGATGTCTGCGGCGGCGGTGCGGGAGAGTCCGAGAAGCTTCGACATCGCAGCGTCCACGCGCTGGCCTTCGAGCCCCTCAGGGACGAGGATGGAACGTTCGGTCATTGAGAGTCCTCTTTCACACGGGTGGAGTCCGAACCGTCGAGTTCGATGCCTTTGAGGCTGGCGATGATGAGCACCACGGCAGCGGCGGAGATCGCAATATCGGCGACATTGCAGATGAACAGCGACAGATCGATGAAGTCGACGACGGCCCCGTGGAGGAATGCCGGTTCCCGGAACAGCCGATCGACGAGGTTGCCGAAGAGCCCGCCCAGCAGCAGGCCGAGTCCGATCGCCCACGCCCGAGAACCGAGTTTGCGGGAGAGCAGGAGGATCGCGATGAACACGCCGACGGCGATGAGCGGGAACACCCAGGTCACACTCGAACCGAGTCCCAGGGCGGCACCGGGGTTGCGGTAGAAGTTGAACCCGGCCAAGGACCCGATCACGGGCACCGGCGGTTGCCCTTCGAGCAGAGTGACGGCGAGGAATTTTGTGACCTGATCGATGACGAGCACGATCGCCGCGATCGAGAACAGGAGGACCAGCTTGGCGGCACGAGGTCTGTTCACCCGTGGGGCAGGATCGTTCATTCGGTTCATTCTAGTCCACCGTCATCGACGTCGAACGCGCACGACTGAGGTCCGGGACCTCCGCGGAGTTCCCGGACCTCTGCCGTGCGCTGTGGATCAGAGCTTGTGGTTCGACGAACCGCCCAGCGGATTGTTTCCGTCGAGGGTCTCCGGAGCCAGGCTCGTGGAGTTCTCGAGGTCCCGCAGCTGATCGTTGAGGTAGCTCTTCAGACGTGTGCGGTACTGACGTTCGAAGTTCGACAGCTGGTCGATCGACCGCTCCAGCGTGGACTTCTGCGACTCGAGGGTCGACAGGGTCTCATCCCGCTTGGTCTCGGCCTTGCCGACGATATCGGCGGCTTCCTTCTCGGCGCCCTGGATGAGCTCGTCGCGCTTGCGCTCACCTTCGGCAACGTGCTCGTCGTGGACGCGCTGGGCCAGTGCGATGAGGCCGTGGGCATCTCCGTCGCCGCCGACTGCACCGAGGCCCGCGCCCGCTGCTCCACCGGCTGCGCCGGCAGCGACTGCGGGTGCAGCCGAGGACTCCTGCGGAGTCGGTGCGGCTTCCTTGACCACCGGAGCGGAGGTCTGAGCCGGGGCTTCTTCGACCGGTGCCGGAGCGGCAGGTGCTTCCTGGGGTGCCGGCGCCTCGGCCTGCTCCTCGGGAGCCGGAACCGCGGCAGGCATGGCCTGGGTAGCGTCGATGTCCTGCGCCGGAGCGGCGGAGGCGCCGCCGGCTTCGAGTTCCTTCACACGCTGTTCGGCGGTGGAGAGCTTCTGACGCAGTTCGTCGTTCTCCTGGTAGAGACGGCGGATCTCAACGACGACCTCATCAAGGAAATCGTCGACTTCATCCTGGTCGTACCCGTCGCGGAACTTCACATGCTGGAACCGCTTGTTTACTACGTCTTCAGGCGTGAGCGCCATGAGGTCACCTTCGGTCGATCTACAATCATTACGCTGCCGCCCGGAAGGACGGCTTCAACGTCACATTAGCGTAACACCTGCAGTTTTGTCGTGCAGTTAAGGCGTGTCACGCATTCGATGACGAATTTTTACCTATCCGAGGCTAACAAGGTCTCCACACGCTCGGCCAATTTCGGTGAGTATATTCACCATTTATCGCCTATTGGGACAATCGAATCCCGATATTCGCATTGCACTTCGTTGAGGCATTTCACGAGGCACAATCAGCATTTCGGGCTATTCGCCGCAAACACCGGTCTCCGCTCTCCTGTGAGCGTGGGACCCTCCGCGCCAGGGATCAGGCCGTGGTGTGCGAGAGGTTGAAGAACACCGAGGCGATGATCTGGATGCCGATGAGCAGAACGATGAAGCCGAGATCGAGCGAGATCTGCCCCAGCCGCAGTGGTGGGATGACCTTGCGCAGCAGCTTCAGCGGCGGGTCGGTGAGTGTGTAGACGATCTCCGCGAGGACGAGGAAGAAACCGGCCGGCTTCCAGTCACGGGAGAACACCTGGACCAGGTCGAGCACGACTCGGGCCAGGAGCACGTAGACATAGAGGCTCAGCGCAGTGCCGAGGATGTAGAAGATCATGGCCACGGGGGTCCCTCGCGCCTTTCGTTGGTGCTTGAGTGTCGGAGCCCCAGCCTAACGGCTCGAGCTGAAGAGGAGTTGAGAGAAGTTCCCGAACCGCTCAGCTCTGGTTGAAGAAGCTGGCCTGAGTGTCCGAATCGGCTTCGTTCTCGCCTGCGACCTCGATGTTCTCCGGGGTGAGCAGGAAGACCTTGTTCGTCACCCGTTCGATCGAACCGTGCAGACCGAAGATGAGGCCGGCGGAGAAGTCGACGAGCCGCTTGGAGTTGTTCTCGTCCATCTCCGAGAGGTTCATGATCACCGGGGTGCCTTCGCGGAAGGCCGATCCGATGACCATGGCATCGTTGTAGCTGCGCGGGTGGATGGTCCTGATGCGATTCATTGAGGTTCCTGGAGCCGGGGTGTCTACGGGACGAATCGGTGACGGGTGGATCGGCGTCACCGGAGCGGGGCTGCGATCCTCTGCCGTTTCGGGTTCTTCGTGCCGGTCGACGTCGTCGAAGGTTTCGATGACTTCACGGTCCCGGTATGCGGGTTCGCGACGCTCGGACTCATGGCGCTCGGTGGTCTCGTCCTCTTCTTCGACGAAACCCAGGTATTCCAGCGTCTTCTTGATTGCTGACATGTCTTAAGCTCCTCGGACTTCGGCACTTGCTCACCTGTGGCCCAAACTATCGCACGTGGGCATACGGAAGGGTGAGTCCTACGGGTGTGTCGTGGGGTTTTCTTCCTGCAGCCAGATGATCCCGGCGAACCGGCCCGTCCGCTGGTGCCTGCGATAGGAGAACAGATCTTCGGATTCCTTGGTGCAGGTGCGGGAGAAATGGTCGATGATCACGCCTTCCCGGCGCAGCTGTTCGGCGACTGCTCCGGCGACATCGAGAGCAGGGGTTCCCGTCACCGACACCGAGGCGGCCGTGGGCTCGATCTCGGCGACTTCGGTGCGCAGTTCGGCTGAGACCTCGTAGCAGCGAGGGCACACCGAGGGCCCGATGACGGCGTGGATCTGACCGGCTCCCGCGTCCCGCATGCGCGCGATCGTGCCGGGCAAGACTCCTGCGGCCATTCCCTGCCGGCCGGCGTGGATACCCGCGATGATCCCGGTGTCGGCATCGGCGAGCATGATCGGGGTGCAGTCGGCGACCATGATCGCCAGTCCGATGCCGCCGAGGTTCGTCATCTGCGCATCGGCTTCGACGGGAGCCTGCCGCAGTTCGGTCTCGGCGGCGATGCTGTGCACCGTGGTGCCATGGACCTGGGAGACGAAGGACAGACGTTCGCCGCTCAGACCCAGGACCTGGGCCAGAGCGGCGCGGTTGGCTGCGACGAGTTCGTCATCATCGCCGACATGGCGGGCGAGGTTGAACGAGGCGAAGTCCCCGCTCGAGTACCCGCCGTGCCGGTCGGTGAAGGCGACGTGGGCGGTGCGCCTGCCGGGGATGACGAACCTCGAGCGCAGCATGTTACTTGAGGAAGTCCGGGATATCGAGGTCGTTGTCGACGTTCGAGCTGCTGCGTTCGTTGGGCAGCGTGGCCGGAATCTGGTGGTCCTCGCTGCGGCGAGTCGGCTGCGCCTGCGTGGCTTCGGCTTCCTCGGCCTCCGGTTCGGAGATCACGGGCGATTCGTTCTCGGTCTCCGCCGGGGCGGCGGCCGGGATGGAGGCCGGGACCGCTTCGGCACCCGCGGATTCGGCGTTCGGGGAGGTGTTGTCGAAGCCGGCGGCGATGACGGTCACGCGGCATTCGTCGCCGATGTTGTCGTCGATCACGGCGCCGAAGATGATGTTCGCTTCGGGGTGGGCCGCTTCCTGGACCAGTCGCGCTGCCTCGTTGACTTCGAAGAGACCGAGGTCGCCGCCGCCGGTGATGCAGAAGAGCACGCCGTGGGCTCCGTCGATGCTGGCTTCCAGCAGCGGGGAGGCGATGGCGGATTCGGCGGCCTGCACGGCGCGGTCGTCTCCGGTGGCCGCACCGATGCCCATGAGCGCGGTGCCGGCATCCTGCATGACGGACTTCACGTCGGCGAAGTCGAGGTTGATCAGGCCCGGGACCGAGATGAGGTCGGTGATGCCCTGGACACCGGAGCGCAGGACTTCATCGGCCGAGCGGAAGGCTTCGACGACGGAGACGCTGCGATCGGAGATCGACAGCAGTCGGTCGTTGGGAATGACGATGAGGGTATCGACCTCTTCGCGCAGAGCGGCGATCCCGGCTTCGGCCTGCGCGGAACGACGGCGCCCCTCGAAGGTGAACGGGCGGGTGACGACGCCGATGGTCAGGGCGCCGAGCGAACGGGCCACTCGAGCGACGACGGGGGCCGCACCGGTTCCCGTGCCGCCGCCTTCGCCGGCGGTGACGAAGACCATGTCGGCGCCCTCGAGGGCATCGCGGATGGCCTCTTCGGACGAGTCGGCGGCCTTGCGTCCGATCTCCGGGTCGGCTCCGGCGCCGAGGCCGCGGGTCTGGTCACGGCCGATCTCCAGCTTCACATCCGCGTCGGAGAGGACGAGAGCCTGGGCATCGGTGTTGATTGCGATGAACTCCACGCCGCGCAGGCCGACGTCGATCATCCTCTGCACAGCGTTGACACCGCCGCCGCCGGTTCCGGCAACCTTGATATCCGCTCCGGATTGTGGGAATTCAGCCAAGTCGGTTCCTCGTCTCAAGCGCTTCAGTCACGCAGGGTCTGCGTGCGCATTCGGTCTGTGTTCTCTGCCCTGAGGCTATTGGGCGGGGCAACATCACTGCAACCATTCTCCCCGGAGTGTCGGGCTTCGGCCAAACTTCCCACCCGGTGTGTCGGAGCCAAACAGAGGCAATCGTCGGCGATTCGTGCCGTGGCGCAGACGTGGGCGCCTCCCACGCGAGAACTGCCTCAGTTGGTCACGGGCACCGAGGGCACGGAGACGTCGATCTCGGTGCGGCCCTCGGCGGCCAGCTGGGCGGCTGTGCGCACCTTGAGGCTGGCGTTCGAGGAATCGCCGAGGACGACCGTGGCATGGTCGTCGCCGGTGTCGAGGTCGGCTTGGAGACTGTTCGCGTCCTTCGCCTCGATGGTCGTCAGCTGGCCGCGCAGCTCGGGCCGCAGGTGGCCGAGGAAGCGGATGACTGCGGAGACCGTCGACTTGTCGGGTTCGTCTCCGGAGTCTCCGAGCACCGTGAGCTTCTTCGGCGCTTTGTCCACGACGCCGAGGTCGACGGCCGCGGCGTCGTAGAGGCGATAGCCCGAGGAGCCTTCGATCGCAAGCACGGGAGTCCGGTCGGTGATCGTGATCTGCAGCGACCGGGGCCCGGCGTAGCGGACCGCGGCCTCTTGGGCCTTCGGGAACTTCTTGAGCACGGACTTCTCCACCGTCCCGGGACGCACCTGAGGCAGTGGGGTGCCGCCTTCCCCATCGAGGACGAAGGAGCTCACCGAGTCGTGGTCGACGAGTTCGCTGCCTTTCACGTTCACCTTCTGCAGGGCCAGCAGCGGTGAGAACCATGCGATGGCGGCGACGGCGAGCACCCCGAGGACGAGGCCGATGGCGATGAGGCGTCTGCGCCACAGCTGCCGGCGGCGGGCCCGGATGATCCCGGTGAGGTCCGCGGTGGAGTTCTCGCCGGCGCGGGCTGGGGGAAGCGGCACCATCGGTCTCAGCTCTCCAGTGCGCTCAGCAGCTCGGGCCCGAGGATCGTCACATCCCCGGCGCCGAGAGTGAGCACGAGGTCGCCGGGACGCACGCGCTCGGCGACGAAGGGAACCGCCGCGGCGAACGACTCTTCGAAGGTGACGTGATCGTGCGGGACCCGATCGGCGATGAGGGCGCCGGTGACACCGGGAACCGGGTCTTCGCGGGCGGGGAAGACGTCGAGCACGACGACTTCGTCGGCCAGGCCCAGAGCTCGGCCGAACTCCTCCCGGAACTCCATGGTCCTCGAATACAGGTGGGGTTGGAAGATCGCCCAGACGCGTCCGCCGTCGGTGACGACTCCGCGGGCGGCGTTGAGAACGGCCCGCAGCTCCGTCGGGTGATGGGCGTAGTCGTCGATGACGCGCACTCCGGCGGCGATCCCGCGCTCTTCGAAGCGGCGGCGTGTGCCTCCGTATTCGGCCAGGCCCGTCGCCGCACGATCGACATCCGCGCCGAGGCAGTGCGCCACGGCGATCGCGGCAGTGGCGTTGAGCGCGTTGTGCAGTCCCGGCTGCCGCAGTTCTACGCTCAGAGGTGTCTCGCGTCCAGGCAGGTCGAGGTCGAAGCGTGAGCCGATCCCGGAGTCGAGGTTGTTCAGCAGGACGTCGGCGTCGTCTCCCGTGCCGTAGAACACGACGTCGGCGCCTTGGGCTCGGGCCGCCGTGGCCACGTCGTGGGATCCGGCATCGTCGGCGCAGGCGATGATGGTGCCGCCGCGGGACTGGATGCCGTTGCAGAATTCGATGAACGCCTCGCGGACCTTCTCCGGTGTCCCGTAGTGGTCGAGGTGGTCGGCTTCGACGTTCGTGAGGATGCCGATGGTCGGTTCGTAGAGGAGGAAGGATCCGTCGGATTCGTCCGCCTCGGCGACGAAGACATCACCGGTGCCCAGGTGCGCGTTCGTGCCCGTCGTCGACAGCACTCCCCCGATGACGAACGAGGGGTCGATGCCGCAGGCCTGCAGGGCAACGGTCGCCATCGAGGTCGTCGTGGTCTTTCCGTGGGTGCCGGCCACGGCCACGGCGCGTTTGTCGACCATGAGCGAGGCGAGGGCACCGGAGCGGTGGAGGATGCGCAGTCCCCGGCGCTGCGCCTCGACGAGTTCGGGGTTGTCCTTGCGGATGGCGGAGGAGATGACGAGGGTATCGGCGTCGCCGAGGTTGTCCGCCGAATGTCCGATCGTGACGGTGGCGCCGAGGGTTCGCAGAACGTCGACGACGTTGGATTCCTTCGCATCCGATCCCGAGACGTCGACTCCGTTCATGACCATGATCCGGGCGATTCCGGACATTCCCGATCCGCCGATGCCGATGAAGTGGACGGCACCGAGTTCGGTGACGGGGACGATATTCGCTTGGGACATGTTCAGCCTTCCAACGCGCGGGTGACGATGCCGGCCATTCGGGCTGCGGCGTCGGTGGGATAGTTCAGTGCAGAAGCGGCGCGGCTCATCTCCTCCAGCCGCGGCCGGTCGCCGAGCAGCGGCAGGATGGTCTCGGTGACCGTCGCAGCGGAGAATTCGGCGTTGTCGACCATGAGCGAAGCTCCGGCCTCGACGCTGCCGGCCGCGTTCAGTCGCTGTTCGCCGTTGCCGATGGCCAACGGCACGTAGAGGGCGGGCACGCCGACGACGGTCGTCTCGGAGACGGTGGCGGCTCCGGACCGGGCGACGAGGAGATCGGCCACGGAGTAGGCCCGGTGCATGCCGTCGACATAGTCGACGACATGGTAGTCGGGCAGCTGAGCGGTGGCGGACCGCAGCTCCTCACCTTTTCCGGCTCCGGTGATGTGGAGGACCTGGACGCCTGCCTCCTGGCAGGCATCGGCGGAGGCGAGGAAGGCTGCGTTGATCTTCTGTGCGCCCGAGGACCCGCCGGTGACGACGAGCACGGGAGCGTCGTCACGCAGCCCCAGGTCGGCGCGGTGAGCGGCCCGCTGGTCGGCATCGCTGCGGTCGAGCGCGGTGATCTCCGCGGGCATCGGCATGCCCACGAGCGTCGAGTTGCGCAGCTGCGTGTCCGGGAAGGTGATGCCCACCCGCCCGGCGGTCGTCAGTCGCGCGCCGAGGCGGTTGGCCATTCCGGGTTTCGCATTGGCTTCGTGGACGATGAGCGGAATCTTCGCCTGCTTCGCGGCGAGGAATGCCGGCGGGCAGACGTAGCCGCCGACACCGACGACGGCGGAGACGTTCCGGGAGGTGATGATCTTCCTGACCGCGGAGATGTTTCCGGCGAAGCGCCCGGGGAACCTCAACAGGGACGGACTGATCGATCGGGGCATGGGCACCTTGTCGATGGTGAGCAGTTCGAAGCCGGCGCGGGGCACGAGCTCGGCTTCGAGTCCGTCGGGGGTGCCCAGGGCGATGATGTCCCAGTCCGGGTGCTTCTCACGCAGTTCCCGGCCGATCGCCAGCATCGGCGAGATATGACCGGTGGTGCCTCCACCGGCCAGGAGGATACTCGTCATCTCATTTCCTTCTCTTGCGGGCGAGCACGGCGAACGATGATCGCATGCGATCTCTGTGGACGATGATGGCTTCTTCGGCTCCGGGTTCCGTGCGGGCGAACGACAGGAGCACGCCGATGGCCAGGAGCGAGGCGATGATCGACGAACCTCCGTAGGACACGAAGGGCAGGGGCAGGCCGATGACGGGCAGCAGTCCGGTGACGACACCGATGTTGATCGCGGCCTGTCCGATGATGAGGGCGAAGAAGCCGGCAGTGGCGACCTGGACCATGAGGTTGTCCGAGCGCAGGATCACCCGGACCATCCCGTAGCCGAGGACGGCGAAGACGAAGACGACGACGAGCGAGCCGACGAGGCCGAGCTCCTCGCCGATGATGGCGAAGATGAAGTCGTTGTGGGCTTCGGGCAGCCAGGACCACTTCTCGCGGCTGGCGCCCAGTCCGACGCCGAACCAGCCTCCGGAGGCCAGGGAGAACAGGCCGTGGTTGGACTGCCACGCTTGGCCCATCGTGTCGGCGGCGGTCTGGTCGGCGTGGCCGGTGAGCATCGCCTTGATGCGGTTGAGGCGGTTCTCCGACGTGAGGACGAAGAAGACGACTGCGGCGGCGAGGATGCTGCCGAGCAGCAGGAAGTACTTGATCGGGAAACCGCCGATGAACAGGCACACCACAGCCATAGCGATGAAGACGAGGCCGGTCCCGAGGTCGTTGCCGCCGACGACGAGGCCGACGGCGGCGAGCACACCGGGTACGACGGGGACCATGGCGTGGCCGAAGGTGGTGAGCCTGCCGAACTTCTGGGCGAGCGTGAAACCGAGCCACAGGGCCAAGGCGACCTTGAGGAATTCTGAGGGTTGGATCTGGAATCCGCCGAGGCCGATCCAGTTCGCATTGCCCTTCGCGGACTTGCCGAGGCCGGGCACGTAGACCGCCGCCTGCATGGCGAGGCCGACGAGCATCGCCGGCCAGGCGAGCCTGCGCCATACGCTCAGGGGCATGAAGCTGGCGACGACCATGAGGGCGAGGCCGACGCCGGCGAACAGTGCCTGCTTGTTGAAATAGGCGAAGGAGGAGCCCGCTCCCCCGGCATAGGAGGTGATCGACGAAGCCGAGAGCACCATGACGAGTCCGAGGCCGGTGAGGGCGAGCACGGACACGAGGATGATGTAGTAGGTCGTCAGCGGGTAGGCGGAGAAACGCGAATAGTCCTCACGCAGGGCCGTCCAGACCCTTTTGACCACCGAGGGATTCTTCGCCGATGGCTTCTTCCCAGCGCCTGTCTGTCTGCTCTCAGCGGAGGCGGCGGACTTCTTCGCACCGGTTGCCTTGGCCGAGGGCTGAGCCGAGGTTCTCGCCGAGGCGGCCCGCTTCGTCGATTTCGCGGCCGACTTGGGCGCGGTGGTCTTCCGTCCCGTGGTTGTCCGCCCGGCGGTCTTCCGCCCCGAGGTCTTCGCGGGGGCGGTTCGAGGTGCGGCAGTCTTCGTCGCCGCTGGCGCAGATGCCGACGTGGTCGACCTCGCTGGCGCAGATGCCGACGTGGTCGTCTTCGCGAGCTTCCGGCGACGGCGTTCATCCGCCTTCGCGGTGGTCTGCCGGCCCATCTCAGCGTCCCAGTCGGTTCTGGACGGCTTCGGTGAACAGTTCGCCGCGAGTGTTGTAGTTGAGGAACTGGTCCATGCTCGCGGCGGCTGGAGCCAGCAGCACGGTGTCGCCTTCTTCGGCCAGAGCCGCCGCGGCATCGACGGCGGCTGCCGCGACCGCTTCTCCGCGACGCTTGGGCACGCCGGAGTCGACGGCCAGTGCCGGTTCGATGCGGACGACTTCGAGGTCGGGGACGGTGGCGGCGATGGCTTCGCGGTAGGCGGAGTCATCGGCTCCGATGAGCACGAGCGCCTTGATCCGCTCCTGGTGAGCGGTGAAGAGCTCGGTGAAGTCCGCCCCCTTGGGCAGTCCTCCGGCGATCCACACGATGGAGTCGAAAGCGGCCAGGGAGGCGTTCGCTGCGTGGGTGTTCGTCGCCTTCGAATCATCGACCCAGCGGACTCCGTCGGCGTCGGCGACGGTGACCATTCGGTGGGCGCCGAGCGCATGACTGCGCAGGCCGGCCGAGATCGCCTGTCCCGGCACGTCGATGGCCCGTGCCAGGCAGGCGGCGGCAAGAGCGTTGGAGACCTGATGCGGTGCGGGGTCGCTGCCGTCGACACCGGTGGCGACCGCCACGTCGGCGAGGGAGGCGATCTCCGCGGCCGAGGAATAGCGCTGCGGGATGAATGCGCGGTCGACGAGCAGCTCCTCGACGACGCCGAGCTCACCGGGCCGCGGCACACCGGTGGTGAAGCCGATGGCCTTGGCACCTTCGATGACGTCGGCCTCTTCGACCATGTGCAGGGTCGCCTCGTCGGCGCAGTTGTACACGCACGCGAGCTTCGCATTATGGAAGATCTTCGCCTTGTCGGCGGCATAGGCCTCGGCGCTGCCGTGCCAGTCGAGGTGGTCCGGGGCGATGTTGAGCACGGCCGCGGCGTCAGCGCTCATCGACTCCTGCCAGTGGAGCTGGAAGCTCGAGAGTTCGATCGCGAGGACTTCGAGTCCCGGTTCGAGCACGGCTTCGAGCAGCGGAGTGCCGATGTTTCCGCAGGCCTTGGCCTTGAGTCCGGCGGCGAGGAGCATCGACTCGAGCATCGTCGTGGTCGTCGTCTTGCCGTTGGTGCCGGTGATGGCCAGCCATTTCGCGTCATTGGTCCCACGGATGCGCCACGCGAGCTCGACTTCGCCGATGACGGGGATGCCGGCCGCAGCCGCCGCGGCGAGCACCGGCTGGTCCGGTCGCCAGCCGGGAGAGGTGACGACGAGGTCGATCTGACCCTCGGGCAGGGCCTCCACGTGCTCGGGTCCGCGGCGGATGTCGACGTCGAAGACCTCGAGGATCTGCGCCTTCTCACTGACGTCGGCCTGATCATCACCGTCGATGACGATGACATCGGCACCGCGTTCGCCGAGGTGGACCGCCGCGGGGAATCCCGTGACCCCGAGCCCGGTGACGAGGATCCGCAGGCCGGCCAGCGACGAGTTCGGTCCGGTCAGCGCGGCCGGGACCTGCCCGACAGCCACGGTGTCGGAGGCCTGTGCAGCGGACCGGTCGTCTGCGGTCGGGTTCTGCTCATCAGCCAACGCGAGCCACCCAGTCGGCGTAGAAGAGGCAGATTCCGGCGATGACGAAGAGCGCGGCGATGATCCAGAATCTCACCACGATCGTCACTTCTGCCCACCCCTTGAGTTCGAAGTGGTGCTGCAGCGGTGCCATCCGGAACACGCGTTTGCCGGTGGTCTTGAAGGAGGCGACCTGGATGATCACCGAGAGGGTGATGATGACGAAGAGTCCGCCGAGGACGATGAGCAGCAGCTCGGTGCGCGACATGATCGCGAGTCCGGCGAAGGCGCCGCCGATGGCGAGCGAACCGGTGTCTCCCATGAAGATCTTCGCCGGTGAGGTGTTGAACCACAGGAAACCGAAGCAGGCAGCGGCCATGGCTCCGGCGACCATCGCGAGGTCGCGGGGGTCGCGCATGTAGTAGCAGGCGTTCGTGGCCTCGGACATGAGGTTGCAGTTCTGGGTCGACTGCCATGTGCCGATGACGACATAGGCGGCGAACACCACCACCGAGGCGCCGGTGGCCAGGCCGTCGAGCCCGTCGGTGAGGTTGACGGCGTTCGAGACCGCGGTGACGATGAGGTTCGCCCAGATGATGAAGAGGATGAGGCCCAGCACGGCCGAACCGAAGGCGAGGTCGAGGTTCGTGTCCCGAATGAAGGAGATCTTCGTCGACGCGGGGGTCTCTCCGAACGAGTTCGGGAACTGCAGGGCCAGGACGGCGAAGGAGATGCCGACGAAGGCCTGACCGATGAGCTTGGGCACCGGGCGCAGACCCAGTGACCGCTGCTTCTTGATCTTGATGAAGTCGTCGAGGAATCCGACGACGCCGAGTCCCGCGGCCAGCCAGAGCACCAGCAGCCCCGAGGCGGTCGGCACCGAACCGGTGAACAGGTGTCCGAGCAGGTACGCCAGGACCGCGGCGCCGATGATGACGACGCCGCCCATGGTCGGGGTGCCGCGTTTCGTCGCGTGCGAGGTCGGTCCGTCGTCACGGACGAACTGGCCGTAGCCCTGTTTGACGAGCACCCGGATGAACAGCGGAGTGCCGACGAGGGTGAGGATGAGAGCCAGGCAGGCTGCGAGCAGTACGGCAATCATTGGGCCCCCGATACTCCGGCGATTTCGTCCCCGAGGTAGCGCAGACCCGCGTCTCGGGAGGATTTGAACAGGACGATGTCGCCCGGGGCGAGTTCGGAGCTCAGCAGATCCCGCGCCTCCGCGGCGGTGGCCACCCAGATCGCCTCGTTGCCCCAGGAGCCTTCGAGGTTCGCGGCGTTGAAGATCGGCTTCGCGCCTTCACCGACGACGATGGTGCGGGTGATGTTCAGGCGCACGACGAGCTCGCCGATGTCTGAATGCGCGGACACGGACTCCTCGCCGAGTTCGAGCATCTCACCGAGAACGGCGAAGGTGCGGCGGGGCCGGTTCTCCTCATCGCCGCGGCCCATCGAGGCCAGGGTCTTCAAGGAGGCTCGCATGGATTCGGGGTTCGCGTTGTAGGCGTCGTTGAGCACGGTCACGCCCGAGGGCGAGTCGATGAGCTCCATCCGCCAGCGGCTGGCCGCCGAGGAGGTCGACAGTGTGGTCACGATCGACTTCGTGCCGACTCCGCAGGCGTGGGCGATGGCCGCGGCCGCCAGGGCATTGCCGACGTGGTGTTCGCCGATGAGGGCCAGTCGCACCTCAGACGGTTCCTCACCCGGCAGGGTGAGCGTGAACGTCGGGTGCCCGGAGGAGTCGGTGGTCACTGCGGTGCCGCGCACGATCGCATCTTCGGCGCCGACCCATTCGGGCAGGGACTCACGCTGGGAGAACCACAGGGTGGTCACTTCCGGGGTAAGGACTTCGCGCATTCCCGCCACCCGGGAGTCGTCGGCGTTGAGCACCGCGGTCGATCCTGCCGGCAGCGACTCGACGAGCTCGGCCTTGGCACGGGCGGTGTTCTCGATCGATCCGAAGACTCCGGAGTGAGCGGTGCCCACGGCGAGTTCGACGGCGATGTCCGGTCGGATGAGGCTGGTCAGGTAGGCGAGGTTGCCGATCGACCGGGCGCCCATCTCGAGGACGAGGAAGCGGGTGGACTCGCTTGCCCGCAGCGCGGTCAGCGGCACCCCCACCTCGTTGTTGTACGAGTTCGGCGGCCACACCGTCTCGGCAGCACCTGCGAGCAGGTCCGCGGCGAGGTCCTTGACCGTGGTCTTGCCCACGGAGCCGGTGATCGCGATGACGGTGAGCTCACCGTCGGCACGCAGTCCTTCGATGCTGTGCTTGGCCAACAGGCCCAGCGCCTCGGTGGCATCGGCCACGACGACGGTGGGCAGGGGCTGTTCATCGACGGTGGGGACGGATTCGCCGATGATCAGGGCCGCGCCCGCCTCGACGGCGGCTGCGGCGAATTCGATGCCGTCGAAGCTCGCGCCTCGGCGGGCGACGTAGATATCGCCGGGTCCGACTTCTCGCGAGTCGGTCACCACACCGGCGGTCAATGGGGTCTCGGGGTCGATGCCGTACAACTCGCCGTTCAAGGCGGTTGCGATCTCGGCTGCAGTCAGTCGCTTCATATCATCTGTGAACTTTACCTGGTTGTTCGCCGCCCAGTCGCATGGACAGCGCCGAGCGTGTCCGCGCCCGGTCGTCGAATTCAGTCACCGTGGTGCCCACGGTCTGGCCCGTCTCATGCCCCTTGCCCGCAATGAGCACGGTCGTGGACGGGTCTGCGGAGGCGATCGCCTCGTCGATGGCCCGGCCCCGATCGGGGACTTCGATGATCTTTTTCACACGCGCCTGGCCGGCGCTGACGGCGGCATCGACGCCTTCCCTGATGGCGGCGCGGATCGCGGCGGGATCCTCGGTGCGGGGATTGTCGTCGGTGAGAACGATCACATCGGCTTCTCGTGCCGCCGCCTGGCCCATGCCGAAGCGTTTGCCGCGGTCTCGGTCGCCGCCGGCGCCGAAGACGATGACGAGTTCCTCGGAGTCCGCGTGCAGGGTTGCCAGGGCCTTGGCGATCGCGTCGGGGGTGTGCGAGTAGTCGACGATGGCGCGTGGGAGCAGTTCGGGGTGGGATTCCTCGAGCGCCCTGGGCCCGGACACGTCGATGATCTCCATCCGGCCCGGCACCGAGGTCACGAAGCTGCGTCCGATCGCATCGATGTCTTCGGCTGCGACCCCGGATTCGATGAGCATGGCCGCGGCCAGTGCGGTGTTCGTGACGTTGAAATCGCCCGGCAGCGGCGACCGCAGCCGGATCGACCGGAGAGTGTGGGCGCTCTGGCCGTCGGCGCGGTTCGGTCCTGCGGACTCGTCGTCGCCGAGGTGGAGGACGAACTCGGATTCCCCCGGGGTGTGGTCGATGCGCCACTGGCTGCGCTCGTCGCGGCCGAGGGTGCGCACGGGCACCTGTGCGGCGTCGACCATCCGCTCGCCCCATTCGTCTTCGACGACGATGACCGCGCGGTCGGAGAAGGTGCGGGTGAACAGCTGCGCTTTGGCCTCGAAGTACTCCTCCATCGTGTTGTGGAAATCGAGGTGGTCCTGGGAGAGGTTCGTGAATCCGGCCACGGAGAAGTGGGCACCGTCTACGCGGTGCTGGCTCAGGGCGTGGGACGAGACCTCCATCGAGCAGGTGTCGACCTCAGCGGTGCGCATCTTCGCGAACAGGGCATGCAGCTCCGGGGCCTCCGGGGTCGTGCGCACGCTCGGGACGGTGTCACCGGCGATGAGGATGGCGACGGTGCCGATGACGGCCGTGCGGTGGCCGAGGGCTGCGAGCATTCCGTCGACGAGGTAGGTCGTCGTCGTCTTCCCGTTCGTTCCCGTGACGCCGATGAGTTCGGGCACCGAGGTGGTCCCGTAGACGGCGGCGGAGACGAATCCGAGCACCGCGCGGGGGGCTTCGACGATGAGGGCGGTGACCCCGTCGAGGAGTGCCCGGTCGGACTCGGTTCCACCGAGTGCCTCGGTGACCTGCGTCCAGCCGTGCGAGTCGGTGAGGATCGCGTCGACGCCTGAGCGGATGAGCTCGGGGGCGAATTTCGCTCCGTGGACATTGGCTCCCGGCAGCGCGGCGTAGAGCTGGCCGGGTGCGACCCCACGCGAGTCATGGGAGACTCCCGTGACCTCCTTCTCGGGATCGCCGTGGAGGGTGCCGGGGGCGATCGGCAGCAGCTGTGAAAAACGCATCATTTCCATTCTCGGGCAGGCAGCTCGGGTTTCTCGGTCGACGGCGGGATCTTCAGGTGCCGCATCGCGAAGCCTGCGACATCGGAGAAGACTGGGGCAGCGGCCTGACCACCGTAGTAGCCCTTTCGCGGCCGCTGCAATGTCACGGAGATCGCGAGTTCGGGGTCTTCTGCCGGGAGCACACCGACGAAGGACGCGGTGTATCCGTCGTAGCCGCCGCCTTCGGCCGCCGGCGCCTGCGCGGTGCCAGTCTTACCGGCCACCCGGTAGCCCGAGACCTGCGCGGACTGGCCGGTGCCTTCGGCGACGACGCCTTCGAGGATGCGCAGGGTCTCATCCGCGGCCTTCTCGCTCACGACTCGCTGCGTCTTCCCGGGCGGGGTCGACAGGGCCCGGCCCTGCGGGGAGATCATGCCCTCGACGAGGCGGGAGGGCACGTGGACACCGCCGTTGGCGATGGTCGAGATGACGTCGGTGGTCTGCAGCGCGTTCGCGGCCATGCCCTGACCGAACATCACGGTGTACTTCGTGCGGCCGTCCCAGTCCTTGTACGGGTGGAGGATGCCTCCCGTCTCGGCGGGGAAGCCAATCCCCGTGGTCGAGCCGAAGCCGAACCTCTTCATGTATTCGTAGCGCTGCTCCTCGGTGAGCTTCTCGCCGGCGAGGATGGTGCCGGTGTTCGAGGACTGCGCAAGGATTCCGGCGAACGTGAGCTTCTCGTCGGGGTGTTCGTGGGAGTCGCGGAACTCTTCGTTGTTCGGCGCCTTCCATTTGTCGGGAACCGTGAATTCCTGTTCGGGGGTGACCAGTCCTTGGTCGAGCAGGGCGGCGGCCGTGACCATCTTCGCCGTCGAACCGGGTTCGAAGACGTCGGTGAAGATCCGGGAACCGCGGTCCTCGCCGTCGACCTTGCCCGGAGAGTTCGGGTCGACGGTGGGCGCATCGGCGGCGGTGAGGACCCGTCCGGTCTTGACCTCTTTGATGACGATGGACGCGGATTCGGCCTTGTGCTTCTTCCGCTGCTCTTCGATGGCCTGCTGTGCGTAGTACTGCAGGTCCGGATCGATCGTCGTCTGCAGCCCTTCGCCGTCGACGGCGTCCTTGATGTTGTTGTCCCCGAGCGGGATGATCTCTCCGCGCGCACCGCGTTCGTACTGCTGCTGGCCGTCTCTGCCGGACAGCTGATCGTCGTAGGCCATCTCGAGGCCGGCCTGCGCGGTGCCGTCGGAGCTTAAGAATCCGACGAGATTGCCGGCCACCCCGCCGGCGGGATAGGAGCGCACGGCGTACTCCTCGGCGGAGATGCCGAGGACCTCGAGCTTCTGCACGTCCCGCCAGGTCTCCGATGTCAGTCCTTTGGCCACGGGGTTCCAGCGTTTGTCACCGACGAGTTTCGGGTAGATGAGTCCGGGGTCGGTGTTGAGGGGTTTCGCCAGCGCCTCGGCGGCACCCCATGCGCCGACGAGTTTTCCGTCGACCTTGTATTGGGCGACGTTCTGCTGGTCGACGACGAGCTGGTAGCGGGAGACGCTGTCGGCGAGCACCGTGCCGTCGGAGGCGAGGATCTGTCCCCGATCGGCCGGCAGGGTCTGGGTGACGAGGCGGTTGGACAGGGCCTTCTCCGCAAGCTTCATCGAGTCCATTCCCTGAATGGACACGAGCCGCACGGAGGTGATGAGCAGAGCGAGGATCGACAGCGCGGCGATGAAGCCTATGCGCAGGCGCAGATTGGGTCCTGCGTTCTTGCGCTTCTTCTTCAGTCGGCTCGTGGCTGGGCCCATTGCACTTGTCCTCGGTCCTTGGCATGGTCGGCGAATGGTTCGGTCAGGCCGTTCCCTGGTCCCGGTGAGCTCGGACTACTTCGGTGACTCCTGGCTCGGAGCCGCGATGTCGTTGCTCGGGCTGCCCCCGACGACCGGGAGCTTCTCATCCGATCGTAGATTGGGTCGGAGGTCTTCGCGTGTATCGGCGCGCGGCCCGGGCACGACTGTGGGCTCTTTCTCACCGCTGACGTCGATTCCCGGGACATCGATGATCTTCCCGGTCTTCGCGTCGAGGAATTCCGGGGAGGAGTCGCGGACGAGGCCGAGCTCTTCGGCGGCGAGGGCGATGTTCTGCGGGGACTCGCGGTAGGAGTTGTCCTCGACGAGGCGGTCCTTCTGCTCGGCCAGCGCTTCCTTCTCCGAGGTCAGCTGGTCGACCTTGTAGGAGGTGTGGGACACGAAGATGTTGAGCAGCAGCACGGCCACGAGTGTGGCCACGAGGATCCCCACGCACAGCAGCGAGAAGGGCAGACGCGATTTCGGCAGCTCGAACTTCAGCAGACGCAGCTTCGCCGCGCTGCCTGCTTCTTCGAGGCGGCGGTGACGTTCGGGGAAGTTGTGCTGGCGGGCTCTTGCCGTGGAGTTGCTCACGATCGTGCCTCCCTGATCTTCTGCACTGCCCGCAGTCGGACGCTGGCCGCCCGCGGGTTGGTCTCTGCTTCTGCTTCGTCCGCCTTCTCTGCGCCCCGAATGATCTCGGTCAGCCAGGGTCGGAGGTCTTCGGGGACCACCGGCAGGTCCGGCGGCGCCGAGGAGGTCGTGGCCTTGCGCAGCGTCTTCTTCACGATGGTGTCTTCGAGCGACTGGTAGGACTCGATGACGGCCACTCCCCCGATGTGCAGGGCTTCCAGTGCCGCTGGCAGCGCAGTGCGCAGCACCCCGAGTTCGTCGTTGACCTCGATGCGCAGGGCCTGGAAGGTGCGTTTGGCGGGGTGGGACTTCTTCTTCGTCTGCGGGATCACCCGGCCGAGCATCGCGGCGAGCTGGTCCGAGGTCTCCCACGGTGTGTGTTCACGGTCGGTGACGATGATCTTCGCGATCCTGCCCGCCAGCTTCTCTTCGCCGTATTCGCGCAGGATCCGTCGCAGCTCGGCTTCGGAGTAGGTGGCGAGCACCTCGGCGGCGGTGAGCTCCTGCGTGCGATCCATGCGCATGTCCAGGGGCGCGGGCCGGGAGTACGAGAATCCGCGATCGTCTTCGTCGAGCTGCAGGGAGGACACTCCGAGGTCGAGCAGGATCGCGCTGATCGCGGCGATGCCGAGGTCGTCGAGGACTTCGGGCAGCTCATCGTCGACGGCGTGGACGATGTCGGTGCGATCGGCGAAGGGGGCCAGGCGTGTGGTGGCGATGTCGATGGCCTGCAGGTCGCGGTCGATGCCGACGAGGTGGACATCGGGAAAAGCCTGGAGGACGGCTTCGGAGTGGCCGCCCATGCCCAGTGTGCCGTCGACGACGACGGGGGTGATTCCGGCTTCGCGAGCGGCCTCGACACCGACGCCGATGAGTTCGACCACGCGTTCGAGGAGCACCGGTACGTGCTGAGCTGTCATGCGTTGGTCCTTCGTCAGTGGGTGGTTCGGGGGTGCGTGCTGCTGGAGCCAGAACCTTGCCCGCCGCGGCCCTGCCACCGGGGAAGTGTGTCAGGACGTCCGAGCTTCGGAAACGGGGAAGTTCCCCGAAACTCGAGCACGGCGGGCAAGGATCAAGCCCGAGCAGAATCAGATCACTCCGGGGATCACCTCCTCTTCGCGTTCGGCGAAGGCCTGCTGAGCGCCGACGAGGTAGTCCTCCCAGGTCGGTGCGTCCCAGATCTCGACTCGGTTGCCCATGCCGATCACTGCGACCTCCCGATCAAGTGATGCGTACTGCCGCAATATGTTCGGGACCGTGATGCGCCCCTGTTTGTCCGGTTGGTCCGCAAAAGCCGCCGACAGGAACACACGCTGGTAATCGCGGGCTTCCTTATTCGTCTTCGGCGCGTTCTGGATTCGCTCGTGCTCGGCTTCGAACTCCGTGGTGGGGAACAGGGTGAGGCAGTTCTCCTGGCCACGAGTGAGGACGAGTCCGGGCGACAGCTCCTCGCGGAACTTTGCGGGCAGGATGAGGCGACCTTTGTCGTCGAGCTTCTGCATATGAGTGCCCAAGAACATGTCGTCTCACCCCTTTCGGAAACCCATTGGCTCCGATAGCAACCACAGTACTCCACTTCCCTCCACGTATTCCAGCCTCCAGTCCGACCGACGTAGAAACTCTTATGTTTTCCCAGGTCAGATAGGTGGAGGAAAGTGGGGAAAATTTTCCGTCGGTGCGTCGCCGGCGTGGTCGAAAGCCATGAAACCGTGGTCCCCTGGTGCCGGTTGACCGCTTCGGAGGAGGCCGGTCGAGTGGCCGAGATCCGCGAGTTCTCGCGGATCTCACCGGATCCTCCCGCCGAGGTGGAGCACAGTGGGGAGGAAAGTGGAGGGTCCGCGTGGAGGAAAGTGGGGAGAGCAGTGGGGAACGAAGTGGGGAGGGTTCCGGGGAGTGCGGTGTGGAGGGGTCCGGGGAGCGCAGTGGGGGAGGTCGCGGGGAGGGTTCTGGGGACGGTTCTGGGGAGGGTCCTGGGGAGCCTGAAAGAAGCTCGTGTGGCTGGGGCCGCGGGCATGAGGAACAATGGAGGGTATGTCGATCAGCCAAGAAGGTACACAGACCAATTCCGTGATCGGTGCCGAACACATCGAATGGGTGCAGCACCTGACCTCGCGGGCGCGCACTGCGATGAACGCGGTGCTCGAAGGCAAGGACGAAGCGGTCGGGCTCTCGCTCATCGCGCTGCTCGCCGGCGGCCATGTCCTCCTCGAAGACGTTCCGGGGGTCGGCAAGACCCTCCTCGCCCGTGCCATGGGCAAGGTCGTCGACGGCTCCGTGCGCCGCATCCAGTTCACTCCGGACCTGCTGCCCACCGACGTCGTCGGCGTCAACCTGTTCAACCAGGAGACCCGCCACTTCGAGTTCCGGCAGGGCCCGGTGTTCGCGAACATCGTCATCGCCGATGAGATCAACCGCGCTTCGCCCAAGACCCAGTCGGCGATGCTCGAGTGCATGGCCGAAGGACAGGCGACGATCGACGGGCAGACCTACCAGATGCCGACGCCGTTCATCGTCGTCGCCACCCAGAACCCGATCGACATGGAGGGCACCTACGCCCTGCCCGAGGCGCAGCGCGACCGGTTCCTCACCCGGATATCGCTCGGCTACCCCGCCACGGCCGATGAAGTCGACCTGCTGGACAATCAGATCCAGAACGATCCGCTGGAGTCCGCGACGGCGGTGACGAACCTCGAGCAGATCACGCAGGCACGCACCATCGTCCGGCACGTCTCGGCGAGTCGTCAGCTGCGCGAGTACATCGTGGCGATCCTCCAGGCCACCCGCGATGATCAGGCGATTCTGCTCGGCAGCTCGCCGCGCGGCGGCGTTCATCTGCTGCGTGCTGCCAAGGCCCGGGCGGCACTGTCGGGGCGCACCTTCGCCACCCCCGATGATGTGCAGGCTCTGGCACCGTACATCCTCGCCCACCGCATCATCCCCCGCGATGGCGACGACTCGGATCTGGCCGCGGACCTCATCGGCCGCGTACTGGCCCGCGTGCCCATCTCGGCGAACCAGTGACGGCATGCGACTGAGCACCTCGGGAATCATCTTCGTCCTTGCCGGGGCGGCCCTCATCATCACGGCCTACCGCTTCGCCCTGCCCGGACTGCTTCCGGCCGGGCTGCTCCTGCTCGGGCTCGTCGTGCTCTCGGCGCTGCTCGTCCTGTGGGGCACCCGACGCGTGTCGATCGCGATGAGCACCAACGTGCATGAGGTCTCCCTGCCGGGCGGCCGGGACCGCTATCCGCTGGCGGCCGAAGGCAAGGAGGTCGAGATCGAGGCGCAGGTGACCAATATCGGTCAGCTCGCGATCCCCTCGGCGACCATCGACTTCGTCGCCGCCGAGGGTTTCGGCGACTCCACCTCCGGTGAGGTGCCGGCCTTGAGCCAGCGGGCTTCGCAGACCGTGCTCACCTCGTTCACACCGCACCGGCGTGGGGTCTCCGGCATCGAGTCGGTGCTCCTGACCGTCTTCGGCCCCTTCGGCCTGGTCAAGATGAAGCGGAAGGTCCATGGGGCCTTCCCCGTCGCCGTGTCCGTTCCGCACCTGGGCGCACGCATTCCGAAGGATTCGTCGATCCGGCCCGCCCGCCTCGACGACGGCAAGATCCGCTCCGGACACACCACCCGCGACTTCCACACGCGTGAGTATGTGCCCGGTGACGATCTGCGGCACGTCCACTGGCCCTCGACCGCGAAGTCCGGTGAACTCATGGTCCGCCACGAGGCCGATGAGGAGACGCTGTACGCGCTCATCCTCGTCGACCTCGCCGCCGATGCCGACGCCGCGGAACCCAGTGACCTCGAGATCGAATTCCTGCTGGCGGCGACAACGGCTGCCGGAACCGCTTTCCTGCGAGCCGACTACGAAGTCAATGTCGTCGCCCCCAGCTACCAGATCAGATTCAAAGGAGCGCGCGACATCGACAAGCTGCGTCTTCTCTCCGCCCTTGTTCGCCCGGGCAGAGTCGAGCTTCCCGCACATGACAACCCGAACCACATCGTCATCTGTTCCGTCGGTGATGAGCGCGGTCAGGAGCTCGCCTCGCACTTCTCGCGTCGCGTGCCCGTGACTCTGCGCACGCTCAGCGAGATCGGCGACATGACGATGATGGGCCTCAGCGAGGACCTGCCGGAGTCATGGACGACGTTCGAGTCGAAGCGCCCGACCGCCAGAGGGCAGGGCAAGGGAACGGGCGGACGCCCAGGTACCACCGGTAGGCCGGGCACGAACTCCGGCGCGCAGGGCGCTGGCTCCGACCCAGCGGGCGCGGCTCCCGGCACGTCCGGGACGAGCTCCGGAACAGAGGGGGTGCGCCGATGAGCCTCGATGCTCCTCCCACGCGTTCGCATGGCGATTCCGCGGCCGAACCACCGTCTCAGTCTGCTTCCGATGCCGTGACGACGAACGATTCGCGTCCGCCGACCGGCTGGCTCGAGGCGATCATCGTATTCGCTGCGATGACGCTGACCGCTGTGGCCGTGTCCGCGGTGTTCAAGGATTTCGCCTGGCTGGCGCCCGTCCTCGTGTCGGTCGGTCTCGTCGTCCTCGTCGGCGCCGTGTTCCGCAGCGTCCCGGTGCTGCGTTCGAGCGGCACCGCGGTCATCGCCCAGTGTGCGGCCGGGCTCGTCGCCGTCTTCGTCGTCTGCGCGAAGGGCACTCTGCTGCTCGGCTTCATCCCCACGGGCAGCTCGTTCGGGAAGGTCATCGACCAGCTCTCGGCCGGTGTCAGCGATCTCTACGCGACCGCTCCCCCGGCCGCGAGCACCCCGGGCTTCACCGCGATGCTCACGATCGCCTTCACCCTCATCACGATCCTCATCGACGGCCTCGTCGCCGACCTCCGGGCTCCGAAGGTCGGCGGTGTGCTGCTGCTCGTGCTGTGGATGATCCCCGTGTACTTCGCCTCACAGGAGGTGCGGTGGTGGCATATCGTGGCGATCCTCGCAGCCTTCCTGCTGCTCATGCTCAGCCCGTATCTGCCGGCCACACGCTGGCGCGGCGGGATGACCGCGGTTCTCGCCGGTGCCCTGGCTCTGGCGATCGGCCTCGGTCTGCCTCTGCTGCTGCCGCCGGTGCCGAGTCTGCCCGACCGAGCGTCGAAGGGGCAGGGCGATCTGACGGTGACGAACCCGTTCCTCAATCTGCGGCAGAACCTCGGCGATCGTGACGATGCGACTCTGTTCAGCTATCAGACCACCGGGGAGGACTCCGATCCGGTCCGACTGACCTCGATCGATGACTTCGACGGAGAGAACTGGGCGCCGAGCCCGTTCAGCCTCGATCCCTTCGCGATCGCCACCGACGGGATGCCCTGGCCCGAGGGAATGCCGCGGGATAAGAACTTCAAGGAAGAGACGATCGACGTCGCCATCGGCGATGAGTACGACCAGCAGTATCTTCCTTCGCCCTATGCTCCGCAGCAGCCCGAAGGCGTGGACCGTCGATGGATCTTCGATGAGAAGACACTGACCGTGGTGGGCAATGGCGAGAAGACCGGCGGTCTGCAGTACTCGATGGACTACCTGTCGCCGAATCCCGACGTCAAGGACCTCCAGTCCGCGACGCCCGTGGACAAGAAGGACTTCGACACCGAACTCGAGGTTCCCGATTCCCTGCCTGCCAGCGTGCAGGAGACCGCCGAGCGGGTCACCGCCGATGCGGAGAACCAGTGGGAAGCGGCAGTTCTGCTGCAGGCGTACTTCCGCGGCGGCGACTTCGAGTATTCGATCGACGCCCCGGAGCGGGCCAGCGGAGACGCGATCTCGGACTTCCTCGCAGACAAGAAGGGCTACTGCGTCCAGTTCTCCTCGGCCATGACGATCATGGCGCGGACGATGGGGATTCCGGCGCGCATCGGCGTCGGCTTCGCCGGAGGTGAGAAGGCCGACGGCGGTTTCGATGTGAGCATGCAGGATTCGCATGCCTGGCCGGAGCTCTATTTCGAGGGCGCCGGTTGGGTCCGCTTCGAGCCCACGCCCGGTGGACCAGCCGGTGATCCTCCGAAGTGGACGCTGGCCAGCGGTACCGCTGAGAACGAGGACAGCGACGAATCGGAGTCGGCGAGCCCGAGCGAAGAGCCGACAGAGGAGACCTCCGCCGCCGGGAACGACGAGTCCGAGGAGGCAGGCGATGAGGAGACGAGCACTCGGGCCGCCGAACCGGCCGGGGCAAACCTGACCACCTACGTGTGGGTGGGCGTCATCGTGCTCGCTCTGCTCCTGCTCGCGGCCATTCCCGCCATCTGGCGGTCGATTCTGCGTTCGCGTCGGACGAAGGATCCGCACGACCTTGAGGCGGTCTGGACGGAGGTGCGGGCCCTGGCCACCGACTACGGGCAGAGCCTGGACCCGAGCCGGACGCTGCGTTTCAACGAGCTCGTCCTCGCGGGAACGCTGCCGACCGCCGCCTCCGGGTCGACCGGTACGACAGGTGGCGCTGGCACAGCAGGTGGCGCCGGTTCGAGCAGGGCAGGTGGCGCCGGTTCGAGCACGGCAGGTGGCGCCGCATCAGGCGGGGCCGGTCCTGCCGCCGTCGAGGTCGACCCCGAGACCGGTGAACCCCTCCGCAGATCCGCCGCCGAGGTGGCCGCAGGTTCCTCCGGCACCACTGAGGAATCCGATGGTCGTGTGGGGGCCGCTGAACGTTCGGATGAACGGCTGCGTCGTCTGCAACGCCCGGCACCGAACGAACCGGATGATCGGGGCCGGGACGATTCCGCGCTGTCGGCTTTCGTCGACGCTCTCGAGGCGAAGCGCTACGGGGCCGCTGCCGAGTCGCTCGACGACTCCGAGGTGCGCGCGCTCATCGATGAGGTCGGTACAGACCTGTCCGAGCGAGCGACTTCTGGCAATCGGATCTCAGCGAAGATCTGGCCGGCAAGTCTCTTCAACCGTCCGAAATGACGACGCAGAAGCGCTGAGGGCCGAGACGCCCCGACTGCAGAGAAGCGCTGACGAGCCGAAGGAGGCGGTCCCGTTCGGGGCCGCCTCCTTCCATCTGCAGACACACGCTTCCCCGCGTCTGCGGACGGCGACAGTTGCCGCACGCACCCGGGCGTCTACAGCGAGTTCGACCGGTCGAGTTCTCGCAGGGCCAGCAATCCCCTGACCGCGGCGATCGGTTTGACGACAGGCAGTTCACCGAACCGATAGTCGCCTCCCCGCACGAGTCGTCGACCGAGGTCGGGCCTCAGCTGCCAAAGATGGTCGCGCGCCTTCTCGGCGTGATGGGAGTTCGACACGATGCTGATCGTCGATTCGGCTCGCAGCTCCTCGTCGATGAGCGGGATCGCGTTGAGGATGTTCTCCCACGTCGTCGCGCTCTGCGTCTCGAGGCGCATCCTGCCGGTGAATCCCAGCTCCTCACGAGCGAAGCGTTCGAGGATCATCGCTTCGGGCCGCCGTCCGGCGACGGCTCCCCCGCAGAGGATGAGCACGGCCGATCGCGCCCGCGGGTCGACGGTCCGCAGCCCGGCACGGACTCGGAATCGGTTGATCCCATTCGCTCGTTCGCCTCGGTTCCCATAGCCGAGCACCACGATGATCTGATCACCACCAGCCACCCATTCGGCTGTGCCGGCAGCGCGTCCGGCCACCCATTCGGCTGTGCCGGCAGCGCGTCCGGCCACCCGTTCAGCCACTCCGCCAACTGCGCGTCCGGCCCCTGGCCCGGCCGCACAGCGATTAGCACGCCCGGTCGCACGGCCAGACACACCACGACCGTCCCCGAGCCGCCGACGACTCGACCTCTGATGAGTCAACTCCCCGAAGGAGAAAGCGACTCCCGCCACTGCACCGACGATCCCGGCACAGAATGCGAAACGCGCGAACCCCTTGCGGACGAAGTCGGCGGGCACAGAAAAAGGCACCCTCATTCTGAGAGTGCCTTGATCGTGAGGATCGGGGTCATTCGCCGCGCTGGCGCTTTTCCCACCGGTCTTCGAGTCGGCTCATGAAACCGGCATTGCCCTTCTCGCTGGTCTTCGCTCCGGCAGTCCGGCCCTCCGTCTGCGTCGTGTGGACGTGACCGGGACGGCTGAACGCCCAGTACATGCCCGCGACCATGAGACCGAATCCGACGACGCCGAGGGCGATCCACCAGGTCGAGTCCGACACCAGCGTGATCGCGAGGATCGTCGCTGCGAGTCCGGCCAGAGTGACGAGGATGCCGAGGACGAAGCGCTTAGCGGAGAATCCCGGGCCCGTTGCCGCGGCTTGGGTTTCCGAGATATTGCGTGCAAAACGAGGGTCTTCACTGCGCAGCTGCTTCTCCAGTTGATCCAACAGCTGCTGTTCGTGATCGGAGAGTGGCATCTCGAACCCCCGTTTCCCTACTCAAGTCTTTGACTCAATCATAGTCTCTGAGCACCGAAAAAACATCTCGGGGGCCGCTGATCGCCCGGATTCCCACTGGGTCTTCAGACTATGGTCCAGCTCACCGTCTGTCAGGGCTCCTGCCGCTTGCGCAGAAGTGAGGCCTGAGAGATCGCCTCGGTCCCGAAACGCCGCCTCACCTCGTCCAGGGCCACCTCCGCTTCTCGGCCCGAATGCTCCGGTTCATCCAAGGTGGCCTGCCGTCCCGTGACGGCGAAGTCGATGAGGCCGGCCGCTCGCACCCCGAGCAGTCTGACTCCCTGCGTCCGCTGCTCGCGCAGCTTGCGCATCGCCGGCCGCAGCGCCTCGTACATCTCTCGCGCCAGATCGCTCGGAGCCGAGAGCGTGACCGACCGCGACAGAGTGGTGAAGTCGCCGAGGCGGTATTTCAGCCCCAAGGTCGTCGCGACCTTCCCCTCGGCCCGGACGCGGTAGGCGACCTTGTCAGCCAGTCGCAGCAGCTCATGTTCGAGCACGTCGAGGTCCCAGATGTCCTCACCGAAGGTGTTCTCCGCGCTGATCGAATGCTCTTTGGCCTGCCGGTCGAATCCACCGGAGTCCTGACCGTGAGCGGCCCGCCACAGCTGATGGCCGTGAGCGCCGAAGACGCGTCCGGCCCACGCCTCGTCGACGGCCGCGAGGTCGCCGATGAGCCGAATACCGTAACGGGAGAAGCCCTGCTGCGTCTTCTCCCCCACCCCGGGCAGGGCTTCGATGGGCATCGGGTCGAGGAACTCCTGGGTCTTCGCCACCGGAACGAGCAGCTGACCGTTGGGCTTCGCTCGGGTCGAAGCGAGCTTCGCCACGACCTGGCTGCCGGCGATGCCCACCGAGGCACTCAGGCCCGTGCGCTGCCTGATCTGCTCCCGCAGCCGCGTGGTGATCTCCAGGGGCGAGCCGAGGCGGCGCACCGCACCGGAGACGTCGACGTAGGCTTCGTCGACGCTGACCTGTCGGACATCGGGGGTCACCTCGGCGACGAGGTCGAAGACCTGGCGGGAGAAGGAGGAATACAGGCCGTGCGAAGGCGGGATCACCTCGGCGAAGGGGCACAGATTCATCGCCCGGGACATCGGCATCGCCGCGTGGACACCGAACTCGCGGGCCTCATAGCTGGCGGAGACGACGACGCCGCGGCCGCTGCGACCGCCGACGATGACGGGGCGACCGATGAGCTGCGGACGGCTGAGCAGCTCCACGGAGACGAAGAACGAATCCATGTCGAGATGGAGCATCGTGGCACCGACGTCGTCGGTGCCCAGTCGACTGAGGTCACCTCCGGATCGCGCCAGCTGCTTCCGACTCATCGCCTGCCCCTCGCGTCAGTTCCTTTCGGCTCCGCCGAACAGTCCAGGTACTCTTGAATCATGGTATCGCGCACCGCTGTCATGACACTGCCCATCGCCGCCGCTCTTGCCCTTGCGGGCTGCTCCGGAGCCGATGAGGGCACGACCGACTCGACCCCGACGAGCGAACAGACCTCTTCTGCACAGGCGACTCCGTCGGACTCCGAGACGGCATCGGCCGAAGCCTCGGAGGAAGCGACCGGTCAGGATCCCGACACCTCGAACGACGTCAAGGATCTGCCCGACTACGTCAAGCCCTACCCGAAGTCGAAGGTCCTCTCGGCCTCGATCGTCAAGGCACACAACGACAAGGACACGAAGCAGCCCGAACAGGTCAGCCTCGTCGTCGCTGCGAAGGCCGAGGCCAAGGACATCTTCAAATTCTACGACGAGGAGCTCGGCAAGGCCGACTTCGAACCGCTCGGCGACGAGGTGAAGACGAAGAGCGCCCGCGTGCAGAATTTCAAGCACAAGGACAACGACAGCGTCCTCGTCGTCACCGTTGCCGACGACTCCGCCGACAAGGCGCAGTCGATCGTCACCGTCGGCGGAAACATCGTTTCATGACCGACGACCAGTCAGTGACGCGGGACGAGACCCCTGAGTCGGGTCTGCCTGCGTCGGCAGCTTCCGGCCCGTCTGCATCCGCTCGTGCCGGACGGCAAGCACCGGCTTCCTCCCGCCCGTCCCCACTCGTCGCCGCGCTCGATTCGCCGCAGAGCATCGCTGCCGCGGTGTCCGCTCAGCTCGAGAGCTTCCTGGCCGAGAAGGCCGCCGAGTTCGAGTCCATCTCCCCCGATGCGGACGCGATCGGCGAATCGCTCATCGCGTTCACCCGCGGCGGCAAACGGATCCGCCCCGTCCTCCTGTGGTGGGGCTTCCAGCTCGCCGGAGGACCCGTCGGCGACGCTGCTTCGGAAGGCAGAGATGCCGCGGAAGGCGGCGCCGAGGTGGCCACGGGCTTGGCACAGGCCGCCGGATCGCTCGAGCTGCTGCATGCGGCGGCGCTCATCCACGATGATCTCATCGACAACTCGGACACCCGTCGCGGCGAGCCCGCACTGCACCGACAGTTCGAGGCCCGCCACAGGAAGTCCGGTCTGCACGGCGACGGTGCTTCGTTCGGCGTCTCCGCGTCGATCGTCATCGGCGATATCTGCCTGGCACTGAGCGAAGAGCTGTTCGAACGTGCGCAGGAGACGTTGGGCAGCACCCGGTTGGTCCGGGAGCTGCGCGGAACCGTCCGCCGGGACGTCATGGTCGGTCAGTACCTCGATGTCCTCGCCGAGGTGATCCCCCTCGACGACGCTCGCATCGCCGATCGTGCGTGGGAGGTCCTGAGCTTCAAGTCAGCGAAGTATTCGGTCGAGCAGCCGCTGCTCCTTGGTGCGGCTCTGGCCGGGGCCGAAGAGGATCTGCTCGCCGAGATCTCCGATTTCGGCCTGCCTCTCGGCCAGGCGTTCCAGCTGCGCGACGATGTGCTCGGCATCGCCGGAGACCCGCAGGCCACGGGCAAACCCGCCGGTGACGACATCAGGGAGGGCAAACGGACGGTGCTCATCGCCGAAACCGCGACCCGGATCTCCCCGGCGCAGTTCGAGGTCCTCGCCGCGCGCCTGGGCGATCCGGACCTCTCCGATGCCGACGTCGCCGAATGTGTGGAGATGATCACCGCGTCAGGCGGCCTCGGCGCCGTCGAAGAGTTCATCGCCGCTCAGCACGCGAAGGCCGCAGCGATCGTCGATGCCTGGGCGGCTGCGGGGGAAGCGGACTCGACCGACTCGACCGCCCCGCTTTCTGCGGGGACAGCGGAAGTGTCGGCCGCCTCGGCGAGTATCCGCATCGGTTCTGCCGCGCAGGACCGACTCCGGGAATTCGCGAAGGCGCTGAGCTACCGCACCAGCTGAACTGCCTGAGAACGCGAGGGCATGATCTTGAGAATGCGGGGGTCCGGGCTCTTCAGAAGGCGAGGGCCTGGGCGCGGCGGCGCACTTCCTTGCGGTTGCCCACGCGCAGCAGGTCGATGGGACGACCGGGCAGGGAATCGTCCGGGGTGAAGAGCCACACGATGGCTTCTTCGTCGTCGAATCCGGCGTCGGCCAGGGTGTTCAGAGTGCCCTTGAGCGATTTGACCACCTCACCGTCGATGAAGAAGGCCAGCGGAACCTGCAGCACCTTCGGCTTGCCGATTTTGATTCCGCAGATGGCGCCGTCTTCGAGCAAGCGGCGCACCTGGGAGATGCCGAGTCCGGTGAGTTCTGCGATGTCGGGCAGCGGGGCCCAGTCCTGGACGAGTTCTTCGGTATTCACGTGCCCAAGCGTAGCAATATT
The DNA here is from genome assembly GCF_049804075.1 of Brevibacterium sp. FAM 24630. Classification (NCBI taxonomy): domain Bacteria; kingdom Bacillati; phylum Actinomycetota; class Actinomycetes; order Micrococcales; family Brevibacteriaceae; genus Brevibacterium; species Brevibacterium sp. FAM 24630. Next base: position 129,471 of record NZ_JBNBZD010000008.1, read on the forward strand.
CGGCAGAAACACCCCGCCATGCGGAGCCGAATGCTCGGGTCGGCGGCGGCCACTCGTTAGGCTGGGGACCGTAGCTTCCCCATTCAACAGTCAATAGGTGACAGATGACACGACCGCGACGGCATCAGCAGGTGCCCATCACCGCAGCTCCTGACATCCGTGCCGCCTCGAAGGTGAATTCGACCGGGCCGATCCCAGGAGCCGAACGCGTCGACCCCGAAAACGACTCCCCTGCCGAGGCTGCCCCCTCCAGCCACCCCACCGGCAACGAAGATTCCGCCTCCGACGAAGAGGCGGGGACCGCCTCGGCGAGTTCCGCGAACTCGAACGCCGATTCGACCACAGCGGATTCGACCGACACGGGCCCGGCCTCAGGGAATCCCGCCCCGACGATGGGTCCGCAATGGATCTCCGGTACGGCCGGTGCGACCGTTCCGGTCACCCACGGCGGACGCACCTACAAATGCAAGCAGGGCGACACCCTCTACGGTGTCGCGAGCAAGCACGGCGTCTCGGTGCCGGCTCTGGCCGAACTCAACCGCATCTCCCCGCGGCAGAACCTCCACCAGGGCCAGGTGCTGTCCCTGCCGGAGAAGAACGATCTGCCCGATGACGATCCTTCGCACGTCGTCGCCCCCGGCGAGACCCTGCAGGGCATCGCCGCACGGCACGGGATCTCCCCGGCGACCCTGCGCCGTGCCAATGCCATGGGCGATGACTCCTACCTCAAGGTCGGCGAACTGCTACTGCTGCGGCCCTCGACGGCTCGTCCGCGCCGCACCGCTCCCGAACCCCCGCAGGACATCCCCCGTGTCGCGGCCAGTGCGCAGGTGCAGGGCATCCGCCCGGCGGTTCTGCGGGCGGCGCGACTGAACAAGTACACCCTGCTGCACCGTCGCCATCCTGCGCCGGCGCAGGCGAGGCTCATCGTCGCCTCGATCGCCGAGGAACTCGGTGCCGATCCTGCGCTCATGCTGGCCGTCGCCGCTCAGGAGTCCGGTTTCCAGCACACGACGGTCTCGGCCGGCAACGCCATCGGCATCATGCAGGTCACACCGCGTTCGGGCCGTTGGGCCAGTGACATCGTCGGGCGCGGACTCGATCTGCTCGACATCGAAGACAACATCGTCGCCGGCACCGTCATCCTCGGCTGGCTCATCGAAACCGCCGAATCCGAGAACGAAGCCTTGGCCGGCTACTACCAGGATCTGCGCTCCGTCCGCGCCGACGGGCTGCTCGCGGAGACGAAGGCCTTCGTGCGCACCGTGCAGATGCAGCGTCAGAGAATGCAGGAGGCTCTGTGACCGCCCGCCGAGATCCCCTCATCGGCACGGTCCTCAACGACCGTTACCGCATCGACGCCAAGGTCGCCCGCGGCGGCATGGCGATGGTCTACCGCGGCACCGATCTGCGCCTCGACCGCGAAATCGCGATCAAGGTCATGCACGAGCACCTCATCTCCGATGAGACGTTCGTCGAACGCTTCCGCCGTGAGGCCATCAACGCCGGTCGGCTCACCCACCCGAACCTCGTGGCCATCCACGATCAGGCCCGCGACGGCGACATCGTCTACCTCGTCATGGAGTATCTGCCCTCGGTGACGCTGCGCCGTGAACTCAAGCACCGCGGCACGTTCACACCCCGGCAGGCCATCGTCGTCCTCGACGCGATCCTCGCCGCCCTCGAGGCTGTGCATTCGACCGGCATCATCCACCGTGATCTCAAACCCGACAATGTGCTGTTGGGCACCGACGGTCAGGTCAAACTCGCCGACTTCGGTCTGGCCCGGGCGGTGACGACGGCGACGACGACGAAGACGCTCATCGGCACCGTCGGCTATGTCGCCCCTGAGCTCGTCACGCGTGCCGGAGCCGACTCCCGCACCGACCTGTACACGGTCGGCATCATGTTCTACGAGATGCTCACCGGCGCTCAGCCTTACACCGACGACGTGCCGATCCAGGTCGCGTACCGTCATGTCCACGACACGGTGCCGCCGCCCTCGGAGGTCGTGCCGCGTCTGAGCCCCCGCTTGGATGCGCTCGTGCTGTGGGCGACGTCGAAGGACCCCGAGGATCGTCCCGCCGATGCCGCTCAGTTCCGTCTGGCTCTGGCCGAGGCGCGAGCGGAGATGAGCGAGGCCGAACTCGATCTCGGCGATCCGGAGGTCGCCGCCGGCGAACACTCCCCCGTGCTCACCGCCAGCATCGACCTCGGCGAGGAGGTCCCGAAGGAGAAGCGCTCCCGCACCGACGAGATCCCGTATCTCGAGGGTGAGGATGAGGACGAGAACGACACCGGCGCCGAGGCGGCCGGGGTCGGAATCGCGTCTGCGGCAGCCGGCATCGGCGGCGTCACCGCCGCAGTCGCGTCCGGCTCCGGGGACGAAACGCACGCAGACGAGGCCTCCGAAGACGAGACGCACGAAGACGAACAGTCCCGAGCAGACGACGATCGGTCGCCTGCCGCAGCGCCTGCTGCAGGCAGTGCTGCGACAGGCGCCTCCGGCGGTGCTGCGAGCGGTGCCGCAGTCGCAGCATCCGCGGGAACCGCCGCGACCGCGGCGTCCCCCGGCCGTCGCCGCCGTCGTCGCGTGCTCACCGCGCTCGTCGCCGTCGTCGCGGTGCTCGCGCTCGTGGCATGGCTGGTCATCGCGAACCTTCCGGAACCGACGTCGATCGTGCCCGGTCAGCTGGCTGGCAAGCAGGTGGACGAAGTCACCTCGCAGTTGGAGGACAACGATCTCAAGGCCGAGCCGAAGGAAGTCTTCGACGACACCGTGCCCGCCGGGGTCGTCATCGGCACCGAGCCCGTCAGCGGCTCCGAGCTCGCACCGGACTCGTCCGTCACGGTCGTTGTGTCCAAGGGCGAGGAGATGTTCGCCGTTCCCAAGCTGGAGGGCCTGAGCCGCTCCGACGCCGAGGCGGCGCTGAAGAAGGCGAAGCTCACGGTCGGCAAGGTCGAGGAGAAGTACAGCGACACGGTCGCGAAGGATGCCGTCATCTCTGCGTCGCAGAAGCCCGGGAAGAAGCTGTCGAAGGGCGAGAAGATCGATCTGGTCATCTCCAAGGGCGTTGCTCCGATCCCGGTGCCCAATGTCGAGGGACTGACCTTCGACGCCGCCTATGCCACCTTGGCCAAGCGCGGCTTCCGTGTCGGCAAGGACGAAGTGTTCTCCGATGACGTGCCCAAGGGCAAGGTCGTGTCGCAGTTCCCGAAGAGCACCGAGTCGAAGCCTGCGAACACGCTCATCATCGTCCGTGTCTCCAAGGGCAAGGAGAAGAAGGAAGAGTCCAAGGACGACAAAAAGGACGAGAAGAAGGACGAGAAGTCCAAAGACGACAAGAAGGACAGCTCGAAGGACAAGTAGAGCCGGCGCGACGAGTCTGATCGGGCAGCCTCTGTCGGACTCGCTCGGATCGAACCGTGCAGCTCTGGTCTCGGCATCGGGCTCCCGATCACCTCAGCAGAATGCCGGTGGCCCCGCAGATGATCTGCGGGGCCACCGGCATTGTCACTCTTCGACCGGAACGGATCGATCAGTGTCTGCGAGTGAGGTATTCGGCGACCTGGAAGGCCATCTCGAGCGACTGATCGTGATTGAGCCGCGGATCGACGAGGGTTTCGTAGCGGCGGCGAAGACCTTCGTCATCGATCTCGGTGGCGCCGCCCATGATCTCGGTGACGTCGTCGCCTGTGAGCTCGATGTGCAGTCCGCCGGGGATCGTGCCCGCATCGCGGTGCGCATTGAAGAAGCCTTCGACCTCGGCCATGACGTCCTCGAAGCGACGAGTCTTGTACCCCGTGTTCGAGGTGATGGTGTTCCCGTGCATCGGATCGCACACCCAGGTCACGTGCGGCAGCTGGTCACCGATTCCGGCGAGCAGCGCGGGCAGTGATTCGCCGATCTGACCGGCACCCATGCGAGTGACGAAGGTCAGACGACCGGGCTCGGCATCCGGGTCGAGCTTCTCGGCCAGGGCCAGAGCATCATCGGCCGTGGCCGTGGGGCCGAGCTTGACGCCGATGGGGTTGCGGACCTTGGACAGGAAGTCGACGTGTGCGCCGTCGACCTCACGAGTGCGTTCGCCGATCCACAGGAAGTGCCCGGATACGTCGTAGGCTTCGCCCGTCCGGGAGTCGATGCGAGTCAGCGCGCGTTCGTATTCGAGGAGGAGCGCCTCGTGGGCGGCATAGAACTCGGTGGTCTTGAGCGCGTCGAAGTCGGCTCCGCAGGCATCCATGAAGCGAATGGCGCGGTCGATCTCGGCGGCCGTCTGCTCGTAGCGCTGGTAGCCGGGATTCGAGGCGAGGAATCCCCGATTCCAATCGTGGACGAACCGCAGGTCGGCGAATCCGCCCTGCGTGAAGGCGCGAATGAGGTTCAGCGTCGACGCGGACACGTGGTAGGCCTTGAGCAGTCGTTCCGGGTCGTGGCGTCGGGATTCTTCGGTGAATTCGTAGCCGTTGACGATGTCGCCGCGGAACGACGGCAGGGTCACTCCATCTCGGGTCTCCATATCCGCTGAGCGGGGCTTCGCGAACTGGCCGGCCATGCGTCCGATCTTCACCACGGGCATCGATCCGCCATAGGTGAGCACGGCTGCCATCTGCAGCACAGTCTGGACCCGGGCTCGGATCTTGTCCGCTTGGGCTCCGTCGAAGGATTCGGCGCAGTCGCCGCCGGCGAGGACGAAAGCCTCCCCACGCGAAGCCGCGGCGATACGCTGCTTGAGCACATCGGCTTCTCCGGCGAAGACGAGCGGAGGAGAGGTGCGCAGGTCTGTGAGCACCTCGTCGAGCGCGGCACTGTCGAGATAGGTCGGCTGCTGCTTCGGATCCATTTCGCGCCAGTCATCGAGACCGCGCAGATTGTCATTGCCGGCAGCGGCGATTTCTCTGTTGGACAGGACCGGATCGGTGTGGAGGCTCAATGTTTCACTTTCATGGGTTTTCGGAGCCGGTTTCGAAGTCCTCGGCCGAAACGTTGTCGAGGAAGTCTCTGAACTGCGCGACTTCCTCTTCATCGGCTTCGGGGGCTTCGATTCCGGATTCTTCAAGCAATTGGGATTCGACGTAGACGGGGCAATCGGCGGTCAACGCCAGTGTCACCGCGTCCGAGGGACGTGCGGAGATCGACTTCCCGTCATTCGTGTGCAGTTCCGCCAGGAAGATCTGACCGTCTTTGCCGGTGATCGTGACGTCTGTCAGCTCTGCCTCGTACTTGGTGAGCACGTCGAGCAGCAGAGCATGCACCATCGGACGCGGCGGAGTCAGACCCCGTTGCGCGATCGACAGAGCATTGGCCTCGATCGCACCGACCCAGATCGGCAGATAGTACGCGGGCTCGCTGGCTTTGAGCAGGAGGATCGGTTGATTGGCGGGCATTTCGATGCGGACGCCGACAACCTCGACTTCAACTTTTGACATTATCCCCCGGTCAGGAGCGCGGACGCTGCTGGAAGATCATTCGGAACTTACCGATCTGCACATCGGCTCCGTTCTGCAGTTCGATGGAGTCGATGAGTTGCCGGCCCACATACGTACCGTTGAGCGAACCGGTGTCCCGCAGTGTGAAGCCGCTGGGAGTCCGGATGAACTCGGCATGCTTACGCGAGACGGTGACGTCATCGAGGAAGATGTCCGCGTTCGGACTGCGTCCCACGGTCACCACATCGGTGTCGAGCAGAATCTGTGAGCCCGAGTCCGGTCCCGACACGACGACGAGGAGAGCATCGGCGTCCTGCAGACCTTCGAGGTCGGGCACCGGGTGGATCTCACCGGTATGCGGATCGAGGATGCCCTGGAACTGCTGGCTGCCCGAATCGCTCATCTGGTCGCGTTGTCCTCCGGCCGGAGCCCCCTGAGGCTGGCCAGACTGCGGTTGGCCCGATTGGGGTTGGCCGGACTGCGACTGGCCGTAATTGCCAGGTTGGGGCTGGTTGCCCGGTTGGGGCTGGTTGCCCTGCGGCTGGCTGGGATCGTACTGACCGGCGCCGTTGTAACCGTATTGCTGCTGGCCCTGGCTCCCCTGGGGCTGGCTACCCTGCGGCTGGCCGGACTGCGGCTGTCCATAGCCCTGCTGAGGATACTGGTTCTGCGGCGGCTGATACTGCGGCTGTCCCTGACTGCCCTGGCCGTTGTTCGCATAGGGCTGGTTGGCCGGCTGGGAGGCCCCGAAGTTCTGGGCGTTGCCATAGTTCTGGCCACCCTGCGGGGTGCCGCCGAAGTTCTGACCGCTTTGTGGAGTGCCGCCGTACTGCTGTTGTCCGTTGCTGTACTGCTGGCTGGCCTGTGGAGTGCCCCCGTACTGCTGACCACCTTGTGGGGTGCCGGCGTACTGCTGACCATTGCCGGCCTGCTGGCCGTTGCCGTACTGCGGTGCCTGCGGGGCGCCGTCGGCAGGCTGCTGCCCGAAGGGAGGGGTGTTCGGCTGACCGTTCGGGTCGACCTGCTGATTCACGCGGGTCGCCGAGTCGTCGCCGCTGCCGGCGCCGAACGGAAACTTCTTCGACTGCGGCACCTGACCGTTGTCGTACCAGGGCTGCGAGGGGGTCGGACGATTCTGATCGTTATTCTGCGACATTATGCCTCCTCGCTCTGAATGAGCTCTTTGTATTGCTCGCTGTCCATCAGCGATTCGACCTGCTCAGGTTCGCTGAGTTCGACAAGGTACATCCACCCGTCTTCGAAGGGCGATGAATTGACGATCTCCGGTGAGTCGTCGAGCGACTCGTTGACCTCGGTGACGGTCCCGGAAACTGGGGAGATGAGGTCTGAGACGCTCTTCGTGCTTTCGACTTCGCCGCAGGACTCACCAGCAGTGATCGAATCACCGACGGCAGGCAGATCGACATAGACGACATCGCCCAGCTGCTCCTGTGCGAAATCAGTGATACCCACACGGACAACCGCATTGTCCTCCGTAGTCGCAATCCACTCATGGTCGCGCGAGTACCGCAAAGACACTGGATAATCCAGATCTGCCATGTCGACTCCTCTAGTTTGTCGGTGTACCAAGCATAGCCGCCTGGTCCACTTTCATAACAATCACGAAACGGAAATGTTACCGAGTCACCGAAACTGGCGACGCCAGCCCCTGGTTCTTCGGTATCCACCTGGGATGATACCTGCTTTTCGAAGGTCACGGAACGTGGTTTTGGCAGTTGGCCCCTGATCGGTATAAGCTGGTTCTCGTTGCCCACGAGGGAGTACGGTAACGGGCTATGGCGCAGCTTGGTAGCGCGCTTCACTGGGGGTAAGGTGGCTTAGCCCTGGTTTGCCCGGGAACAAATGAATAGCGGGCTGTGGCGCAGCTTGGTAGCGCACATCACTGGGGGTGATGGGGTCGCAGGTTCAAATCCTGTCAGCCCGACGTAAAAGCCCAGGTCAGAGCATGTTTCTGACCTGGGCTTCGTCATGTCCGGGATCGTCCGCGATCGCCGTTGGCTCCTCTTGAATCTCTCGCCCGCGCCCTCTCCGGAGGGTGTCTGAAGGCGCCCAAGTTGATCACCCGGGACCAAACCGGGACCAGAAGCCCATTTTCGGCCTCACAGGCCACGCTCGTCGGGACCAGGCTTCGCCTTCGCGTGCCTCTTGCCCGAGGGCCGTTCGGGCGCCTCGGTCTGGGCGTCGAGGAATCGGTTGGCCAGCTCCCCCGCCTTGGCGATATGGCCGAGATCGGGGTGGAGGTAGCCCTTGGTCGTGTCGATCGATTTGTGGCCGAGGATCTTCTGGAGCACGTGCAGCGGGATGCCGGCATCGGCCATCCAGGTCGCTCCCGTATGCCGCAGACCATGCCGCGACAGCTGCGGCAGCCCCATCTCGGTCACGAGCGAATCCCACTTCGTGGCCCGGCTGACGTTCGCCGTCGTGATCACTCCTCCGCGCACGCCGATGAGCACCCGGTCGGTCGGCTCCTTCTCGGCCGTCAATCGTTCGAGGACGGGCACGAGCGGGCGCAGAATCGGCACAGGCCGCTCCTCCCTGCCCTTGGTCTGCTTCGTCACGAGCCCGCTCGAGGAAGGGAAGGTCTGCTTGCGGATCGTGACGATGTTCGCGTCCCAGTCGACGTCCTCGACCCAGAGACCCGCGACCTCGGAACTGCGCGCCGACAGCAGCGCACACAGCATCACGTAGTCGGAGTACGGCTGGCCGGCCTCACCGCAGGCCTCGGCGAGCTTGGTCAGCGTCTCCAGGTCCTTGATCGCGTGCGCGCGCGGAGAGGTATCGGCGGGGCTGCTGAAGTCGAACACCGTGCTCTTCCCATAAGAGCGACGGGAACGGTTGCGTGCTGGGTTCTTCTCGATCAGCTCATCCCGAACGGCCTCGTCGAGCACGCGCACGAGTGCGGCGACCGAGGACTTGATCAGCGAGGGCGAGAGCTTCAGCTCCCAGTCGTCGATGGTCCGGTCGATCATGCCGGTGCTGATCCCGGCTACCGGCACATGTCCCATCGCCGGAATCACCCGCAGCCGGAGTCCTGCCCAGTAGCCGGTGGCGGTCGAGGTCGGGTCGAGGCCGCGCTTCCAGCGGTCGCCGATCTGCTCGATGTAATCGCTCAACGTGATCGTCAGGTCCACTCCGACCTTCGCTGAGCGTTGCAGCTGGTCGAAGAAAGCCTCGGCCGCTTCTTCGTCGGGAACGACCAAGGCCCGGGTGATGCGCTTCTTCGTCGCCGGGTCGGTCCACCGTGCCCTGGCGCGGACGCCGGAGGCGCGGTGTTCGATGTCGGTGGAGACCTTCACCCCGATCGGCGGGAACGTCGGCGGTGTCTCAGGTGCGCTCATGGGTCTGTTCCAGGGAAGCCAGCCAGGCCTCGACGGCCTCGTACCGGTAGCGGGCGATCCCGCCCATCTGCATGAACGGTGGCCCCTTCTCATCGACGCGCCAGCGCGACAGCGTCGACTCGGAGACTTTCAGGTAGGCGGCGACCTCCCGGCTGTCCATCAACGGGGAGACGAGGATCTGCCCGGTCGGCTCGGTCACGGCCGCTCGCTCCACTCGGAGTTCACGATCTCCTGGACCTCCGCGTCCTGGGCACGCTGGCGCTCGAGCACCTGTTCTTCGACGAAGGAGACGAAGTCCTCGTTCCGGTTCTCCACCGGGTACTCGGTGCTGTCGGTCGGGGTGAACCCCTCGGCCTCGCCGCCGGGCCAGGGAGTGATGCGGGTGGCCCGATCACGGTCGAGCCGGCTGCCGGAGATGGTGACCCAGTCGCGGAGGCGTTCGCGGGCGGCGGCGAACTCGGCGTGGAAGACGACACCCATGTTGCCCTTGGCCTGCTGGTCGTAGCAGGTCAGCCACTGCTGCCTGAGCGCGGAGAGTTCCCAGATCATCTCCCAGTGTCGATGCCACATCGGCGGAATGATCTGTGGCGGCAGCCCATAGGTATGGCGCAACCAGTCCACGAACTGGTTGAGCTCGAGGAGCTCGTGCTCGAGATCCTCCGGACTCAGGCGGGTCCAGTCGATGGTCCGCGGGACGCTGCCGAGCTGCGCGCGGAGGTCTTTGGCGTACTCGCGCGAGACCATCTGCTTGACCTGCTTGAGCACTTCCGGGGGCAGATCGGAGATGTCAGCAGGTTCGTCGGGGTTCGTCGGTGTCGGCACGATGCCTCCCGGGTCGCAGGGTCACGAAGAAGAAAGGTGCGCGACGGTCAGCGGTGAGGGCGGCGTGGGGTGCCGACCGCCGCGCGGCCTGAGGGGGTCTTACCGAGACATCGCCTCGTGCCCGGGCGGCTCCGCGCGGGCCGGAGCGGGCTCAGCGGCGACCTCGTTCTGTCGCTGCGCGAGCACCTCGGCGACCGGGTCACCTGCCTGCCCGGCCTGGGGCTGCTGCCCGTCCGGCGGGCCCGCATTCGGTGCCGCCGGTGGCGCCTGCGCCGGGGCCGCAGCAGGAGCCTCCTGCTGGGCAGGAGCGTTCTGCGGCGGCGCAACGGGCGGCTGCGGAGCGACCGGCTGCTCGGGCGCCGCCTGTTGCTGTGCGGGCTGCTGGGGAGCCTGCTGCGCGGGCTGGGCAGGCGCCGTCTGGGCCGGCTGCTGCTGGGCCTGTGCCTGCTGGGCAGGAGCAGCCTGCGCGGGTGCCTGTTGGCCGAGCTGCTGCTGCGCGGGTGCCTGCTGGCCGACGGACTGCTGGCCCGTTGCCTGCTGCTGGGCTTTCTCGCGGGCGGCTGCGTCCTGGCGGGCTGCCTCGCGCTGCATCCCGTCGCGCTCGGCCGGGTACCGGTCGGGGCCGCGGTGGACGGTGTAGGTCGTGACGTTGTTGTCGTGGCCGATGTGCGAGGCGAGGAAATACTCCTCCGTGACCTGCTGCCCATCTCGGGTGGCGGTGTATTCCTTGTTGGCGCCGAAGGCGACGATGTCATCCCCTTTGCGGAACTTCTCGTGGGCGCGCTGCGCGGAGGCACCGAACATGACCATCCGGGTCTCGAGGGGCTCGAGTTCCTGCAGGACCCCGTTCTCATCGATCTGGGTCTGCGGGATCCCGACCCACGCGGAGAACCGCGGATCGTTGTTGACGGTCATCGACAGCTGCGGCCTGGACTTGATGAACCCGGAGATGCCGGGGCCGGTGGGAACGGGCATGATGTTTCCTCTCGCTTCGAACCCCGGCGGTCTCACCGGGGCTGCCCACCAGGTATGGGCCTCTCCCGGCACACCGCGACAACGACCATCCGGTCACAGGACAGTCATGCCGCGGATGGCCTCTCCGTGCCCGGCCGGGTGCCCGCGCGCAACAGCTCCTCGATCTCGGCGCGATCGGTACCCAACTGGCCAGCGTCGGCACGGGTGGGCCAGGCGCGGAGTTTCGTGATGATTGGGCGGGTCCAACAATTGTCTTGGAGATCGTCACGGCCGGCGTGTTGCCGTCCAGTGTTGGAGTCAGTGCCCTCATGGATTCCGCATATACTTCTGTCGCAGAAGCGGTCAAGGTCGTCAACTTGACCAGTAACACCGCTGACGTCGGTCACGATATGTCCATGCCCGACCTGACCCGCTTTCCTGCTCCGTGCGTAGCTGGCGCCGCAGAGGCCGTGGCAGCGCGAAGCCACGCAAGCATTCGCTGCCCAACCTTCTGTGTTCGAAAATCAACGACCAGGCTGTCGAGCGCAATAATCTCTATCTTCAGCACCATTAGATGCATGGCCCGCGATCCCGCAAGACGAACGGGCTCCTCAGCCACAAGTGCTCGCCTCACAGAGGCCGGAGCCGATTCGGGGCTGGAACCCGCCGCCGATTGAACAGGCGAGTCAGGTAAGGTTATACTCACTTCACATTTGTGCGCTGTACAGACACACCTACGCAGCACGGTCAGATGCTGTGCAGACTGTTCGATGAGCGGATGCTCGAGGGGAGGGCCCAAACCCGATGAGAGACCCACTGGCCGACGATCGACGACTTGACGACATCCTCAGTGACGGACTGGCCGAGGCCTTGGAGGACTGGGCTTCGCGAACACCGAAACTCGTGCACGAGGCCGACACTGCGCTGCATTTCGATCCAGCAAGTGCTGCGATCAAGCTCGCACAAGGAGGCGTTGGGGAACAATATCTCGTCTACGAGAGGGCGGGAACGTGGTATTTCGCCGCCGGACCTGCTGCTGAGGTGAGCGTCAGTAGCGACACGCTACACCTGCGGGTCGGCCAATGGCACCGGAGTATCCCCGTAGACGATCCCGTTGAAGCTGTCGCAACGGCATTAGCGTCCGTTCACAGGCATGGACCATCACGGTGCTACGGGTGGGCTTCTTTCGAATTGGCGTTCTTACTGTACGAGGATCGGCCTGGTGCAGGATCGGATACACTCATTCATCTAATGTTGCCTGAGGTCGAAGTGCAGCTCGACGGAAATGCAGCGCGCACCCGAACCTCAATTCCGGGAATGATTACTCGGATTACCGCACTGCTGCGTACCGAACCTGATACGTCCGACGCCATCTCGATCTCGCTCGAGGAACCCGACTTTGCGAATTATCAGAAAAAGGTCAGCATGGCAATCGCCAAGATCAAGAGCCGCGCCTTGGACAAGGTTGTTCTCTCGAGGGTCGTGCCACTTCCCGCTGAGCCCAAGATCGACCTGCCGCAGACTTATCTGTCAGGTCGCCGCGCGAACACGCCAGCGCGTTCGTTCCTTATTGACGTCGGCGGGTGGAAGGCAACTGGGTTCAGCCCTGAGACCATTGTCGAGGTTGACCCGACTGGACGTGTGCGTACACAGCCGCTGGCTGGTACTCGCGCGCTGCATCACCATCGTGAAACAGATAGTCGATTGCGTTCAGAGCTACTCAGCGACGCGAAGGAAGTGCATGAACACGCGATCTCTGTTCGTCTCGCTCTCGACGAGACACGATCGGTGAGCATACCGGGCTCGGTGGCCGTTACAGAGTTCATGGACGTAGAAGAACGTGGATCGGTGCAGCATATCGCCTCTCGCGTCACTGGGCAGCTGCAAGAGAACATGTCGTCTTGGTCGGCATTCGCAGCGCTCTTCCCAGCCGTGACCGTTACCGGCGTTCCGAAAGGGGCTGCGCTGCGAGTCATCCGAGAACTCGAGGGCGAGGAACGCGGCCTTTACGGCGGAGCGGTTCTCCTGGCTGACACGCAGGGTCAACTGGATGCCGCGTTGACACTTCGCACTGTCTTCCAGCGTGACGGACGAAGCTGGCTTCGTGCCGGTGCGGGTGTCATGGGCGAGTCCACGCCCGAACGTGAGTGGGAAGAAACCTGCGAAAAGCTACGCAGTATCGCCCCCTATCTTCGTGGACTGCGAATGTGAGTCCAGATCGTCCATCGTCCTCAGTGCACGGCGAAGAACGCTGATAGCAGGAGCCAGACGCGCGCCGTCGCCGATGCTCACTTACATCCGGAGCACCGGACCCTTGAACGGCCGTTTGCTGTGCCGCGTCCGTCCGCACACCCGGTGACTTTCAAGTTCCACGGCCCACACGATCGACCTCTTTCAAACCCATATGAATCGAGCTGTGCTGGACGAACCATCGTCTTCGATCTCTGCATTGATGATTTCGGCAAGATCAGTCGGACGGGAGTACCACGCGCTGTGGCCACTATCTACGGTGAAGTGACGCGTCCGTTTGGGGAGCGAGTTCACATACTCGTGTTGCATTCGCGGCTTAATGGCTCGATCGCGGGTTGTGAGAACATAGCTGACTCCGACGTTCTCTGGAATCTTGTAGCGCAATTCGGTGTCGAGTATCTGCACTGGTTCAGGAACGAGGCTATCAAGGAGTCGGTCTTGGTCCTCACGCGACAGATCATTGCAGAACACCGCTCGGGCCATCCATCGTGGCATGATCGTCGTTTTGTCTCCGCTCAGAAGGAATCTGCCAAACCATCGCAGAGGCGCAGGCAGCATATCCCAGAAACACGAGCCCGATGGGGGAACTACTGCAGCAACGAAGACAATTTTCTTGATCTTTCTCGGAGCCCGTTCCGCGGCCGCCAATGCGACTATCCCGGCCAGTGAATGGGCAACTATGACAGCTTCTCCTGGTTCATCGTTGATGGCGTCGACGATGGCTTCGGCAAATCCGTCTAGTGTCGGCGGCTGCTTCCCTGCCCCGGGTCGGCCGGGCAAGTTGATAGCAATCGTCCGATGCCGCAGGTGTGGGATCACCCTCTCCCAGCACCAAGCGCCGTGCATCCCGCCGTGGACGAGCAGAGAGAAACTACTCGTCATGTCTAGCCGTCTTCCTATTGAGGTGGTCCAGGGCGAGTCCGAAGGTGTCCGGTTCGAGTGGGACGTCTGCTGTGAGAGTTTGATCTCGGACCAGGAGCATTCTGGTGCAGGCCTTCCGGATGAATTCTGGATCGTGAGTGATCACCAGAATCGTTTTACCGCGCTCGGCCTGTTCGGTGATGCAGTCGACGACGCGGCGGAGATTTCTCCCGTCGAGTCCCGAAGTCGGTTCATCGAGCATGATGAACTGTCGGTTTTGCATGAGCGCTACAGCAATGGTCAGGCGTTGCTTTTGCCCACCGGACAGCGAGCCTGGGTGTCTGTTCCGGTACTCCCACAGCCCGAGTTGTGTGAGAACCCGTTGCGCTTGGGCCATAGAGTCGGGGGTGGACTTGGCGCCGTGCGTCATTTCTCCGAGCACGCTGTCTGAGAACAACTGGCTGTCGGCGTCCTGCATGACGAACCACGTGTTCAGGGACCGTTTGGCTCGGCGGGAATGGGCTCCGCGCAGGCAGATCGTACCCCTGCCTGCGCGCTCGAGTCCGCACAGGGTGCGGCCGAGCGTGGTCTTCCCGGCGCCGTTCGGTCCGGCGAGTGCGACGACTTCACCCGGTTGCAAGGTGAACGACAAGCTCGTCAACAATGATGCGCCGCGCCCTTTCCTGCGGACCGTGAGGTCTGTGACTTCGACGGTAGGGTCGCCGCCGAGCGAAGTGTGGGAGACATGCCGTGCCCCCGGTTCCGTGGTGCGGAGAACCGGGTCACGCAGGCCGAGTTCTTCGAGCGTGGCCTGTGGCAGGTTCTGCAGCTGGGCAGGGGTGTATTCGTGTCGGATGTCCCCGTCGTCCATGTAGACGATCCGGTCGGCGAGGTGCATGAGGTAGGTGAGGCGGTGCTCGGCTATCACGATGGTGCTGCCGGACTCCTTGAGCGTCGTCAGCACGCCTGCGAGTTCTCGGGTGGCGTCGAGATCGAGGTTGGCGGAGGGTTCGTCCATCACATAGAGGGGAGGGCGTGTGCCTGCCGCAGCGGCGACCGCGACCTTCTGCTTTTCGCCGCTGGAGAGGGTGAGGAGTGCGCGATCGAGGAGATGGCTGACACCCAGCCGGTGCGACAGGTCCTCGATGCGTGCCTGAATGTCTTCGGGTGGGAACCCGTAGTTCTCACATCCGAATGCCAGCTCGTCACGCACGACCGGTGCGAAGAACTGGGTCTTCGGATCTTGGAACACGCTGCCGACGAGCCGACCGTACTCCCACGATTGCAGTTCGCGGGCGTTCGTTCCATCGATCTGCACGCCGCCTTCGAGTTCCCCGCCGTAGAACCCGGGGACGAGCCCGTTGAGGACCCGGGTGAGGGTGGTCTTGCCACAGCCGCTGGGCCCGGTGAGGACGACGAACTCGCCGCGGCTGACTTGGAAGGACACGTGGCGCAGTTGCGTGGCCCCGGCCGTGTACGAGAAACTCACGTCGTCGAGGTGGATCATATCGATGTACCTGTCACGAGCTGGTCTGCCAGCACCCATCCGAGCGCCGTGATCGCGCATGCCGCGGCGATCACGTCGACCGGTTGGAAGCGAAGCTGCCGCAGCGATGTTCGGTGACCGGGGTTGTCGGCCCCGCGGGTGGCCGCAGAGACCGATAGGTCGTCGGAGACCTTCATGCTCCGCATCAGCAGAGGCACGTAGATCGATTCGACGACCATCATAGGGTGTGCCGCAGTTCGCCACGACAGCGCGGACAAGCCACGCAGTTTCATCCCGTCGCGAATCGATGCGAACTCCGACCTGATCGTCGGCAGAAAGCGCAGAATGACCGCGCAGGGAAGCACGAGCGCACGAGGCGCCCGGAGCCGCTGCAACGCCCCGACGAGCTCACCTGGCGGTGTCTCGGCAAGGCATTGCACCAGCATCGCGACGGGCATGATCCGTGCTGCGAAGAATACCATGAAGCCGAGCATCAGCCCTGGCCCGGTCGCATACTCAACGATTCCGTACTGCACCAGATACAGCAGCACGAACACGCATACGCCGGTCATGGCCTGCAGCCACATGCCCGTGAGCAGCAGATAGGCCGATGCTCCGGCGACGAGACAGAACAGGCCCGCTGCGTCTACGAGGAGCGTGAGCACGCTGCACAGCAGGAGCAGGAGCATTGTCGTGCGCGGGTCGAACCGCAGCCAGCCTGGTCTCATGCGGCGCTGATGATCCCGGCCTTGACGAAGTGCTTTGACAGGAGCTTCCGCCCCATCCAGTGCCCGAGCAGGGCCAGGACGGCACCGGCGATCACGGACACTGCCACCGCACCCGGGGAGGTCGCGAAACGAAGGAACAGTTCGGCCGAGGCGCCCATGCTCTCGAACTGGTCATAGTAGGTGTCGCCGAAGAGGTAGATGGGCAGGTAGGAGCCGATCGAGAACATGATTCCGAAGATCATGTAGGTCACAGCGTTGAGCATGCCGTTGCGGTACGCTCGCGGTCGCCACAGAATGGTCTCGCAGATCAGGCCGGCGGCCAGGTAGAAGGGGATCATGTAGAAGAACCCCGGCAGCGCGGAGATGATCGCGATGATCAGGTAGAACAGCACAGCGGTTCCGCGCTTAGCGACTCGATAGCTCATCAGGACATACACCGGGGCTGAGAACAGCGCGCACAGGCCGCCGACGACAGGGTAAGCGAAGCCATAGATCGGGGTGAGGATCATGCCGATCACGGTGTTAATCACCATCGCGAGGACACCGCAGATGCCAATGGTGACGAGGTCTTTGACCCCCAGCCGCCTTCGCGGCGAGGTGGAATTGTCCCGGGTTGAAGTGTTCATAGCGGTCCTTTCGAGCAGTGTTTAGGCAGGAAGTCACCAGTAGGCATTTGGCGCGAGACCGTACCGTCGAATTGGTGCGTGCCGGCCCTCGACCTCCTCGATCCGTGAGGAGCCAGGCTCATATGGAGGGCGAGTCTAAAGCTGTGATCCACTCCGATCGTGTCCCCAGCGTTCCTGGCTCGGCCACTCACCGAAGCAGGCTCCAGGCTCCCGGTGATGCCTGCCACGACGTTTGCCTCAACGTTCATGGCCGGCGTCCTGCGTTGGCACGTCCGAATTCGTCGCATCGCCTTCGGGCGGAGTCGGGATGCGTCGGAATCGGGGGTGAAGGAGAACGAACACGGAGACGATGGCCATGATGGCCGCGCCGACGATGATCGGCAGAGAGGTCCAGACGCCGTACAGGACGGTACCGGCGGTGGGTGCGACGACGAAGGTGAGACCCATGTTGGCGGCGATGAGCCCGGCCAGGCCTCCTTGTTCCTCGCGGGAGACCAACAGTGTTGGTCCGGCGGTGTAGCCGGGCATGGCGGTACCCAAGCCCAGGCCGATGAGGGCGATCGATCCGAAGAGGGCGACCGGCCCGGCATCGGGGATCAGCACGAGGAATCCGAGCAGCGCAACCACGCCGCCCACACGCAGCAGGGTGGCCGGGCCCCATCCCGTACTAGGAACAACGACTGTCTGGGCGAGGATCATGCCGATACCTGCGGCCAGGAGGGCCGCGCCGGTGAGCACTCCGGCTGTCTTCGCGTCCAGGTGAAGTCGGTCTTGGACTATGAAGCCCGTGACGATCTGGATGAACCCCAGGGCGGTGAACATGCCGAACCCGGCGAGCAGGAACGGCCACACCCGCGAGTCTGTCGGCCGGACGCTCGTAGGCTTCTCGATCAGTGTGGTGCGCGCCTCGGGGCGCAGCCGAAGGGCGACCAGCACGAGGCCGAGGGCGAGGAGCACCGGGACGGAGAGGATCGGGGCCATCAGCCCGAAAGCGGCGAGCAGGCCACCGACAACGGAACCGGCGATCTGAGCCACGCCCTGGACCGCGCCCACACCGGCCATGCCCTTGATCCGGGTGGTCTCATCGGTGGTGACATCAGCGATGTAGGCCTGCGCGGTTGGTTGGATAGCAGCAATGGCGGTGCCGAACCCGATACCGCGCAGCACGACGAACAGCGCGAACAGAACGGTGCCGCTGAGAGCGCCGATCATGCCGACCTGGGAGATCAGCGCGAAGGCTGCCGTCGCGATCGCACCGAGGGCCAGCGCCGCGAGGAGAACGCGTTTGCGTCCCAGCGACTGCGACCGGCGCCCCCATATCTGAGCCGTGAGCACCACCATGATCGCTGCTGTGCTGATGGTCACCCCGACCTGCCATTCGGCCAGGCCGACCTCGCGTGAGAGCGGGGCAATGATGGGGTTCAGCGTCATCTGCGCCAGGTAGGCCAGGAACACCGCCGTTAGCACCAGCTTGATCTGCGCGGGGTTGCTTGTCGTCATCCTCGGGGGTCCTTCAGTGCATCCGGGTCGGTCACGATGACGGCGTAGCATGTGTGCGCACACCGCGCTGTTCTCGCGTGTCGTTTCATGAGGCGTCGGTGGGGTGGGTGACGCGCCAGCCTTGGGCCCGTTCGCGTTCGGCCCAGAAGTCGGCGTACAGACCTGTGCCGGCGACGAGGTCGGTGTGGGTGCCGTGCTCCACGATCGCGCCGTCATCGAGGACGAGGATCTGGTCGGCTCCGGCGATCGTCGTCAGGTCGTGGCTGACGATCAGCATGGTTCGGCCTTCAGACAGTGCGGCCAGGCCGGCGTGGACGGCGATCGCGTTCTCCGGATCGAGCGATGCGGTGATCTCGTCGAGAAGCACGATGGGCGAGTCCTTGAGGAAGGCTCGCGCGATGGAGACGCGCTGACGCTCTCCGCCAGAGAGCGCGACTCCGGCCTCGCCGACCTGCGTGTCGAGGCCGTGGGGCATCCGGTCGATGATCTCGTCGACGCGGGACAGACGGATCGCCTCGTGCAGTTCGTCGTCAGTGGCCTCCGGGTTGCCGAAACGGATGTTGGCCTCGATCGTGTCATCGAGCAGGTAGACGTTCTGTTGGACCACCGAGAGCTGCTCCATCACGGTCTGTACCGGCAGCAGCCTGGCATCGACACCGCCAATGCGCACAGTGCCTGCGTCGGGGTCGAAGAACCTGGCGGCCAGCTGCAGGATCGTGCTCTTGCCCGATCCTGACGGCCCTACCAGAGCGGTAGTGGTTCCCGGGTGCGCCGAGAAAGTCACCTCGTGCAGCACTTGTCGACCCCCGGGATATGTGAAGTCGACGTGGTCGAAGGCGAGTTCTCCGGCCTGTTCGATGCTGTCTGTGCCCTCGGGTTGCGCGGGTTCGTCGAGGACATTGTCGATGCGATCCAGGTCGTGACCGGCGAGCCGGAGCGCGGAGCCGAGGTCGGCGGCGTCGATGAGTGGACCGGTGAAGCGTGCGGCGGCGAACAGCACCACGGCGGCGGTCGCCGCGCTCGCCGCGCCGGTGAGGGACTGCCACACGGCGATGACGAAGACGGCGGCGAACATCAGCTGCACGGCGGTCGCGAAGCCGATCAGGCCGGGCAGGCTGGTGCGCAGCGAGCGGCGGGAGGCTTCCTGTTGGGCGCGGTGTGCTCTCGCCAGCATGCCGTTGCCGGCCTGATCGGCCCGGAATGCCCTCATCACCGGCTGGGCGCGAGTGAACTCCACGACGCGGCTGGCCGCCTCAACCGCCGCCTGGTCGATCTGATCGGCCGAGCGCTCAGCGAGCGCGGCCGCCCACCGGTACACCAGATACAGGAGTGGGGCGGCGATCAGCATCGTCAGCGCCACCGGCCAGTCGATGAACAGCAGCCCTAGCGCGATGGTCATGGGCGTAACGACGGCGGTCACCAGCGGCTGGATCAGGGTCGAGGCGGCCGTCCACACGGCGGTCGTGCCCTGGGAGACTGATTGCGAGAGTCTTCCGGTGCGATCGGAGGAGAACCAGCCCACCGGCAGCACGCCGAGGTGGTCGATGATGCTGCGGTGCAGGCCGCGCATCAGGGCGAGCCCGATCCGGGATCCCAGCACGCTCTGGATCGAGAATGCGATGCCCGCGATGACAGCGGCACCGATCACCGAGAGGATCCACGGCCAGCTCGCAGAAGCTTCACCTGCGAGCAGGTGGCGTAGTGCGGGGATCGCCAGCAGCAGCGCGACGCCCTGGAGGATCCCGTAGGCGACGCAGACGGTGAGGAAGGCGCGCATCTTCGCCCGGTCGTCCGATGCGAGGATCGGCAGCAGCTTGCGGATCATGCGGTCGTTCCTTCCTGGGCGTTCCACAGAGCGGCGTAGAGTCGGCCATGGTCCAGCAGTTCGTCATGGCGGCCGGTCTCGACGACCCGGCCGCCCTCGAGAACCACGATCTGGTCCGCGTCGGTGATCGTGCGCAGCCGGTGCGCGATGACGAGGACCGCACGGCCTGCGATCAGCGTTGACAGGGCGTCCTGGACGGCTGCTTCTGATTCGGGATCTGCGAAGGCGGTGGCTTCGTCTAGCACCACGATGGGAGCGTCAGCGAGCATGGCCCGTGCGATGCACAGCCGCTGGGTCTCACCGCCGGACGGAGTCACCTGCTCGTGCACGATCGTGTCGTAGCCATGCGGCATGGACATGATCACGTCGTGGATCTGCGCCGCTCGCGCTGCCGCCTCCACGGTCGCGTCGTCAGCGTCCGGGGCCGCTAGGCGCAGGTTGTCGCGCACGCTCATGCGCAGCAGAACGTTGTCCTGGAACACGAATGCGACTCGCCGGTAGATCTCTTCGGGAGCCGCGTGCCGCAGGTCGACTCCGCCGATCCGGATCGCACCGTCGGTGACGTCCCAGAACCGGGGCAGCAGCCGCGCCAGCGTGGACTTGCCGGAGCCCGATGGGCCCACCAGTGCTGTGACGGTGCCGGGTCGCAGTACGAGGTCGATGTCCGAGAGCACGTCGGTCTGCCCATCGTAGGAGAATCGCACGCCGTCGTACTCCACCACGGCACCCTCCGGGGTGCGTGGATGCGCGACCTGCGGTAGTACCGGGGTGCGGAGCAGGTCGCCCAGCCGCGCCGCTGCCGCGGTGGCGGTGCGCATTGCCTGCGCCCCGATCCCCATGTTCAGCACCGGTGCACCCAGTCCGACCCCGATCATCAACGCCAGCAGCACCTCGGCCGGCGCCCCCCACCCTGAATGGACGAACCAGGCCCCTGTCGCGAGCACCAGGGCGATCACCGTCGGCGGTGCCAGTACCGCACTCGCCAGCGCGTTGACGCGTAGCAGTGGTCCCATCCAGCGTTCGAAGAACACGGCCAGCTCGTCACCGACTGCGTGGTAGCGCTCCTGAGTGCTGCGCGTCCGGCCGAATGTCTTCACGACCGCGATGCCCTGCACGAACTCCACGATCCGGGAGTTCACCCGGCCCAATGCCTCGTCCCAGCGTGCCGCGTTCTCCGTGTTTCCGCGCATCATCACGCTCAGTCCGACGAAGTACAGCAGCACCGGCACCAGGCACACCAGGCCCAATCGCCAGTTGACGACGAACAGCAGTACGAATCCCGCGAGCGGGGCCACTATGGCTCCCACCAGGTCGTTGATCGCGTGTGCCACCAGATGATGCACGTCGTGCACGTCATCTTGCAGGCGGCGCTTCACCTGACCCGAGGAGCGTTCTCCGAACCAGCCCAGCGGCACCCGCCACAGCCGATCGGTCAATCGTTGCCGAAGCGCCTGGCCCACCGTTCCGTCCGCTCCGTGAGTGATGGTGTATGCCGCCCCTGTCGCGGCAGTGCGCACCAACACGCCGATCACGGCGATGACCGCCCACGCCCACACCACGTTCCCGCTCGCGCCTGCCGGCTGCAACAGTTCCTCGACGATCCGATAGATCGCGACATACGGCACCAAGGACGTCAGCGCGCCAAGCGCTTGGAACGCCCCCGCCAGGATCAGCCGCCCACGCACCGGAGCGAGCAGCGAGCCGAGGCTCTTGTCACTACCAGCGGCTCTCGTCTCGGGCTCAAGCGTATCCGGCGCCGACTCGGATTGAGCGTCGGGCAACACAGCCTGAGTAGCGGTCGCATCATCGGGCATGAGCCATCCTTTCAAGCATCCACTCATCGACGGTCTGCACGGTCCCCGATCGCGGGCCCTGTGCAGTGCACAAATCTTTGAAGTGAGTGTACCGTTACCCGGCGCGTTTGTTCAACGGACAACTACGCCGGGTATCGTGGTGGCACGACACTCCGCGGATGGGAGCCGAGCATGACAAAGCCGAAGGCAAAGAAGAGCAAACGCCAGCGCGGACCGCGCACCGCCGCGGACGAAGCCCCCTTGACTACAGAGCAGATCATCGAAGCCGGAGTCCGCCTCACAGCCGCCCGCGGCCTAGCCGGGTGGTCCACTCGGGACCTCGCGAAAGAGGTCGGCTGCTGGCCGACGGCGATTGCGCACCGCGTCGGCCCACGCCACGAGGTCGACCGCGTCATCGTCGACGCCGTCATGTGCTCAGTCGACTTACCGTCACCAGAACTCTCGTGGCGACCGTGGTATCAGCAGCTCCTCACCTCGCTGCACGACACACTGTCTGCGCACCCCGGCGTCGCCCGCTGGCTCGGCATGGCCGCCACGACCGTCCCTGCGGCGGTGCTGATGATCGATACCGGGGTCAGCAAGCTCGCTGAGGCCGGCTTGGGCGACGAAGCACCCGCCGCACACATCATGCTATTGAATACCGCCGTGCACCTGATCGCCTCCGAAGACGAGCGAGATGTCGACCCCAAGCTTCAGGACGCGATCCTCGCAAGCCTCGGCATGTTGTCCGAGGACAGTCAGCATCCAGGGGCGGCAATGTTCGCGGACACGCTCGCCCATGCCTTTGACCTCGATAGGCTCTACAACTACGCAGTCGAGCGTGCACTCGACGGCGTCGCAGCCCGCATTGCGACGAGACAGCCGATGAAACCATAGGCAACATCTCATTAGGGTAGCCTCACCTAAAGGCATCGGGTACACTAGCACCGATCGATAATTTGTGCACTGCACACCTGGCATCGGATTGTCGGTCCTACCCGGCGCGGACACCCTCCCCAGGCGGATCTCCGGTCACCCGCGCTTGCCGAGCCCATCGGAGGTGATTGCCTTGTCCGCGACAGACAGCACTGACGCCTGGCCGCCGGACTCCGATGAGTCCCTTCGGTCAACTCGCAGAGCGTCGCCGCCAGCGCACAACGATCTCGACGAGTCACTGATGGACGCAGACCCCCAGCTGCACACCCTCGTGTCGGAGGAAATGTCACGTCAGCGGCAGACGTTGGAGATGATCGCATCGGAAAACTTCGCGCCAGTCTCCGTGCTTCAGGCGCAGGGTTCGATACTGACAAACAAGTATTCCGAGGGATATCCGGGCCGTCGCTACTATGGCGGATGTGCCCATATCGATGAGATTGAACGTCTCGCGATTGATCGGGCTCGGAAGCTGTTCTCGGCCGACCACGCAAATGTGCAGCCGCACTCTGGAGCTCAGGCGAACGCCGCTGCGTTCGGCGCCCTGATGAAACCTGGTGACACGGTGATGGGTTTGGCCCTTTCCCACGGCGGGCACCTCTCACACGGCACGACAATGAATGCTTCAGGAACCTTCTACAAAGCTGTCCGATATCACCTGGATTCCGATACCGGGCTGGTGAACTTGGAGACCGTGGCCCGTCTCGCGCGCCAGCATCGACCGCGAGTCATCGTTGCAGGGTGGACAGCCTATCCGAGGACGGTTGACTGGGCCGGGTTCCGACATACCGCCGACGAGGTCGGCGCCTTTCTCGTCGCGGATATGGCACACCTTGCTGGCCTGATCGCAGCCGGTGTGTACCCCTCGCCGGTGCCGTATGCCGATGTCGTCACCAGCACGACCCACAAGACTCTCGGAGGTGCGCGCGGTGGGCTGGTCCTCTGCCGGGGCTCACTGGCCGACCGAATCGACGCGGCTGTTTTCCCCGGGCACCAAGGCGGAGCGCTCAATCAGAGCATCGCCGCCAAGGCTGCCACCTTCCATCTCGCCGGCCGACCTGGGTTTGTCGAGCGCCAACGGCGAACACTTCAAGGCGCGAAGATCATCGCCGAGCGGCTCTGTCAGCCCGACATCAGATCATCGGGGATCCAGGTGGTGACCGGTGGCACTGACTGTCATCTCGTGTTGCTTGATTTGTCCGAAGCAATAGAACAAGGCCAGTTCACCGACGGTGCAGACGCAGAACAGTATCTGGAGAGTATTGGCGTGACAGTCAATCGCAATACGGTTCCGAACGAGACGCGCACATCCCGTCGACCTTCTGGGCTTCGGCTGGCCACTTCGGCCCTTGCGACTCGCGGTTTCGACGACTCCGCCTTCGCCGAGGTCGCCGAGATCCTGGCCGACGCCCTAACCCGAGCGGAGAACGGTCCCAGCCTCGCGAGCCGCGTCTCCGCACTGGCCAACCGGTATCCGCTCTATGCCACAACCAGCCTGCCCTGAGCACCCATACACTTCAAGGAGATCCATGTCGTCCAACGTTGATCGAGCTGTCCCGCTAGGGTCATCGTCTGAGGCCGACGCGCGTCCGTCGGACATCATCGCGGACTTGATTGCCGCGCGGCTCGGCTGCGATGTCAGAGCTCTCAGCGACGATGCCGAGCCGTTGAAGCTCGGCCTCGACTCGCTCGGGATGATGTCCGTCATCAACCAGGCACGCCGACTGGGAGTATCGGCCACCTTTGAGCAGCTCGCGGAGCGCCCGACTTTCGGCGCCTGGCGGCAGTTGCTCGATGCCCCGCGCGCCGAGCCCGAGGCTGTGGACCCGGCACCACCGGTGAGTCCTGGCGAGCCGTTCGACCTGGCGCTCATGCAGCATGCATATTGGGCCGGACGAGACGCGGACATGGAGTTCGGAGGTGTGGCAACGCATCTGTACAACGAGTTCGATGGCCCCTGCATCGATACGGACCGACTCGACAGAGCCGTGCGGCTGCTCTTAGAACGCCATGGGATGCTCCGAGTCGCGATCGGCGACGACGGGCGGCAGCGTATTCTCCCGCAGCCGGCGTGGCCGGGCCTCACCATTCATGATCTGCGTGACCTCGATGACGCGGAGCAGGCTGCCGCGTTGGAACGTGTTCGTCACGAGGCCTCACATCGACAACTCGATATCGCGTCCGGACAAGTATTCGATGTCGCGGTGTCGCTGGTGAGTGAGAGCAGAACGCGATTGCACGTCAATCTCGACATGATTGCCGCCGATGCAGCCAGCTTCAGGGTCCTCATGGCCGATCTCGCTACCTACTATCACGACCCGGACTCCGTACTGCCGAGCCTGACGTACAGCTTCCCTCAGTATCTTGCCGACCGCCGTCAGGCGGAACAGTCCGAGACTCACACGCGGGAGTATGCCGAGGCTCGCGACTGGTGGCAGGCACGGTTGCCCACACTGCCTGGTGCTCCTGACCTGCCGCGTCTGAGGCAGACACCCGGGCGGACGCCGACGCGCGTGCAGCGGCTGCACCACTGGTTGAACCCGGTTGAACGCGAACGGTTGGAACATATCGCGCGAAAGCATGGCGTGACGCCGGCAATGGCATTGGCGACCGCCTTTGTCGAGGCCATTGGCGGGTGGGCCACCGATCCGCAGTTCCTGCTCAACCTGCCCCTTTTCGACCGTGCAGATTTACACGCCCAGGTGCCACAGTTGGTCGGAGATTTCAGCAGCTCAGTGCTGTTGGCCGCAGATGTCACGGACCGTATGCCGTTTGCCGAAAGAGCTGTTCGTCTACAACAGGAGTTGCGAGCGGCGATCGATCACCGCGCCTATCCCGGCGTCGAAGTGCTGCGCGATCTGTCCCGCCTCGCCGGAGGAGAACGAGTCTTGGCACCCGTCGTGTACACGAGTGCGCTCAACCTGGGAGAACTGTTCGCACCGAACGTGCGGGAGGTCTTCGGTGATCCGGTCTGGCTCGTTTCACAGGGGCCGCAGGTATGGCTCGACGCGCAGGCCACGGAACTCGATGGTGGCTACCTGGTGAACTGGGACGTCCGTGAGGGCTTCTTCGCCCCCGGCGTGGCTGAGTCGATGTTCGGTGCGTACCGGGATGTGCTGTCCCAGCTCGTCGCAGACGACGCCGCCTGGCAACGCCCCATTGACGACCTACGGCCCCCTGCGCAGGCAGCCCGACATTCCGCTGTCAACGAAACCGGCGCACCGCAACGGGCCAACATCCTGCACGAGCCCTTCTTCCGGGTGGCCGCCGAGTGTCCTGACGCGACTGCGCTTGCATGGGAGACCGCCGAGGGGCCAGCCTCCCTCAGCTATGGCGGTCTGTGTGAGCAGGCCCTGCGTGTGGCCGGTGCTTTGGACGCCTCCGGGATCAGTGCCGGCGACCTGGTCGCAGTGAGCCTGCCGAAGGGTCCAGCACAAGTGGCAGCCGTTCTCGGTGTGCTCGCGGCCGGCGGCGCCTATGTACCGATCGGCGTCGATGAGCCGCCTGCCCGACAGACGGCGATATACCGCGCCACTCCGATGGTAGCCGTCATTACCGACGCCAACGCCCATCTTCCAGAGGATCTGCCCGGTAGCCCGGCCATCGTACGAATCGCTGATGCTCTGGAAGCCACCCCGCTGTCGGCAGCCCGTCGTTCTGATCCCGATGGGCCAGCCTATGTGCTGTTCACCTCCGGTTCTACAGGCACTCCGAAGGGAGTGGAGATCACCCATCGTGGGGCAAGCAACACCATCGAGGATCTCAATGACCGGTATGAGGTCGGCCCCACCGATGCTGTGCTTGCCGTGTCCGCGTTGAAATTCGACCTGTCTGTCGTCGACATCTTCGGATTGCTCAGCGTCGGTGGAACCGTCGTCCTCCCAGATGAGGCCCGCCGCGCCGACCCTGATGCGTGGATGCAGCTGATGACCGACACGCCGATCACCGTCTGGAACACCGTGCCCGTGCTCCTCGATATGCTGCTCACGGTCGCCGAGTCGTCCCCGCCCGCCGCCCGACTGGTCGCCAGCTTGCGGCTAGTGATGTTGGGTGGTGACTGGGTGGCGTTGGATCTTCCGCGCCGACTGGCGCGTTTGGCCCCCGGCTGTCGGTGCGTTGTGCTCGGAGGGGCGACCGAAGCATCGATCCAGTCGGTGCTCTTCGACGTCAACGACATCGATCCTTTGTGGCGGTCGATTCCATATGGGCATCCGATGCGCAATCAGAAAGTGCGGGTCGTCGATGGACAGGAGCGTGATCGCCCAGACTGGGCCGCGGGCGAACTCTGGATCGGCGGGGCGGGTGTCCACGGCCGCTACCGCGACAACGACGAGCTGACTGCGCAGAAGTTCGTTGAGCGGGACGGGCACCGCTGGTATCGGACCGGTGACCTCGTGCGCTGGCGAGACAGCGGCGAGTTGGAGATTCTCGGGCGTACAGACTTCCAAGTCAAGATCGCCGGTAATCGCATTGACCTCGGCGAGGTCGAATCCGCGGTTGAGCAGTATCCCGGCGTTCGGCGGGCAGTCGCGACCGTCATCGACGCGGAGAAGAGACCGCGGATCCGCGTGCTTGCCGTCGTCGATGACCCTGAAAACCATGCGCCGGACCTTGACGCGACCATTCGCGAACGGGCCAAGAAGTATCTCCCTGAGGCGATGGTGCCGGAACTCATCGTGAGCGTGACCAGCCTGCCATTGAACAGCAACGGCAAAGTGGACCGTCAGCGGGTGGCCGCTCTCCTGCAGGAGGCCGCTCCTTCGGCGGACGTCGACGGCGAACCACCGCAGGGGCCGGTGGAGGGGGCAATCGCACAGGTGTGGTCCGAGCTGTTGGGTATCACTGTGTCGGGACGAGACGATGACTTCTTCCGACTCGGCGGTGACAGCCTCACCGCGACCCGTTCGGTGGCCCGACTGCGCACCTACACGTTGCCGGGCGGCGTAGCGATCGCTGAATGCACCATATCCGGCCTGATGCGGGGCCGCACGGTGAGAGGGTTCGCATTGACTCTTCGCACGACGCAGGCAGGGCCGCGCTCTGAGAACGCGGTACTTCGCGCCCGCCCTGAGGCCCGCTTCGAGCGCTTCGCGTTGACACCCGTGCAACATGCCTACCTCGTCGGGCGTGACGAGACGCTCGCCCTGGGCGGAATCGGCGCGAACTTCTATCTCGAGCTCGATGGTGACCGTCTCGATCATGAGCGCTGGGAGAACGCGTGGCGGCACCTGGCAGAGCGCCACGACATGCTGCGAGTCACGGTCCGGGACGGACGCCAGCAAGTGGTCGAACAGATGACCGTGACCGAGCTTCCCCGACTGACCGCACCCACTCTTGAAGCCGCACGAACGCTGCTGGAACCCTTGCGGCGGCGGTCGTTCGATCTGGCCAGTGAGCCGCCCTACGCTGCCATGGCCGTCGAGTACGGACCGTCTGCACGTGTCAGGGTCGGGATCGTCGTGGATCCGATCGTGTTCGATGGGCGCAGTGTGAAGACACTTCTGTCTGAACTGGCACATCTGTACGACGATCCTGACTTCGACCTGCCGCCGTTGGGTCTCACCTTCCGTGACTATCTCACCGAAGTCGCCGTCGATCCGGACGACAAGGCCCGCGCTGAGGCGTACTGGGACCGTGTGGGTCCCGAATTGCCGCCAGTTCCTCTACTGCCCCTGGCTTCGGCCCCTGCGGCCCTCGGGCGGCCCCGCTTTGCGCGCGTCGCCCACCGGGTGCCCCGTGCACGTTATCGGCTCCTGCGGGAACGAGCGGCCTTGGTCGGGCTCACACCTTCAGCGCTCCTCCTAACTTGCTACGCACAGACGCTGTCGCGGTGGAGCGCCCGCCCGGAGCTGACGCTGAACCTCACCTTGTTCGACCGCCAGCCCGTGCACGACGATGTCGATTCCGTCATCGGCGACTTCAGTTCGCTGCTGCTGCTCGCACATCGTCCTGATGGGCAGGACGATCTCGTGAACCTCGCGCGTCAGGTGCAGGACGAACTCGCCCGGGCACTTGAGCATCGCAGTGTCTCGGCAGTGGAAGTGCAACAGCGGATCGCGCTGACTGAGGGGATCACCCAGGCCATCTTTCCGGTAGTGTTCACCAGCACCCTCGGCATTGGCGGCGGGCTCCTCGACGACGCGCCAGGCGGGTTCCCAGCGTACGCCGACGGCGCATCACAGACCTCGCAGGTGTGGCTCGATCATCAGGTAGTTGAGCAGGCTGGGGACTTGCTACTCAGCTGGGACTCGGTAGAGGGGCTCTTTCCGGAGGGACTCGTCTCGGCGATGTTCGAGGCCTACCTCGGTCTCGTGGACACGTTCATCGACTCCGCAGACGTTGACGCGATCCCCGCAGACGTCGCACTGCCAGCGGCGCAACAGGACAGCCGTGCTCGCGTCAATGCCGTGCCCAGCCTCGCGCCACAGGCGAATGCCTTGCATGTCGAGTTCTTCGCCAGGGCAGCCAAGCAACCAGCGGCTGTCGCGTTGCGCTGGGGACTGCCTGGCGCATCCGAGTCGGGATCTCTCACCTACGGTCAGCTCGCCGAGCGGGCGCTTCGCCTGGCCCGGCATCTTCAGCAGAACGGAGTGAGACGCGGCGACGCCGTTGCCGTGAGCATGCCGAAGGGACCAGACCAGGTCATCGCGGTGCTCGGAACGCTCGCCGCCGGCGCCAACTACGTACCGATCGGAGTCAATCAGCCCACCGCCAGGATCGAGCGCATCACGCGAACCGTGCAGCCTCGGTTGTTCCTCAGCAGCCTGCCCGACCTGAACGACCTCGCCCCACTCCCGGAACCTTCCCCGACAAAGGCTTCGGAGACGGCGTACACGATCTTCACCTCGGGCTCCACCGGCGAACCCAAAGGCGTACAGATGAGCCATCGAGCCGCCTGGAACACGATCGCCGACATCAACGCGCGGTTCGGGATTACAAAGGCTGATCGGGTTCTGTCGATCTCTGCGCTCGAATTCGATCTGTCCGTGTATGACATCTTCGGGCTTCTCACCGCTGGCGGGGAGGTGATCTGTGCGCTGGAGCACCAGCGGCGTGACCCTGACGAATGGCACGGCCTCGTCCGTCACCACGGCGTGACCGTCTGGAACACCGTGCCGCAGCTGCTGGACATGTACGTCACCGCGGCAGCATGGCACCCAGACACCAGCTCGAGTCTGCGGACCGCTTTCGTGTCCGGGGACTGGGTGCCACTCGACCTGGCCCATCGCCTCGCAAAGTCTGCTCCAAACGCACGGCTGATCGCGATGGGCGGCGCGACCGAAGCAGGTATCTGGTCGAACTTCTACCCGGTCGCCGACGGTATCGACGGATGGCCGAGCGTGCCCTACGGAACTCCGCTCGGCGGGCAAGCGTTCCGGGTGGTCGACGGTGTTGGACGGGACTGTCCGGATTGGGTGCCCGGTGAACTGTGGATCGGAGGCGACAGCCTGGCCGACGGGTACTTCGGGGATCCGCAGCGAACACGAGAACGCTTCCCTGTCGTGGGCGGCCACCGTTGGTACCGGACCGGTGATCTCGGCCGGTACCGGTCGGCGGGATTGCTCGAGTTCCTCGGACGTGACGACGGTCAGGTCAAGGTGCGCGGGCATCGCATCGAACTCGGCGAGATCGAGACGGCCTTGCGGGACCACCCCGATGTTGTCAGCGCCGCCGCCGTGGTGCTGCGGGGCACAGCTGATCGGATTGCCGCCGCGGTTGTTGCCCCCTCGGCCGATGACGAGCGAGACGCGGATGGCGGCCTCAATCTGGACGCGATCGCTCGGCATGCTGCGGGTCTCCTCGCACCCACCATGCGCCCAGACGTTGTCGTCGAGCTTCCGGCCATCCCGCTGACTGCCAATGGCAAACTCGACCGCGACGTAGTTGCCACCAAGATCCTCGCGATCACGAACGCGGAACCCGGAGCACCGGCCTCGCCCGAGCCAAGCAGTCGGTCCGATGAGCGTGTGGAGCAGGTGGCCGCGGTATGGGCGGAGGTTCTCAGCCTGCCGACCTTGCCCGCACCATCTGACAGTTTCTTCGCCCTGGGTGGCGACAGCCTCGCCGCTACCCGGGTCGTGGCTCGGCTACGGGACGCGCCGAGCACGGGCAGGGCACTCGGCGGTGTCGGAGTCGGAGCGCTCTTCGAGCATCCGGTGCTCGCCGACTTCGCCGAACGTCTACGCCCGGCCATCTCAGATGCTCCCCCGTTGCAGCTAGAACCGGATCTGGCCCAGCGGCACGAGCCTTTCCCGCTCACCGACGTGCAACTAGCCTATCTGCGTGGCCGCGCTCCGGGGATGCCGCTGGGCAACATCGGCACGACCTACTACCTGGAACTAAGCGCCGAGAGCGTGGACACTGGCCGCTGGCAGCAGGCCTGGCGTCGCATGATCGACCGACACGACATGCTTCGGGTGATCGTCGAGGGCGAACAGCAGCGCATTCTCCCGCCGGAGGATCTACCGGCTCCACCGGTGAGCATCGGCCGCGCCGACGATGAGCAGTCGGCCTCGGCCAGGCTCCACGAGCTGCTTGCACGTTCCTCGTTCGATCTGTCGACGTGGCCGACGTTCGCGACCGCGCTCATCCGTCATCCCGGCGGAGTGCGCGTGGGAATCGCAGTCGACTATCTGCTGCTGGACGGGTTCAGCGTCCAACTTCTCCTCACAGAACTCGCCGCGTGCTACCTCGACCCGGAGACGTCGCTTCCCGAGCTTGACGTGTCTTTCCGTGACTACGTCCTCGCAGTGGACACTTCCCCGGCAGACCGAGAAGCATCCGTCTCGTACTGGACGGACCGGCTGGAGAGCCTGCCACAGGCCCCGCACCTACCGGTAGCCGTCGATCCGGCACAGATCGACGCGCCCGTCTTCCAACGGCGTGCCGGACGGTTGGAAGCCGAGCAGTGGACCCAGGTCAAGCAGTGGTGCCGGCAGGCCGGCGTGACGCCATCCTCGGTGCTCTTGGCCTGCTATTCGCATGTGCTCTCTGCGTTCAGCGCGCGGCCCGAGCTCACGCTCAATCTGACCCTCTTCGACCGTTCCCGCGTTCATCCGCACATCGACCGCGTGCTCGGGGATTTCACGAGTCTCACGCTCTTGGAGCATCGCCCGACCGCTGAGGAGAGCCTCGCCGATGCGGCACAACGGCTGCAACGCCAGCTCGCCTCAGACCTCGATCACCGGGGTGTCTCGGCGTTGTGGGTCCAGCGAGAGCTGGCCCGAAGAACCAGCCCTACCGAGGCCGCGATGCCGGTCGTCTTCACCAGCACGCTGGGCCTGTCCGATGACGTTCTCGACCGGCTCCGTCCACCATTTCCCACATTCGTCGGCGGCGCGTCCCAGACCCCACAGGTGTGGCTCGACCATCAAGTCATGGAACAATCCGGAGCCTTGCTCTATCACTGGGATGCCGTTGAAGGTCTGTTCGCCCCCGGACTCCTGGACGACATGTTCGAGGAGTATCGGCGCCTGTTGGAACAACTTCCGAACGCCGACCTGTCTGCTGTCAGGACCCGCACGGCTGAATCCGCTCCCAGCCTCACGACCCCAGTGGAAGTCGCGGCCATCGACGCGTCCCCGAACGGGGATGCTACCCTCTCACAAGACCAGGTCGGCGCGATATGGGCTGACGTACTCGCTGTCGCTGAGGTCAACACTCACGACAGCTTCTTTGCCCTCGGGGGCGACTCCCTCCTGGCCACCAGGTTGATCGGACGCCTGCTCGATGCCGGGGCGACAGGAGTGCAGGTCGCCGATATCTTCACCCGCCCCGTGCTCGAGGACTTCTACACCGGCCTCGCTACGCGGACCCCACGTCAGGATCGACGGCGGCGAGTCGTGCCGAACCCGGCGGAGATGACCGAGCCGTTCGAGGCCACCGACGTGCAACGCGCGTACTGGGTCGGCCGTCATAGCGACCTCGCCCTGGGGCGGGGTCGGTGCCTACTACTACAGCGAGTTCGACGGCGCCAAGGTGGACATCAGCCGCCTCGAGCAGGCGTGGAACACTCTCGTACGCCGCCATGCCGAGTTGCGTAGCGTGTTCACGCCCGACGGCCGACAGCAGTTTCTGCCATCTGACCAGACGGTTCTGCACGTGCCACACACGCAGCTGGACGCCACCACTGCGCCCGAGGCCGTGAACCAGGAACTGGACACACTGCGCGATCGCCTCTCGCATCGCGTGCTCGACCCCGGCCGATGGCCCCTGTTCACGGTCGAAGCGGTCACCTACCATCAGCTCGGTCAGCAGCGCACACGGGTCGGCATAGGACTGGACAACATCATCCTCGACGGCCTGTCGATGATGATCGTCTTTTCCGAACTCGAAGAACTCTACCGCGATCCCGGTGCCTCACTGCCCGAGAGGGAACTGACGTTCCGCGACTACCGCGTTCAGGTTGAACCATCGGACACACAACTGCGCGCCGATCGACAGTACTGGCAGGAACGTCTGGACAGCATCCCGCCTGGACCGCAGTTGCCAACACTGGTCGACCCCGACACAGTGACGCAACCCCGTTTCCGGCGCTGGCAGCGCCGCATCCCCGCGGAGACCTGGAAAGCGGCCCTGCAGAACGCCCGCCACCTGGGGCTCACCCCAGCGGTGGTCCTGTTGTCCAGCTACGCGGAAGTGCTCGGCCGATGGAGCACCAGTTCAGAGTTCAGCGTGAACGTGACGCTGTTCGACCGGCAGGAAGTTCACCCGCATATCGATCGCATTCTCGGTGACTTCACCTCGCTGCTCCTCGTCGAGATCAGAACCAGGCCCGGCGACACGCGCGGCGTACGGGCTATTCGCCTCCGCGATCAGCTGGCCTCCGATCTAGAGCATCGCTCGGTCTCAGCAATCTGGGTGCAGCGTGAACTGGCCCGCCGACGCGGTGCCGTGGCCGGCGCCTCAGTGGTCTTCACCAGTGGTCTCGGGCTGGGTACGGCGATGTCCCTCGATCCGGGGCCTGGCTTTCCTGACCGGATCTGGGGCATCTCGCAAACCCCACAAATCTGGCTCGACCATCAGGTTTCGCAGACTCCCGACGGAGAGCTGGTTATCCAGTGGGATGCCGTAGAAGGGTTGATTGCGGCCGAAGCCATCGGGTCCATGTTCGACGAATATGCCCGGCTCGTCTCAGCAATCGCCGATCCGGGTTGGGCCGACTCCCGTCCAGGCCTACCGGCAGCATCCGCGTCCCACCTCGCCCAACCAGCATCGTCTCCTCAGGGGCCCGTCTCGATACGAGGCGAGAGTTCCCCAGTCGCCGAGGCAGGCAAGCCCCGCCCCGGCGTCGAGTCGACTGTTGCCCGGATCTGGGAGGAGCTCCTCGGGTCGACCGGGATCGATCGTGTTGCTGACTTCTTCGGTCTGGGCGGCGATTCCCTCGTCGCTACCCGCATGGTTGCCCGAGTGCGCGCTGAGGTGGGGATCGAACTGAGCCTTCGCGAATTCTTCGCTGACCCAACGATCGCCGCGGTGGCTGCGACCGGGATGGGACCACATGGTGGGCAGATGCAGGCCGGGACTGAGGATTTCGAGGAAGGAGAGCTGTGAACGCCAACGCACTGATTACCGAACTTGAACATGCCGGGGTGCATCTCTGGCTTGACGGCGACAAGCTCCGGTTCCGCGGGCCCCGCGGTGTCATGAGCCAGGAACGACGCGAGCAAGTTTCCGCACGACGTGACGAGATCATTCAGCTGTTGCGCCAGCAGGCATTGCCCGAGGCCATCCCCGAGCCGGATGCCTGTCATGCGCCCTTCCCCTTGACCGACGTGCAGGCCTCATATCTGCTCGGGCGGGTGCGGGGGAACCGACTCGGTGGGGTGGGGTGCCACAGCTACATAGAGATCTCTTTCCGCTCCCTGGACGTGGACCGCCTCGAACGCGCATGGCAGGCAGTCATCGATCGGCACCCGATGCTTCGTGCAGTCATTTTGCAGCGTGGCGAACAGCGTGTGCTGCCAGAGGTACCGCGCTACAGAATTGCGGTCACGGACCTACGTGGCGCTGATCGGGAAGCGTGCCAGTCGCATCTGACGCGAACGCGCGCCGAAATCGATCACACCGTGTACGTCACGCATGAATGGCCCCTATTCACACTCCGGATCACAAGGCTGCCGGATCAAGACATCCTGCATCTGTCGATCGACATGCTCATCGCCGACTTCGTCAGCATCCAACTGCTCCTGGCTGATCTCGACCGAAGCTATTCCGGGGTCGACACCGATGAGCCGAGAGTCACGTTCCGCGACTATGTGTTGGCTCATCGCCAACTGCCTCAGCATCCAGAGTGGAGGCGCGACCGCAGTTACTGGCTCGACCGCATCGATACCCTCCCCTCGGCACCGGAATTGCCCGCGGCTGGAGATGGCACACCCGTCGCCGGCCCCGCCCCTGTCGAGGACTCCCATCCTCGCTTCACCCGTCGAACGCTGCGGTTGTCACCGCAGTCGTGGGCTGCACTGCGAGAAGCCGGCCGCAACCACGGACTCACTCCCTCGGGAACACTGCTGTCCGCCTACGCCGAAGTGATCGGGCGCTGGTCACGACACGACCGGTTCTCCCTCAATGTCACCTTGCAGGGGCGCCTGCCCCTACATCCTGATATCGATGCTGTCGTAGGCGATTTCACCTCGGTGATCCCCTTGGCCGTGGATCATTCGGCCGCGACCTACGTCGAGCGGGCCATGGCCGTGCAGAATCAGCTCGCCGACGACCTCGACCATCGAATGTTCTCCGGCATCGAGGTCCTGCGTGAACTCGGTCGCCGTCACGGGTCCGAGACCGCACTCATGCCCGTCGTGTTCACCAGCGCACTCGGGCTCACCCGCACAACCGAGTCAGACACAGGTCCCACCGAGGGCACTGCAGACGGTCTCATGACGGAAGCGACCGCCCGCTACGGCATCAGCCAGACTCCACAGGTTCACTTGGACTGCCAGGTGCTCGAAGACCGCGGCGGCCTCGTCGTCAATTGGGATGTCCGCGACGGCGCCTATCCAGCGGGCGTCATCGAGGACATGTTCGCCGCGTTTGAGTCACTTCTCCACGTCCTCGCCGGAGGGCCTGCGTCTACCGAGGGACCCAGTGATCGGGACCCCGCTTCACTCCAAACATGGGAACTGCAGTGCCCCATACCGGTGCCGGAATCCCAACTACGCACCCGGGAAAACCTCAACCGCATCACCACCCCCGCAGCTCCCGGACCGGACGCCGGGCTCGTACATAGTCCACTCCTCGCCGCCGCGCACCGCACCCCGGACGCACCGGCGATCATTGCGCCGGACACAACCCTGACGTACCAGGAACTCGTCAGCGCCGCCGCCCAACTGGCAACCCTGATCCCAGACCACGACTCGCCGGTTCCAGTAGCAGTGGCGCTCGACAAGGGGGCCACGCAGATCGCGGCCGTGATCGCCGTACTGCTGGCCGGACGACCCTACCTGCCTCTCGATCCACGACAGCCGCTTACACGGCAGATGAGCATTGTTGACGACGCCGGCGTCGACGTGCTGCTCACGGACGGCGCCGATCCTCACACATGGCCCGATGCCCTCACTGTGGTCCCCATCGACCATATCCCTGCCCCGGACACAGCCGCCCTGGTC
Source organism: Brevibacterium sp. FAM 24630 (assembly GCF_049804075.1). Classification (NCBI taxonomy): domain Bacteria; kingdom Bacillati; phylum Actinomycetota; class Actinomycetes; order Micrococcales; family Brevibacteriaceae; genus Brevibacterium; species Brevibacterium sp. FAM 24630. Next base: position 165,648 of record NZ_JBNBZD010000008.1, read on the forward strand.
CCGGCCGGCAGCACCGGCCCGGACGAGCTCGCGTATGTGATCTACACATCAGGTTCGACGGGCCGCCCGAAAGGCGTCGCGGTGTCCCATCATGCGGTTCGGGCGACACTCGACGATATTGTCGACCGATTCCAGTTACACCCGCAGGACCGTGTGCTCGGTCTCTCCGGTTTGAGCTTCGACCTGTCCGTGTTCGATATCTTCGGCACCTTTGCAGCAGGGGCCGCGGTCGTGTTGCCGGAGTCGCACCGGCGCGGTGATCCCGCTCGCTGGGCCCAGCTCATCGATGACCATGGTGTGTCGGTGGTCAATAGTGTTCCGGCTCAGCCTCAGATGCTCGTCCAGTACTTGCGCTCGCAGCCAGAGAGCGGGCGTGCGCTTCTCGAATCGGTGCGCTTGATCATGATGAGCGGAGACTGGATACCCACTTCCTTGCCCGGCGAGCTCTCGGAGGTGTTGCCGCAGGCGCACCAGGTCAGCCTCGGCGGGGCGACCGAGGCATCCATCTGGTCGATCTTCCATCCCATAGCCGAGGTCCCGCCACATTGGCGCAGTATTCCGTACGGGGTGCCGTTGCTGGCCCACAGCTTCGCCGTCCGTGACGAACACGGCCATGATCAGCCCGATTGGGTACCCGGTGAGTTGTGGATCGGCGGGGACGCTCTTGCCACCGGTTATTTCCGTGACGCCGACCTGACCGCTGTCCGGTTTATCACCGATCCGCTGTCCGGGGCTCGCATGTACCGCACCGGCGATATCGGACGGTATCTACCCGGCGGGATCATCGAGTTCCTCGGCCGCGAAGATCAGCAGGTCAAGATTCGAGGGCACCGGATCGAACTGGCCGAAGTGGAGACGGCGATGCAAACCTTCCCACCGGTCGCTGCCGCTGCGGTCATCGTTGACGGTGACCGGGCCCTGGAACGTCGGCTGGTCGGTTTCTACACTCGCGACCATCAGCGCGAGGCTGCTGTACCCGATCAACAGCTCGCAGTCGCCGCGAAGGATGCTGCCGCTGGCATCGTGAATGGAACCGACCCGGATCGGCTGGCAGAGTTCGCGGACCGGATGGACCGGGCAGCTCGGTTGTCCATGACATGCGCCCTTCGTGAACTCGGCCTGTTCTCTGACCCCGAGGTCGCGTACAGCACCGAAGGGCTGCTCACGCAGTCCGGGGCCACCCCTGCCAACCGACGGGTGGTGCGGCGTTGGCTGCGGATGCTCGCTGCCGACGGTCTCGTCACCCGCACGCCGGAGGGCGACTGGACCAGATTGGCCCCGGTGACGCGCCAGGATGTCCAGGATGCGTGGGACTCAGTGGAGCAGGCGCATCATGGCTTGGACGACGGGGCCGAGCTCATCACGTTCTTGCGTTCGTGTGCCCAGGAGCTGGCCGACCTGGTGCGCGGCGAGGATTCTGCCCTGTCTCTGCTGTTCCCGCACGGCGATATCGGAACGGCCGAGGCGGCGTACAAGGACAACATCATCAGCAGATACGTCAATCAGGCTGTGACGGCCGTGATGAGGACACTTGCCGACCAGCACACGGGAACTCTGCATGTGCTCGAAGTCGGTGCTGGCGTCGGAGGGACGACCGCTGACGTCGTCACGGCACTCGCCGGCACACGAATCGACTACTTGTTCACTGATCTGTCGCGGTTCTTCCTTACCGACGCGCAGCGGCAGTTCTCCAACGTGCCGGGGATGCGATACGGGATTTTCGACATCAATGCCGACCTCGACGGACAGGATGTCGAACCAGGCAGTTACGACGTGATCCTGTGCGCGAACGTCCTGCATAACGCCGCGTCGGCCGATGTGGTCATCGACCGGCTTCGTGCCCTCCTCGTTCCTGGTGGGCGACTCGTGTTCATCGAGACTGTGCGCGAGAACACATCGGTGATGATGTCGATGGAGTTCTTGATGACCTTTGACGACACCACACGCCCGGACTTCGCCGATGCGCGACACGGGCAAGATCGTATCTTCCTGACTCGCGATGAGTGGCTTGATGTTCTGCACCGGGCAGGCGGGGCCATTGAGGTCTGCCTCCCCGATGATCGGGTCATGGAACAGTTCGGGCAGGCCGCATTCTGTGTGCGGTTCGGCTCCGACGTCGACGGCGTCCAGGATCATGGCCTCTCCGAGTGGCTGTCCGAACGGTTGCCCGAACCGATGGTGCCCTCACGCCTGATCCCGGTAGATGCGCTCCCACTCACGGCGAACGGGAAGGTCGATCGAGCTGCTCTCGCCGCGCGTGTGCCACGCTCGCAGCCTGCCGCCATAGGAACCAGCGATGCACCGCGTGACGACCTCGAGCGGCGCCTGGCCACTATCTGGGCGGAGTTGTTGGGGCTCGAGACTGTGGGCCGAAATGACGACTTTTTCGCCCTCGGCGGTGACTCGCTGCTGATTGCCCGGCTCGCTGAACAGTTGCGGACTTCGGTCCCGGAGGCCTCTGACATCACGTGGGAGGCACTGATCCCGGAGCTGATGTCACGGCCGACGGTCATGGACCTCGCCGCCCAACTGCGCCGTGCCGACTCCCCACGACCCCTGCGTGTATTGCGTGGCGCCTCCGCCACGTCGGAGCGTCGGCGGGTGCTGGTGCATGACGGAAGCGCGACCCTGCTGCCATACCGGTCCCTGATCGCTTCGCTCGATTCCGATGTTCCACTACTCGGCCTGGCCCCGCCACGGCTGGACGAATACCTCGCCCGTCCAACCGAGAACCTCGTGACCGGGCTGGCAGAAGAATACGCAGAACTACTGGCCGGAGGTCCTCCGGTCGAGCTTATCGGCTACTGCATGGGGGGCATGACCGCACTGGAATTGGCACGCGAACTCCGCCGCCGCGGGACACATGTCCAACGCCTCACCGTGATCGGCAGCCACCGCGTTCCCTACTTGGTCGAAGAGCCCGGACTGGTCGAGTACGGGTATGCCAGGTTACGCGGCATCGACCCGTCCGCCGTGGGCCTGCCTGCCGATCCTGGTGCTGTCGGCCACGAAGTACGGGTGGCGCTGGACCGGCATGGGCTCGTGCCCAAGGGCAGCCTCGACGCAGTGCTCGGGTCCTATCTCACCGCTACCCGCGCCGAGCGCGTCTCCGCACTGGCCGCGCAGACCGGAGACACAGCCGAGCAGTTAGATCAAGGGCTCACCGTGTTCACCCATAGCATCACCGGGGTCGTTCAATGGCGCCCGGACCCCTACGACGGGCCGGTGGAGTTCTTGAGCCATGCCTCCGACGTGCCCTTCCTCCCTGGCGTCGTGGACGAGCCCACAACCTTCTGGCGAGAACTGTGCGGCCCCTCATTGACCATCCATGACATCCCCGGCGACCACTTCGCATGCTTGCACGATCCCCACGTCGACACGGTGGCGGCATGGATCGAGCACCGAGACCAGCAGGCCGAACGATGATCGGCATCATCGGCGCCACCGGGATGGTCGGCGCAGCCGTTGCAGAGCGACTCCACTCAGCTGGCTTCCCGATTCGACTCGGCGGCCGTCGGAGGTCAGCGATCAACCATCCAACGCACGCTGACATCGAGAGCACACAGGTGGACATCACCGACCCGGTCTCCCTCGATGCCTTCTGTCGGAACTGCTCGGTCGTCGTCAACTGTGCTGGCCCGTCCTACAGGATCCTGGATACCGTCGCTCGCGCTGCCTTCAGCAATGGAGCACATTACGTCGATCCCGCAGGCGACGATCCCGTCTACACTCGTCTCGAACAACCCCCTGGTCCACAGAGGGCAGCGGTCGTCTCTGCCGGGCTCTTGCCCGGCGTCAGCGCTATGATTCCGTCCTGGCTCGCCACCCGATTCGACGAGCCCATCCGTCGCCTTTCCTGCCTCGCTGGCGGCATCGCACCATTGTCCGATGCCGCCGCTGCAGACTTCCTCCTCAGCGAGGAAGCGGGAATAGGCCAGCCGCTGGCCGACTGGTCCAATCATCAACGCCGGACCGCGGCTCTACGCCCAATCCGACAAATCAATCTGCCGTTCTTCCCCGGCAGCGTATCGGCATTTCCGTACCTGCCAACTGAACTCGAGCGAGTGTGTCACCGGTACAAGGTGCCGGAGGCACGATGGTTCAACATCTTCCCAGCCGGTCAGGCCGAACAGGTCATCGCCACGCTCGGACCCATACCTGATACCGGCCTCGACGACGCCGTCGCTCAACTGCGAAGCGCCGTCGTACACGACATGCAGGGCCAGGCTCCATATCACAGGATCGTGGTGCAAGCCGCCACCGATGCCGGTGAAGTCCGCACCACGGTCCTCAGCTGCGAAGACGGGTACCAGGTGACCGCGTTCGTCACTGCCACGGTGGCAACGCTTGTCCACTCCGATCAGATCCCAAATGGCGTCTATCGGGCCGAGGATATCCTCGATCCATCCGACATCATCACATCCCTCCACGGCCTACAGGGTGTTTCAGTGATCGAGATCGGTCCTAGCCTTGAACTCATTGATCCCACCCAGGCCCAGACTTCCACGCATGAGGAGGAAGGAGTGTCAAGTCCCGGTTTTTGTGGAGGATGAACGGTCGTTCAGTGATCAGGCAGCATCGGCAAGCACTTCGTTGTCCTCGAAGTACTCGGCTTCAACCTCGGCCGGAGTACGGTACCCCAGCATCGAA